>CAVPGG010000146.1:0-28490 GCA_963703755.1 uncultured Pseudomonadota bacterium
GGCGTCTCGCGCGCCACCTTCGATGCGGCGACACGCGGCCTCGAGCCTGATTTCGGCCTGCCCGATCTCGTCATCCCGGGCCGCGCGCAACGCCCTCCGGGACAGCCCGAATTCGTGCAGACGCCGGCGGACTATCTCAAGGAGGTTCCTTCAAGCGGCTCGCCGAGCGGGGGCGCAAGCTCTACGCCGAGCATCACGACACGCTCACCCGCATCGAGCGCGAGTTCGGCGTCCCGGGCACCATCATCCTGGCGATCTGGGGCCGCGAGAGCGACTACTCCACCCATTACGGCGGGCGCGACGCGATCCAGATGATTGCGACGCAGGCCTATACGGGCCGGCGCAAGGACTTCTATAGCAACCAGTTCCTCTACGCGCTCAAGATGTTGGAGGACGGCGTCCAAGGAGCGAGATGCGCTCGTCATGGGCGGGCGCCATGGGGCTCACCCAGTTCCTGCCGTCCGAGTACTACAAGTATGGCGTCGACTTCGACCACAACGGCAAGGTCGACATCTGGACATCGGTGCCGGACGCGCTCGCCTCGGCCGCCAAGCAACTCGTCGGCGAAGGCTGGGAACGCGACAAGCCGTGGGCCTACGAGGTGCGCCTGCCCGCGAACATCGACTGCACGATCGCGGATCCCGCCCGCAAGATGCCGCTATCGGACTGGCTCACGGCCGGCTTCACGCTCGCGCACGGGCGCCAGCCGCCGGCGAAATATCTGTCGGAGCCGGCCTCGCTGATCCTGCCGGCCGGCACCTATGGGCCGGGCTTCCTCATCTTCCACAACTACTTTGCGATCAAGGAATACAATTTCTCCGACCTCTACGTGCTGTTCGTCGGCCACCTCTCCGACCTCATCGCCGGCGGCGGGCCGTTCGAGGCGCCGTGGCAGCCGGTGGTGCAGCTGCGCACCGCGCAGCTGGAGGAGATGCAGAAGCGCCTGACCGCGCTCGGGCTCTACGCCGACAAGCTCGACGGCAAGGCCGGCATGAAGACGCGCCTTGCGCTCGGCGCCTACCAGAAGCAGAGCCGGCTCAAGCTCGACTGCTGGCCGACGGCGGCCGTGCTGGATCGCATGCGCGCGGCAAAACGATAGCACCCGTCATTGCGAGGCGCGAAGCGCCGAAGCAATCTCGCTCCGCAGAGTGTGCCGATCGAGGTTGCTTCGCTTCGCTCGCAATGACGCTACCCATGCGGTGGCACGTTCTGCACCGTCGGCGGGATGCCGTTGAACTGCGCCTTCTGCTCGTCGGAGAGCGAGCCGTAGAAGTCGTTGAGCGCGGCGTGCACGAGCTTGACGGCGTCGAGCAATGCGTCGACGCGCGTGGCGACGGCGGCGAGGCGAGCCGGCGGCGTCGCGGGCGGCGCGCCCGGGCAGGCGGCCTTGACCATGTCGGCGGCCTTGGCGCTCGCATCCTTGAGCTTGTCGAGCAGCGCCTGCTGATCCTGCGTCGGACGCACTCGGGCTTCGATCTGCGCCTGCGGCCAGGTCGGGATCGCGGCCGCGTTCGGGCCGCACGTGCGCGTCGTGGCGCGCGCCCGGTCCGCATCGCCGAAGCCGAGCGCGTTGAGCCGTGCCTTCTGCTCGTCGCTCAGCGAGTCATAGAACCTGTCGAGCGGCGGGCGGATGAGCGCGACGGCCTGCACCATCGCCTGCACGCGGCGCTCCATGGCGGCGAGCCGTCCGGTCGGCGTGTAGGCGACGTTGCTCGGGCAGGCGGACTTGATGAGCTGCGCGGCCTGCACCGACGCATTGCCGAGCGCATCGAGCGCGGCGCGCTGGTCGGCATTGGGCGAGACCGTCGCGCTGATCTTGTCGATCGGCAGGTCGACCGCCTGCGTGTCGCCGCCGCACATGGTGCTCCATTGCGTCTGCGGGCTCGCGGGCGCGGGCTGGCTCGGCGCGTTGCGCGCGATCGATCCGGTGTGCGCCGGCGGCGCCCAGCCGGCGAGCTCGCCATAGCCGTAGGGCGAGAACATCGCGCCGTAGATGTCGCCGTAACCGTAGGCCCAGAACGGATCGTCGTAGAAGTCCGGGCCGCCGTCCCAGAACACGTCGGACCACACGTCATTATAGAAATAGGGCCAGAACAGCGGACCGGCCCAGCCGAAGAAGGCGCGGTGCCGCCACCAGTCCGCGCGCGACCCCCAGCGCGCGCCGCGCGCCGCGAAGGCGCCGCGCGCAAGCGTGGCGGGCGCGACGATGCGGGCGCTGCCCGGCAGCGTGCGCGCCGCAAGGCTCGCCCGGTTCACGCGCGAGCTGCGGCTGAAGCGATTGAACCGGGAGACGCCCACGGCTCGCCCGCGAAAGGCCAAGCCGGAGCGCGCAATGCCGACGCGCGAGAAGCGGCTGAATGTCGGTCCGCGCGAGAAGGAGCGGCTGAACGTCGGGCCGCGCGAGAACGAGCGCGTAAACGTCGCGCCGCGCGAGAATGACGGGGACGCGAAATGCGCGCCGACGCGCGGGCCGCCCCCTGCGCTGACATGGGGCGCGCTGGCGTGGCCGCTCCCGCTGGGGCCGCGCGGGGCGGCATCAGCCGGCAACGTCAACGCAAGGAGGGCGGATGCCGCGATGGCGAGAATTCGAGTGCGGAAGGTGGACATAAATCGCTCCCGTGAATTCGGCGGTGACGCCGCGCCTTAGCCCGCCTTGAACGTGCGGCCCTCCATGCGGTCACCAACGCCCCTCTGACCGCGCAGAACCGCGCGAGATCGAGTTTGCCGATTCAACTAAGGGCGTTTCGTGGCGGCGCGGCCGCCATTCCCGCTGCATCGCAAAACGAAACCGGCCGGCTCGTGCGAGCCGGCCGGTGATGGCGCGCCCGGTCAGGCGCGGATCAGACGCGCAATGGATGCCTTACGGGCACCAGTAGAACTGGCGCTCCGAGGTGTGCGGATAGCCCGCCCGGTCGACCCACTGGCGCGGTGCCCAGAAGCCCGGTCCGTTGGCGCAGGCGACAGGCTGCGGATAGCCGACGCCAGGCTGACCGTAGGCCGGGCCGCCGTAATAGCCCGGGGGCGGGCCGCTGTTGGCGATGGCGCCGCCGATGATCGCGCCGGCTGCGATGCCGCCAATGATGCCCGCACCGACGCCGCAGCCGAAGCAGCGGGCATCGGCAGTGGTGGGAACCGCCGTGGCGGCCAGAGCGACCGCGGCAGCCGCGGCGAGAGCAGTCAGTGTTTTGGTCATTTGTCCCTCTATTTTCCCTTCAGGGGTGGGGTGGCGATCGGCCGATACCGACCGCGGATTCGCAGCGTGTGCCATCCTACGGGCTACTCGAACCAAGGGGAAGGAACCCCGGCAATTTGTCGGAAATTTGTTACCTGGCGCCCGCGCGCGCCCATATTGCCTTGCACAAGCGAAAATGCCGGACGGTTTCCCGTCCGGCATCCCTTTCGGTGGCGTCAGCCGCTGCTAGATGAACAAATCGTCAGCGACAGACGCGGTGCCAGCGCCAGCCGTAAGGCGTCCAGACCCGCTCGCGCCAGCAGTCGCCGTAGTAGGCATACGGGCCGTCGCCATAGTACGGTCCGCCGCCATAGTAGTAGGGGCCGCCGCCATAGTAGTACGGCGCTGCCAGCGCGCCGCCGATGATGGCACCGGCCGCGAAGCCGGGGAAAAACCCTCTGCCGTGCCAGCGCGCTTGCGCCTGCTGCGGAACCGCGACCGCCGCAACGGCCATCGCCGCGGCTGCCGCGAGAGCTGTCATGGTCCTGGTCATTGCAGATACCTCGCGTGTGGGTTGATGCACTCCCTTACAGAGCAAACGTTTCGCGCGCGGTGGAGTTCCGGAGCACAAGAAATCTGTCCTTATTCATCTGTCATTCATGTTTGACACCAGGAGATGATCTGGCCCGCTACGGGATCGGCAGCAGCGGCTGCTTGCCCTCGTGCAGCTGCATGTCGACGGCGGTGAGCAGCGCGGCGGTCCCCGCGTAGTTGCCCATCAGCAGCACGAGGTCGACGAGCTTGTGCGGGCCGAACACGGCCTTGAGCTTGGCGAAGGTCGCCGAGCTGACCTTGTGGTCGCGCCACAGCTCGCGGCCGAGCGCGATCACGGCGGCGTCGGTCGGGTCGAGCCCCTCGGTGCTCTTGCGATACTTGATCACGTCGATCACCGCCTGCGGCACGCCTTCCTTGAGCGCCTCGGGCTCGTGCGCGGCCCATTCGAACTGGCTGTCCATCTCGCGCGCGGTGGCGAGGATCGCGATCTCGCGAATGCGCGCCGGGATGCCGGCCTCGAAGCGCAGGTAGCGGTTGATCGCGCGCAGGTGCTGGGTGGTCCGCGGGCTGTAGAGCTGGATGCCGGCGGGGCCGCGCAATCCGACGATGGTCTCGCCCGGCGTCATGGCGCTGTCGTAGGTCTTGCGCGCGGCCTCGTCGAGCTCCTCGCGCTTGAGCAGCGGCAGGCGGAATCCTGAATGCGGATCGATGTCGGCGGGCATGCGGGTCTCCGTGCGGGGCGGGGCGTTCTGGGCGAGCAGGCGAGGGCCGGACGGCAGCAGCGCCGCGGCGGCGTACAGGAGAATGAGAAAACGACGCACGCGCCAGCCGCTCATGAGCCACCTCGCCGTCATTGCTTGTTGTCGAAATAGCGGTTCGCCGGCCGCGGCAGGCCGAGATTTTCGCGCAGCGTTGTGCCCTCGTACTCGCGACGAAACAGGCCACGCCGCTGCAGCTCGGGCACGACATGGTCGACGAAATCGTCGAGCCCGCCCGGCAGATACGGAAACATCACCGTGAAGCCGTCGCTGCCGCGCGTCTCGATCCACTCGGCCATCTCGTCCGCGATGGTCTGCGGCGTGCCCACCATGGCGAGGCCCGAATAGCCGCCGAGCCGCTGGGCGAGCTCGCGCACCGTGAGGTTCTCGCGCTTGGCCAGCGCGACCGCGCGCTCGCGCCCGCTCTTGCTCGCGTTGCTCTCGGGGATCTCGGGCAGCGGGCCGTCGGGATCGAACTTCGCGGCGTCATGGCCGAGCGCGATCGAGAGCGACGCGATCGCATTCGCGTAGTTGACGAGGCTGTCGAGCTTCGCGCGCTTCGCCTTCGCCTCCGCGACGGTGTCGCCGACGACGACGAAGCAGGCCGGCAGGATCTTCATGTGCTCGGGGTCGCGGCCGACCTTCTGCATGCGGCTCTTCACGTCGGCATAGAACTCGCGGCCGGCCGCGAGATTGCTCTGCGCCGTGAACACGGCCTCGGCGGTCTCGGCCGCGAGCCGGCGGCCGGAGTCGGAGGCGCCCGCTTGCACGATGACGGGCCAGCCCTGCACCGGGCGGGCGATGTTGAGCGGCCCGCGCACCGAGAGATATTCTCCCTTGTGGCCGAGCACGTGCAGCTTGGCGGGATCGAAGAAGATGCCGTCGTCGACGTCGCGGATGAAGGCGTCGTCGGCCCACGAGTCCCACAGACCCGTCACCACGTCGTAGAACTCGCGCGCCCGCCTGTAGCGCTCGCCGTGCTCCATGTGCTCGTCGAGCCCGAAATTGAGCGCCGCGTCCGGGTTCGAGGTGGTGACGATGTTCCAGCCGGCGCGGCCATTGCTGATGTGATCGAGCGAGGCGAAGCGGCGCGCGATGTGGTAGGGCGCGTCGAACGTGGTCGAGCCGGTGGCGACGAGCCCGATATGCTCGGTCGCCTGCGACAGCGCCGAGAGCAGCGTGAACGGCTCGAACGAGGTCGCGGTGTGGCTGCGCTTGAGCGCATCCATGGGCATGTTGAGCACGGCCATGTGGTCGGCCATGAAGAAGGCGTCGAACTTCGCCGCCTCGAGCCGCTGGATGCTTTGCTTGAGGCGCGCAAAGTTGAAGTTCATGTCCGGCCACGCGCCCGGATAGCGCCAGGCGCCGGTATGGATGCTCGCCGGGCGCATGAAGGCGCCGAGGTGGAGTTGGCGGGTGGGCATGAGTGAGAGCCTTCCAATTCGATGTCATTGCGAGCGAAGCGAAGCAATCCCGGCGACGAATCAACTCGTTGATCGGGATTGCTTCGGCGCGCTGACGCGCGCCTCGCAATGACGGGAAGGAATATCACATCGGCTTGATCTCGACCTTGCGGAATTTCACCACGCCCTGGCCGTATTGCAGGGCGATGCGGCCCTTCGCGTGCTTGCTGTCAGTCGCGCCGACGACGGTCTTGATGCCGTTGAAGGTCACGTCGAAGCGCGGGCCCTTGGCGGTGATCTCGAACAGGCTCCATTTGCCGCCGGCCTTCACGACCTGCGACGAGCTCGCCACGTCGACGATCGCGCCGGTCGCGTATTTCGGATCGGGCCGCGTGTCGAAGATGTTCACTTCGTAGGCGTTCTTGCCGGTGACCTTGCTCGGATCGGTGCAGCGGATGAACACACCGCTGTTGGCGTCGTCGCTCACCCAGAATTCGGCGCGCAGCTCGAAGTCGGCGTAGTCCTGCTTTGACACCTGGTAGCTGATCTTGCTCGCCTTGTCGGCGACCAGCACGCCGTTCTCGAGCCGCCAGTTGGCGTCGCCGATCGGGCTGAAGTTGTCGAGGTTCTTGCCGTCGAACAGGACGGTCCAGCCGGCCTGCGCCGACGCATGGCGCGGCATGGCGGCGGCGGCGCCGAACAGCAGCGCCGACTTGAGGAGCGAGCGGCAATTCATGGTGCGTTTCTCCCGTGATTTTTTGAAATGACCTGCGGCAGAGATTTTATCAGTCATTGCGAGCGAAGCGAAGCAATCTCGGGCCGCTTGCATATGCGGATCGCGATTGCTTCGGCGCGCTCACGCGCGCCTCGCAATGACGACTATCTCTTCTCCAGTCCCGCCTTCGCGCGCACGGCTTCCCAGCGCACCAGCTCCTCGTCCATCAACTTGCCGAAGGCCTCCGGCGTCGTGCCTTTTACGACCACGCCCGCCTTGGTGAGACGGTCGCGCACGCCCGGCTCGGCGACGATCTCGTTGAGCGCCTTGTTGAGCTTGGCAATCACGGCGGGCGGCATGCCGCGCGGGCCGAACACGCCGTACCAGGTGGTCACGTCGTAGCCGGGCAGCGCGCCCGACTCGATCGCGGCCGGCACGTCGGGGACGGCGGGAAAGCGGTCCTTGCCGGTGACCGCGAGCGCCTTGACCTTGCCGGCCTGCACCTGGCCGAGCACGGCGGAGACCGTCTCGAATATCACGTCGACCTGGTTCGACAGCAGGCCGGTGAGCGCTTCCGGCGAGGTGCGGAACGGCACGTGCAGCATGTCGACATTGGCGGTCTGCTTGAACAGCTCGGCGGCGAGGTGCTGGGTCGCGCCGAAGCCGGGGCTGCCGAACACGAGCTTGCCGGGCTTGGCCTTGGCAAGCGCGATCAGCTCGGAGACGTTGCTCGCCGGGAAGTCCGGCCGCGTCACCATCAAGAGGCCGGCGGTCGCGACCTGGGCGACCGGCGTGAACGCGGTGCGCGCGTCGTAGTGCATCGACTTGATCATCACGGCCGAGATGATCTGCCCGGCCGTCATGATGCCGAGCGTGTAGCCGTCCGCCGCCTGGTGCGCGATGTAGTCGTTGCCGATGGTGCCGCCGGCGCCCGGCCGGTTCTCGACCACGACCGGCTGGCCGAGCTTTGCCTGCAGCTCCTGCGCCAGGATGCGCCCGACGATGTCGCTGCCGCCGCCAGGACCGAACGGGATGACGAGGTGGATCGGATGCGTCGGATATTGCTGGGCGGCGGCGGGCGCCGCCAGCGCCAAGAGCGCGACGAGCGCGAGCAGTCCTCGCTGCATGTCGTATGTCCTCCCCTTGATAATGCTTCTGTTATCCCAGTTAGGACCTTCTGCCAAAATGCCCTCGGGCCTGTCGGCACGCCGGTCCACCACATCACACTGGACCGAATTGCGGTCCGCCGGAAACCGCCGTTATTGAAATTTCAGCAGAATCGGGTTCGTTCTGCCAATATCCAAAATAGATTGCAAATATAATATAATTCACTCTAAGATTGTAAAATCAACCCTGCGCCGGCACCGGCACGTCGTGCACTTTCATGGCGAGCGCGACCGAGGTGTAGTAACCGAGCAGCACCAGCACCTCGGCGATGCCGTCGCGGCCAAGCGCCTTCTCGGTCTCGGCGAACTCGGCGTCGCCGAGCTTCGCGCCCGCGACCAGGGCGATCGCGAAGCGGTGCACGGCGTGCTCGTGCGCATCGGCAAGCTTCGGGTCGCGCCCGGCGAGCACCGCGTCGATGATCTCGTCGGAGAGCCCGGCCGCCTTGCCGGCCTTGATGTGCGCCTGGCGCACGTAGTTCGCGTCCCAGTGCTGCGCGATGACGAGAATGCCGATCTCGACCTCGCGGGTCGAGAGCGTGCCGCGCTTGTTGAGGTAGGTGCCGATGTGCTCCATGCCGGCCGCGACGGTCGGCGAATGGATCCACACCTTGTACGGCCCGAGGATGCGCCCGCGACCGGCCGTGAGGTTGTCAAACACGGTCTTCTGCTCGGCGGTGAGCTTTTCGGGCGGGATGTCGATCAGGCGGTTCATCGTGGCGCCCTCACTCGAACACCGCGACCGCGCGGATGGGCGAGCCGGTGCCGCCGCGGAACTTGAGCGGCAGGCCGATGAAGCGGAACGTGCCCTGGCCGATCAGCGCCTCGAGATTGCACAGGCTCTCCATGTGCGTGATGTCGAGCTCGAGGCAGGCCTTGTGCACCAGCGTGTTGACCATGCCTTCCGGCCCCGGCCGCATCGAGTCGATGCCGAAATGCACGATGCCCTGCGCCGCGAGCCACTCGGTCGCGGCGACATTCACGCCCGGATTGTCGGTCGAATAGGCCTTGGTCGGGAACGTGCGTTCGTGGTGGCCGGTGCAGAGCAGCACCGTGCCCTTCTTCGGCACCGGCACGCCCGCCTTCTTCACCGCGGCTTCGAGATCCGCCGGCGTGATCTCGGCTTTCGGCGCCATGTGGCGCAGGTCGATGCAGATGCCCGGCACGATGCAGTACTCGAGCGGATACTCGTCGATCGGCGTGCCCTTCGCGCCGAAATGGCGCGGCGCGTCGATATGCGTGCCGCCGTGGTCCGGCATGGAGAAGAACATCACGCTGTTGCCGTGCACGCCGCCGTTCTCCGCCTTCAATTCCTCGTGCGTCTTCCAGATGCCGTGGATGATCGGCGGCTGGCCCGGATAGCTCGGCGTGCGGTGATAGAGGTCGCGGCTGAGATCGACGATTTTCATGGGATGCTTCCTTGTAGCCCGCGCGGAGCCCTCGGGTCTTGCCCTTGGCAAGCCCAAGGGTGAACTCAGCGCAATGCGGGGACGACGGTCAAGACGGAACGGTGAGGCGAGGGTAGTCCCGGATTACGCCCCGCATTCGCGGGGCTCCATCCGGGCTACAGTCTTCACTCGCTGTCCTCGACCTCGGTCTCGGGGCGGTCGCCGCCGCGGGCCGTCTCGGAGTGCCACTTGCCTTGCGCGTCCTCCCACTCGATCGCCTCGGTGCGGCCCGGCACGCGCTGCTCGGCCGCGGCCCGGCGCGCGGCGGCAAGCGCTTTCGCATGGGTCGGAAATGCCTCGGAGAAGACGCCGTCGACCGTGTAGGCCCAGCCGTCGTCGTGGCGGACGACTTTGTATGTGACGTGAGACATCGGGACACCTGCGCGGATGAGACAGTGGGGATCGCGTGCGCGCGGCGCGCGCGGGCCACCATAGCACGGCGCGCCTGGCGCGCGCGATCAGCCGCGCTGCGGTTTCGGACGCAGCCAGTCCCAGGTCTTTTCCAGCAGACCCTTCTCCACCATGGTCCTCTCGTGCCGCCGCTCGGCGGCAGCCGGCCGTTCGATCGCGCGGGTTTCGCGCGGGGGGCTTGGGACGCGCGCGAGCGAAAGGCCGTCCGATGGAAGCGGAACCGCGAAATCGACCGGCGCGACCAGGTCCGGCGGCGCGAGCAGCTCGGGTCGCGGCACCGGCGCAGGCCGGAGGTGCCGCGCGAGGCTGCGGCGTCCCCGCCGCGCGGCGAGGCGGATCGCCAGGGGCCCGACCTCACCGAGAAACGCCTGCTCGCGCGCGTGGGTGAGCCGCGCGATCGCCGCATCGAGCGCGAGCCATTCCATCGCCTTCACGTCGCGCATCAATTCGCCGACCGGCCCGCCGAGCGCTTGCATGCGCCAGAACTGGACGATCTTCGGGCGCCCGCCCGCCTCGTAGGCGAGCGTGCCGAGGAACTCGTGGATCGAGACGCGGTGACCGGTTTCCTCGGTCACCTCGCGCCGCGCCGCCGCGATCGCGCTTTCGCCGGCAGCGAGCTTGCCCTTGGGCAGCATCCACGCGCCCATCTTGCGCAGCTGCACGACGGCGATCTCGGGCTTGCCGTCGTGGCGCAGCACGATGCCGCCTGCCGCCAGGATGGGCGCCCGGGTCTTGTGCCTGTCGTCCTTCATCGATCGAATCGCTTCATTCCGCAAACGTTCGCAATTCCACAAACGATCGCAGCCTCGATCGCATTGGCGCCATCGCGGCGATCGACGCAACGCAATCCTCGGCTCTGCGCGCCTTGCGCGGCAGGACGATGATCTTCGCAACGATTTGTGTCGCCGCAAGGACCGCCCATGCCCGCCATCGCCGAAAATGGCGGCATGACGTGCGATCAACTTGATCACGGCGCGCGAGGCCGGAGCGCAAGCTGCCGCATCCCATTTCGCCAACTAGGTGAAATGCCGATGCGGCACAAGAATAGGATTGCGACAGAATAAAATTGCGCGCACGTCATCCGTTCGCGCTATGATGCGGGCTCAAACTAAAAACGCAAGAGGAGGAAGCCGCCATGACGTTCTGGTTCCGTAACCGTGCCGCCGTGATCGCGCTCGCCGCGATGGCGGGCTTGGCCGCAACGTCGGCTGCGCGCGCCGACGAGGGCTACATCGAATTCTCTGTGCTCAAGGCCGGCTGGGTGATCGGCGGCTCGGGCGGCAGCGGCGTGCTCCACTTCCGCGGCCGCAGCTATCCGGTCCGCATCGGCGGCATCTCGGGCGGCTTCGTGTTCGGCGCCTCGGAGACGCATTTCCGCGGCCGCGTCTACGGCATCCGCCATCATTGCGACGTGCAGGGCGGCTACGCCGCGGGCGGCGCCGGCGCCGCGGTCGGTGTCGGCGTGCAGGGCATCGTGCTGCACAACGAGAAGGGCGCCGAGCTGCACCTGATCGGCCGCCAGATCGGCCTGCAGGTCAATGCGGATCTCAGCGGGTTCGCGGTCTCGGTGGCGGGTTGCTCCTGACCGGCTTCGTCGAGCCGCGGGTCGGGCAACTCTGATTGCGTCAAGTCTGATTGCGTCAGGTCTGATTGCGTCAAGGCTGATTGCGTCGAGCCCGGCCTGCGTGCGTCTGACCCATCATGCGGGCCGCGCCAACGCGGCCCGCTCGCTTTGGATGGCTACGGCTCCTCGCGGCTGGCCCGATCGGCAAGCCTGCGCTCGCGCGGCGCCGCAACGGTCAACGGAATGAAGCGCGGGTCGATTGCGGTGTTGGACGGCGACAGGGCCGCGACGCGCACCAGCGCCTCGATCCGCAGGATGAAGATTTCCGCCAGCATGGCCGTGCTCCTTCGCCAAGGCTGATGACATGATCATCGCACGGCCTTCACAACACGCCTGTGACTTTTCGCACAGTTCGCACAAATACGGATAGAGGCCGCTCGCACGCGCGCGGCGACCTTTGATCAGACGACGCCGAGGCGGAAGGCGATGTCGCGCGCGGCGCTCTCCGGCGCCTGCGGGTCGAACTGGACCACCTGGGTAGCGGCGAAGTCCGCTGGCAGCTCGGCCACCGAATTTCGGTTGGACATCAGAAGCATGATGCGCTTGCCAAGCGCCTCGGCAATGCCGGCTTCGTAAGACATCCAGCTTGAGCTCAGGTTCTGCGGCGCCAAGGCCAGCATGACGACCGCGTCAGCGCCCTTGATCGCGGTGCGGATCGACTTGCGCCAATCCTTGCCCTGAACGGCCTCGCGCGCTGGGTTGGACGCATTCACGCCGGCATCCTTCAGCGCCGCCTCGAAGCGCTGCGCCAGCTCGGCATCACGCTGCGTGGAAGAGATGAAGACGTTCGGCTTGCTCATCGTGCTCGTCTCCCGAGTGCACTGAAGTAGGTGCCCAGACGGTTGATTTCAATGGTGTTCAGTCCGTCCAGCGGTCCAAGCCCATCCTCGTCCGCGCGAAAGTCGTCCACAGTCACCTTGTAGAACACGCAGACGATACGCTTTCCCAAAATGTCCGCCATGCCTATTTCGTGACGCACCCAGGCCCGTCGACGCGACCACGGCGTAAAGACTGCCAAGAGCTCGTTGCATTGGCTGATTTCTTCATGGACGCGCCTTTTGAAATTGTCCCCCGCCGCAATGTCTCTGCGGTCGAGAAATGCCGATGCACCGCAATCCTCGATGTTCCTCGCGATCTGCTCGGCAACCCAGATATCGTCGCCGGCGTGCGAGACGAACACGCGGTATTTCGACCTGCTCGAGGACTTCCGCTTCGCCATCTCGCCCCTTCGTCCGACTACCGTAGCGCGCATTCGTGCACGCTGCTAGTATATTGGCGTTTGCGTAGGTCAGCCGCCGAGCTATTTGATCTGCGATTTCGGCGCGACCCGCTTCCACGCCATCGTCAGCGCGCTTGTCTGCGTGAACTCGTCGGCCGAGGCGAGATGCACGTTGGTGCTGCCGCGCTTGCCCCAGCCGCCCGCGACGGGGCGGAAGATTTTCGGCGCGGACGCGACCAGCATCGCCTGGTCGTCAGGCGTGAGCTTGACCATGCCCCACGCCTTGTCGGGATAGCCGAGCGTCGCGAAGTGCGCTTGCCGACGCGGAAGTCCGGATGATCGAGGTGCGCGCTCTCGACGGCGCCGGGCCGGCCGAGCGCGTTGCGGCGGAGCGACGGACGGTCAGCCGGGCGTCATGCCTTGCGCGCGGAACACCGCGGCGGCCTCGGGCGTGCGCAGATAGTCGAGGAAGGCCTTGGCGGCGTCGGCGTTCTTCGTGTCGGCCGCGACCGCGCCGACGAAGACGAGCTCGTTCTGCAGCTCGGGCGGGAAGGGGCCGGCGATCTCCACGCCGGGCGCGGCGAGCACGCTGGTGACGAACACGCCGAGCTCCGCCTCGCCGCGTGCGACCGCCTTGGCGATGTCGCCCGGCGTGGCCTGCGGCTTGAGCTTCGCCTTCATCGCGTCGGCGATGCCGAGGCGCGCGAACACCTGCATCACATAGGCGCCGCCCGCGCTCTCGGGATAGAGCGTGATCGATTTCGCCGCGAGCAGCGCGGCCTTGAGCGCCGCCGGCGTGCTCAGGTCGGGCTTCACGGCGCCCGCGCGCACCGCGACGCCGTAGCCGACGCGCGCGATGGCGGCCGGCGCCGCGGCCGCGCATTTCGCGCGCGCGCCCGCGTCCTTCATGACCTCGGCCGTCACGACGCCGAGATCGAACGGCCCGCCCGCGGTCGCGAGCCGGATCAGCTCGGGCGTGCCGGCGAACCGCATGGTGAGCCTGTGCCCGCTCGCGCGCTCGAAGCGCGCGCCGAGATCGTTGAGGCTTGCGGTCAGCGAGCCGCCGGCGAGCACGATGAGCTCGGCGGAGGAGGCGGCGGGCGGCGTGAGCGTCATCGCCAGCGCCACGATCGCGGCGGCGGAGGACAGGCGGCGCATGGTGTCTCCCGGATCATGGCGTGGGACTGATCCTGCACGATGTGGCGGGTCGCCCGGCCGGCGACGCTACTTCGGCAGCGCGGCCTGCATCGCCTTCCAGTCGAAGCGCTTGGCGAGCGCGAGGCCCTCGTCCTCGGCGACGCCCGTGAAGGCGAAGCTGAACAGCGCGCTGTCGGTGAGCCCGACGAAGATCGCGCCGATCTGGTCCTTCGCCGTGTAGGTGCGCGCGAGCTTCATGCCATCGACCATGTCGACGCTCATGTGCACCTCGGGCGTCTCGAGCTTCATGCCGGTCTGGATCATGGCGAGCCCGCCCTGCGCCGGCGGGCCGGTCAGAATCCCGACATTGAGGATCGCGCTGCCGCGCGTGTACTTGCGCGTCGCGGTCATCATGGCCATGCCGGCAAGCTGCATCGCCATGCCGTCGGGCTTGGCGCCGGTCCAGCCCGGCAGCTCGATCAGCAGCGGATAGAGGCGCTCGAAGGACTGCTCGGCGCGTGCGGCGCGGGCACCGAGCAAGGCAGCCGGCAGCGTGGCGAGTGCGAGACGGACAGCACGTCGACGATCGATCATGGGGGGCCCCGAGTTGTGATCGTGCGCGGCAGCGTAGCAAGGCGAAGGGGAGCGGGGAATATGGTTCGGCGGACGGCAGGATGGCTTCACCCGCGCAGGGCGGGCGGAAATCAATGACCTCATCGGTCCTCGGCCTGATGGGTTTCGCCGGCGTTCAACCCGTCCTACATTCGCGCGAACATGGTGACGAACAGCGACGGCATGACGCAGATCATCGAGCATACGCCGCAGCGGATGGTGGTGCGGCTCGGCGCGGCCTTCCCGCACAACGCGACCTGCACGTTCGACAAGACGACCGGCCGCGCGCGCTTCGAGCGCAGGCTGTTCTACATTCCGCGCCGGACCATCGAGGTTGCGCTCGGCGACATCGCCAACGTCGAGGTGGTCGAGGTCGCGCCGCCGATCAACAGCTTCGACCCGCGCGTGGTGCTCGCCTCGGGCAAGCGGTTCTGGCTGTCGCCGGCCGCGACGAGGGAGGAGACGCTGGCGATCGCGCAGGCGGTGCGGGGCTTCCTGGGGCTGACGCCGTAGGATTGATGGAGCGAAGCTGCTGAGCCGAGCGCAGCACGAATTGGACGTGATTGGAATTCGGGATTCGTGTATGAGGCGCAGGGCTGCGTGGGCGGGCACCGCCGCGCAGGGGCTGGGAGAGAAATCAACGAACACGCGAGTGACATTCATGCCCGGCGGGGGCCGGGCATGAACGAGGCGCTTATTGCATTGCTGTTCGTCGGCGGCACCGTGCTTTTCGGCGTGGTCGGCGTTTTGGTCGGCCGCAGGCTCGTGCACGGCCACGTCGCCGAAGGCCACAACGACGTGCTGGTGCCGATCTTCCTGACCGTCGGCGTGATCTACGCGGTGCTGCTCGGCTTCACGGTCGTCGCCGAATGGGAGTTCTACGACGCCGCCAAGAGCGACACCGCCGAGGAGGCCGCCTTGCTCGTCCCGCTCTACCGTCAGAGCAAGGCCATGGACGAGGACAAGGGCAACGAGATGCGCCACCTGATCCGCTCCTATGCGGAGCACGTCGTGGAGGGGTGGGACGCCTTCCGCCACGGCACGCGCAACACCAAGGCGGGCGCGGACCAAAACGAGATCATCCGGGTGTACGAGTCGATGACGCCGGCGACCAAGGCACGCGAGCTGGTCACGGCGCAGTTTCTCCAGACGTTTTCGCAGATGGTGTTGAACCGCAACAAGCGCTATTCGCATGTCGCCGAATCGCTGGCGCCACTCATGTGGCTCGCGCTCATCGTCGGCGGCGTGGTGACGATCGGCCTGTGCTTCATCCTCTACATGGAGCGATGCTGGCCGCATGTTCTCGGCGTTGCCGCCATGTCGGCCCTGATCGGCATGCTGCTCTTCATCGTCGCAATGCTCAGCCGCCCGTTCCACGGGCCGCTGGCGATCGATCCGGCGCCATTCGAGCAGGCGCTGCACGTGTTCGATCAAGTCGACCACGGCCAGTAATTGTTTGAGCATGATCCTTTCCGAAAACCGGTATCCACCCGGATCAAGTCCGGGGCAGGCTTTTTAGGGATCATGCTCTAGTGCCGCGAACCCGAAGTTCGCACGATCTCCGCGGCGAGCACGGTTGCGAACTTCGGGTTCAAAAGCGGCACTAGAATCATAAACTTGCTAGTGTCCTTATCGATTCCGAAGTTCGCTCAGAGGTCGCTGCACAATCTTGCGAACTTCGGAATCGGGACACTAGGAGGGCATCATGCGCGTCAGCACGCTCAATACGCTCGCGCCGGGCAACGTCGAGCTCGGGGTCGTTTACGCCTCGGTCGAGGGCGTGAACGAGAAGTCCTACGACGAGTGCATCGAGCACCTCACGCACAAGGCGCAGGCGCTCGGCGCCACCGCGCTCGTCGGGATGCAGCTGGTGCAGAGCCAGTTCCAGTGGAATCAGCGCACCAGCCTGCTCGCCACGGCGGTGAAAGAGGCGGGCAAGTAGCGGGGCACCCGCACGGCGCATCCAATCGACGGGTTTTCTCGCTGGTGGCGCCGTTTCTACCGCCAATGTGTACTATTTTACCGGTCGAGAGGTCCCCACCGTTGCCCACAGGTGACGGTCGGACAAAAACGTATTGGCCAGCCGCTTTGGAGGCGAGGTTTTTTGTGTCCGGCAGCCCGCACGAGACGTAAGCTTAGCGTCAGTTACACAGGGGCGGCTACAATGAAAAATCTATTGTTGGGCAGTGCTGCGCTGTTCGTCTTTGTCGGTGCCGCGAACGCGGCGGACATGCCGGTCAGAATGCCCGTCAAGGCGGCTCCGGTCATCACCTACGACTGGACCGGATTTTATGTCGGCGGCTATTTCGGCAGCTCCGTCGAAGAGGTCAGGGCCAGCACCAATCCGCCGGGCAATCCGGCCGGGACGCGAGTGGGCCAGTTCAACGTCAACACCGCGGGCATGCTGTCGGTCGGCGGAACCGTCGGCTACAACTGGCAATTCGCTCCGCGCTGGCTGATCGGCCTCGAAGGCGACATCGGTACGCTCGGCGTCGACCGCACCGTCAAGGAATACAACAACGTCATCATCGCGGGCTCCAAGGCCGATTGGTACAGCACCATCCGCGCCCGTTTCGGGTACGTGACGGGCCCGTCGCTGCTCTATGTGACCGGCGGCGTCGCCTTCGTCCACACGACCGACACGTTCGGCGGCGATTCCATCACCATCCCGGCGATCGCGGCCACGTCGACCAGAACCGGCTGGACGGCCGGTGTCGGCATCGAGACGAAACTGTCGCGCAACTGGACGACGAAGACCGAGTATCTGTTCATCGATACGGGCAGCAGCGTTGTCGGAACCGATCCGTTCGGCGTGGGCGTGGCCCCCGGCTCGGGCGCGCTCGTCCCCACGACCTTCGATCACAACTATCACGTCATCAAGACGGGCCTGAGCTACAAGCTGGACGGCAATTGGGAAGGCTTTCCGCTGTTCGGCGCGATGCTTCCGTCGGACCATAACTGGCACGGCTTCTATGCGGGCGTGAACTTCGGCGGCGGCATGTCGCTCGTGCGTGCCATCGACGTGGGTACCCCCACGCGCGGCGAAGAGGATCCCAAGGGCGAAGGTTTGGCCGCCGGCGGCCAGATCGGCTACAACTACATGCTGACGCGGCGATGGTTCGTCGGCGTCGAAGGCGATATCGGCTATCTCGGCATCCACGCATCGGTCGACGACTGGTTCGACACCACGGCCCAGTTCGATGTGAAGACCAACTGGTACGCCACGGCGCGCGCCCGCTTCGGCTCGTCGACCGGTCCCGCGCTGCTGTACGTCACGGCCGGCGGCGCCTGGGTCAATTTCCAGGACGGGTTCGCGCCGAAAACGGCAATTTCCACCGGCGACCTGACGACGCGGACGCAAAGCGGCTGGACGATCGGCGGCGGCACCGAAGTGGCGATCGACGCGCATTGGTCAGCAAAGATCAAGTCGCTGTATGTCAACGTCGGGCACTTCAACCACACCAACACCCCCCCTCCATTGGTCGGCTTCAATGCGGACTTCAAGGAGCGCTTCATGATCGTGCGCGCCGGCCTGAACTTCCGGTTCTGACGAAATTCCGATCGCGGCGCACGCTCGCGCAATCAAGCCGGGGCCTTCGGACCCCGGCTTTTTTCATGGTGTGCCGAGCAACCGCGATCGAACGTCCGTCTTTGGACTATCTGAGGGGAGCGGGGACGTAGCGGGGCGGCGGAGGATCGCGCGCCTCGCCGGAAAGCGTTACAGGGTTGCAGGATGGGTTGAGCGCAGGCAAAACCCATCACGGTGACGGCAGGGGCGGAGATGATGGGTTTCCCCCCGCCTTCGCGGGGGTCAACCCATCCTACGCTTGCGACGCTTGCTTGCGTAACTTTGGAGACGACATGTCGGAGACCAACGCGAGCGGGTATCTGCCGGGCGATCCGCGCTACGGATTGCGGGGCGAGGAACTAAAGAACTACTACCGCACCAAGCCGGCGCAGTGGGCGATCTACTGCTGGGACAAGCCGGGGATGCAGGACCGGCGCCGCGCGCTGCAGGCGGAGCAGAGGCGCTACGTCGAAAAATTCGGCGAGCGCGTCATCGGCTACGGCCATTTCGTCTCCGACGACGGCCGCGACATACTGGGCACCTCGTTCTTCATGCAGCTCGACGATCGCGCGGCCGCGGACGGCTTCGTCGCCGACGAGCCGATGAGCAAGGCCGGCCTCTACGGGCGCGTCGACGCCCATCGCTGGTCGAACAGCTTCGGCAAGCGCGCGGCCGACTATCGCCGCAAGGGGATGCAGCAGTTCCTGTGCACGGGGCCGAAGACCGGCACGGCGGAGTTCTTCCGCGCGCACCTGCACGCGCACGAATCCTACTTCGCGTCCTACGCCGACAGCTTCATCTTCCGCGGCCCGATCCGCTCCGCCGATGGCGCCGACAACATCGGCACCGCATTGCTGCTCGAGCTGCCCGACCGGGCGGCGGCGGACAAGTTCTGGAACAACGAGCCCTTTGCCGCCAACGGCGGCTACGCGCGCGACCACCGCATCGTTCGCTGGGTCTTCGGCGATTGACGGGCGGCGAGCCCGTCCCGAGGGCCAGTTTGCGGTCGGAAAGCGTGGCGACATCGGCTACAGTCGACAGTGTCGGCGATACCCGACATCAACGGCACGGGGCGTGCCAAATCCGACGAACAGGAGAAATTGCATGGGAATTTTTGGCTGGGGCGCGCCCATCCTTTTGGCTTTGCTGGCCCTCTCGACGATCCTGGGCAGCTTTTTTACGGTCGATACCGCACAGGTCGCGATCATCACCCGATTTGGAAAATTCCTTCGGATCGCCGATCCGGGCCTGAACTGGAAGTGGCCGTTCGTCGACAGCGTGGCGGCCAAGATGAGCCTGCGCGTCAATCAGATCACATTGACGATGGAGACGAAGACGAAAGACAACGTATTCGTCACGATCCCGATTTCGGTGCAAAACCGCGTTCGTCCCGAAAAGGCCTTCGATGCCTACTACAAGCTGTCCAATCCGGTGGCCCAGATTCAATCTTATGTCGAGCAGGTCATCCTCGGGCATGTTCCCGGCATGACGCTCGATGAAGTGTTTGCAAGTCAGTCGGGGATCGCGGCCGCCGTGAAGCAGGAGCTGGACGCCGACATGGCCGGGTTCGGCTATGAGATCGTCAATGTGCTGGTGACCGACATCGTTCCCGACGCAAAAGTGAAATCTGCCATGAATGACATCAATGCGGCGCAACGCGAGCAGGTCGCCGCGACCGCGCGCGGCGAGGCCGAGAAGATCCTCGTGGTCAAGAAGGCGGAAGCCGAAGCGGCCAGCAAGGCGCTGCAAGGACAAGGCATTGCAAATCAGCGCAAGGCGATCATCGACGGGCTGCAGGGCTCGATCGAGCAATTTCAGAAGGTCGTCGGAGGCACGTCCACGTCGGAGGTCATGCAGCTGGTGCTCGTCACTCAATATTTCGACACGATCAAATCCATCGGAGAGATGGACAAGACCAATACGCTTTTCCTGTCGCACTCGCCCGGAGCCGTGAAGGACATTTCCGAGCAGGTCCTGCAATCCATGCTGGTCGCGGACAGGGCGAAGGCTTAGAGCATGTCGCAAAAGTCCCGGAGCTGTTCGGTGATGAAGACGAAAGTCTTGCCTTCTTCCAGGCCGGCATGATGTAGGCGCATCTGAGCGGCGTCGGCGAGCTTGCCGTTGGCGATGGCGCGCAGATAGGCAATCTCGGCGTTCTTCTCCTCGAGAAGCGCGGCCAACTCTTCCTGAACGAAGCCGTGGAATTCGTCGAGCATGTCGGCGGTGAGAGCGTCGCCGCGCTGCATGACAACCTGGTGGCCGCAGATCGCGGCCGCGACCTCGCCTTCCGCGGTCAGCACTGGCGCGTCATCAAGGTCAAATTCAGTGCCGGTCACATGCAACTCCTATGAAATTCCAGCCCAGCGGATCGCCATGCCGTAAGCGCATCCGACGCTGGACGTTAACCGGATAACCAGACCTTGCGGCCGCCGGTGAGTTGGGCTCCGGCGCATTACCGGTTATGCCGGTGCAACCACAAAGCCGGCGCGTGGAAAATGCACGCAAACCTCGCCGATCTCACGATCACTGCGTCGGATCACGATCTCATGGACGTCCGAGGCGACCAATTCACCGACAACCGGGTCGCGTCCAGTATCGTCCGGCGTGACGGTAACGGTCTGGCCAGGTTTCCGACCGATGGGATCCTGCGGATCGACGGTCGCCCTGGCGATCGATGTGGCATCCCTTGCTACATCAAGCGCTTGTTGCGCGCTCATTTGGCTTCGGCTGCCATGGCCGATAGCCGCAATGCGCTCAGCCCAAGTCAGGAGCCTCGGAAAGCCGTCGAGCGGCGCCGCCGCCGATCCGAAATTCTGGCGCAAGAACCAAACCGGATGATAGGCGGCGAGATCGGCGAGGCCAGCCGCAGGGCCTTGCAAGAACGAGCGCCCGTCAGCCAGCGTCTGATCCAGCCAATCGAAATGCGCGCGCAGCTGATCAAGCAGGTTGGGCACCGCCGCCATCATTGCGATGGGATCGATATTTCGACCGGAGAACTTGGCCCGGTCTTCGAGAAACCCCGCAGGCAACGTGTCGGGTCTCTTCGCGAACTTGATGCTGACAGCCGGGCCGAAGGTTGTCTTCTCGGCCCACCAGGCAAGCGCGTCGGCTGCGCCGTGGCCGGCGGGATAAAAGCTCGGCGTGGGGAACCGGCGCTCGAGTTCGCGCATGATCAACTGGCTGTCGCAATAGATGTCCGCGCCAATCTGCAGAACCGGCGTCTTGCGATAGCCTCCCGTCAGCGCCGTCAGATTCGGTTTCGGCATGATGACGGGAAGCTCGACCGATGCCCAGGCAAGGCCCTTGAGGCCAAGCCCGGTCCGAACTTTCTCCGCATAGGGAGAAGTGTCGTAATGATGCAAGATGATGTCGGTCATGGGAGGGACCCCAAGCTGGCTAAGACGGGCGAGCACCGCCCTGAATTCCTGCCGTCAGATGTAGTGGAAGGTGGCCGCTATCGCTGGCCAAAACCGGACTCCATCCCCGAAAGGCATTAGGGCCCAGGAGTGAGGATGCGTATTATCGTGTCCATGTCGTTGGACCTTGCAGAATGCGATCGAGCGCGCCTGGCGCGAGACCCGTCTTATGACGGGCGGTTCTATACTGGCGTTCACACCACCGGTATTTACTGCCGTCCGGTCTGTCCGGTGCGCCCCGCCCGGTCCGCCAATGTTTCGTTTTTCCCGTCGGCCGCGGCGGCCGAGGCGGCAGGTTTCCGTCCGTGCCTGCGGTGCCGTCCAGAGACCGCTCCGTTCTGCAGCGCGTGGATCGGCAGCAGGGCGACAGTTGAAAGGGCGCTGCGGCTCATCGTCGAGGATGGTGCGCTCGACGTGGAGGGGTCTACCGTCGAACACCTGGCCGCGCGCCTCGGTGTAGGGGCGAGGCAACTGGCGCGGCTCTTCGCCCGTCACCTGCAAGCAAGCCCTGCGAAGGTGGCCAGGACTGCACGGGTGCAGCGGGCCAAGCGGCTCATCGACGAGACGAACCTGCCGATGACCGAAATCGCGATGCAGGCGGGCTTTGGCAGTCTACGCCGGTTCAACTCCGTCTTTGCCGAAGTCTACGGCAGACCGCCGACTGAAATTCGGCGCACACGGCGACCGGCCACTAAGGAAATCGCGCGCGCGGTGCGGGGGATTCTCGGGCTGGCGCCGCAATACACGGGCCGTCGCCCTTCGAGGCTCGCGCCAAGGGGCGCGAGCACCTCAGGGTGACGGTCATGGAGTTGCGAGAAAACCGGGAGTGGTTTTGCGCCGCGCGATCCCTCAGTGCCGGGTGCTTTCGCGCGGATTGCCCATGCGCACGCGAATATTGATGCGCGCTTGCGGGATCGAATAGGCGCCGGCGAGCTCGCCGAGCATCGCGGAGGCCGCTTCGAACGACGCCGCGATCTCTTCGCCCCACACGCCCTTCTCGGGCTTTGCCTCGTGGTAAAGCCTCACCTGCACCGTGAAGCCGCCGTCTTCCTCGCTGACGCAGGCGGACAAATGCGTATAGCGCGATGGCTTCGGCCTGCGTGGGGCGCGCATGCGGATCGGTTTCATCATGCGCCGGCCTTTCCGGGTCGATCCGCCCACGGATCTGTGGCGTCACGCTGCCTGCCGCCGCGTTCGCCGGGGTCTTGACCCGGCCTGCGGCGTAACATGGACGCGCCGGCGCGGCAGCGCCAGGATTATTTGCGGGCGCGCCGGCCTTTTGCCGGCCCGCGAATTTCGCCTGGCGCTGGCCGCGGGGCGCAAAAAAGCGCAAGGTGCGGCAAATCCTGCGGCAGTGGCGTCATCACGATCGGCCGGGCGGCGCCCGGCAATCGTCGACCGCAGCACGCAACGCACGACCTCGCGCGGAGGAGAGCCGATGACCGAGAAGACCATTGATCTCGACAAGCACCGCGGAATGAGCGCGCAGAAGCAGACGCGGCTGCGCCGGCTGCACGGCGAGGTGAAGGCGCAGCGCGATGAGCTGCGCGCCAGGCAGGACGCGCTGGAAGAGCAGCTGGTTGCGGCGCCGGCGGAAAATTGGGAGGACGCGGCCGAAAAGGCGCGCTACCTCCTCACGCTGTTCGCGACCAGCGTCGACGCCCAGGATCCGCGCCGGCAGAAGCTGATCGCCGCCGTCCTCGACGACTTCGCGCGCCTGTCGGGCGAGACTGTAGACGAGACTGTGGATCCGACCTAGGAAGGAACCGGACCCGCGTCGGCGGTCAGCACTTCTCGGGGTCGCGCGACAGCGGATACCCGGCGCTCTCGTAGATTTGGCGCATCTCTTCGACCCCGAAGCGTGCTTCGTCGACCAGCAGGTACGTGCCCGGCAATACGGCGGAAGGCAGCTCCTCGACGACGAAGCGCACGGCTTCCGCGGCGGTGTCGAACCGCCGGTACTTCGGCCGGCTCTTGCCCGCCCTGCTGCGACCGAAGAACAACTCCGCGGACGCATTGTAGTCGAAGCCCGTCAGATCGCGCGTTTGCTCGCGCGCGGGCTCGCGGGTGACGTCGTCCGTCTTGTCGTCCGTCTTGGTCGCGTGGGCCATGCAGTCCTCTCGTCCACGGTGCCGGTCGCCGCATGGTGCCGCGAACCCGACGCTCGCCCGGAGGTCGCCGCGACAGCCTGCGAACTTCGCAATCGGGACGCCGGCAGGCTCGTGAACTGCCGCGCCGCCTCAGTCAGCCTTGGCCTTCGCCTTCAAGCGCCACAGCTGAAATCCCTGGGAACCGATCGCCTTTTCGATGCCCTCGCGCGAAAGCCCGTAGGGGGGAGCCGCCTCCGGCGCCACGGCGCCGACCGCGTGCCACGGGCGGAAGCGTTCCGGCAGCCTGCTGCCCGTGATGTCGCTCGTAAAGGCCCGCAACTCGCCGCTCGCGTCCGACTTGAAGACATAAAGGCGCATCGGGTCACCTCGCTCCAGATCTGAACTGACCTTGCGGGCTCGCGCCGGGCCGCGCCGGCGCGCCGGGTCGCCCGCGTCCGAGCTCGAGCTTCTTCTTCGGCGGGGCCGCAATCAGCCCTTCGCGGATCGCCTGCTTGCGGGCCGCCTTGCGGGCGCGGCGAACCGCTTCGCCTTTTTCCCGCGTCGTCCTGGCGGACGGCTTCTCATAGAAACGGCGCTGCTTCATCTCGCGAAACACGCCCTCGCGCTGCATCTTCTTCTTCAGGACGCGAAGCGCCTGGTCGACGTTGTTGTCGCGGACAAAGACCTGCAATGGATCCATTCCTTCTGCGATTGCGGTGGCGCGTGGTCGACGCGGATCGGCGGCGCGCAGGCGCCGATCGAAGCGGGAGGGTATGGCGGCCCGAGTTGCTGCGCCTGCTCGAGCGACGCCGCACGCGCTTCGGCCCTGCGGCCTAAGCGCGTGACGGCATACGCATTCGAGCGAGTGAAGCGTGCGCTCCTCTGCGTCAGGCGGGAGCGCAACCGTCGCTCAGCCATCTGCGGCCGAGCCGAAGCCGATGGTGGGCCAAGCGTACGCGCTCGCCGGCCGAAAGGCCAGCTTTTTCACCTGTCCAATGAATTGATGGAATCCAGATCTTGTTCATCCTGTCGGCAGATGGCCGGTGCACGGCGATGAAGGCGCGATTGCAAATCA
This sequence comes from uncultured Pseudomonadota bacterium, assembly GCA_963703755.1. Classification (GTDB taxonomy): domain Bacteria; phylum Pseudomonadota; class Alphaproteobacteria; order Rhizobiales; family Xanthobacteraceae; genus JAVDCA01. Next base: position 24,367 of record CAVPGG010000146.1, read on the forward strand.
TGCCGCTTTCGACTATATTGTTGCGGTTCGCGATTTGCCTGCTTGGTTGCTGCCCGCGAGGGCCTTCTCCCATAACACGCCAAATCCGGATTTGTGATCCGTTCGAATGGTTCGGACGGGCAACGACGCGGTTTCGCGTTACAAGGAGGGCCACGTGGCCACAGGTACCGTCAAGTTTTTCAACGCTCAAAAGGGCTTCGGCTTCATCGTGCAGGACGGCGGGGGACCGGATGTGTTCGTGCACATCTCGGCCGTCGAGCGCGCCGGCATGAACGACCTGCGCGAAGGGCAGAAGCTCAGCTTCGACATCGAGACCGACCCGCGCCGGGGCAAGAGCTCCGCGGCCAATCTCAAGAACGCCTGATCGCGGCTCAAAACGGCGTCGGCGCACGCAAGTCGGGCTTGCACTACTGAGTCTTGCCCGAACTGAGTCTTGCCCGACTTGCGCATCATGTATGCCGATCTCGGGTAAACCCGAGATTATGTATGCCGATCTCGGGTAGACCCGAGATCGGATGCGCCGGCGCTCTTTTCTGCATGTTCCGGTTTCATGGAATTTCTTGATCGAAGGCGGCCATTTCCGACTGAGGTCGCCCACGATGATGCTTTTGAGCGTCTTGCGACCAGCCGCGATCGGCAGCGCCCGACAGGAGACGACATGGCAGATCGGTTGAGCAAGGACGACGCGCAGAAGCAGTTCGCCAAGCTGCAGCGCGCCGAGGACGGCAAGAAGGCGATGTCCGAGTACGAGGCGGAGGGCGCCGCGATGCGGGAGAAGACCGCGCGGCTGCGCGCGCTGCGCCTCGCCCGCGACGCCGAGCTTGCCGCCGCGCCGCCGGCCGCGGCGGCGAAGAAGAAGGCCGCGAAAGGCGCCAAGGCGGACAAGGGAAGCCTGGCCGACTGGCTCAAGGACCGCGAGGGCAGCGGCCACAAGAATTGAGCGGCGCGCGACGCTGAGAACGTGAACTCATCCTCGTTACTTGTGCCCGTCACCCTGAGGTGCTCGGCGCGCAGCGCCGAGCCTCGAAGGGCCTGTGCGAATGCCGCTTGCTCGCTTGCTGAAGCGCGTCGGCCGATCCTTCGAGGCTCGCTACGCTCGCACCTCAGGATGACGGGGTTGGCGTGGTCGATTTTCGGGTGCGCCGGCCCACCCGCCCGTTTGCGGTTCCTGTCATCAACGCAATCCAGTACACTTGCACCATGCCAGACGACAGCGCGACGCTTGCTCTCCTGATCGACGGCGACAACGCCTCGCCCAAGATCGTCGCCGGCCTGCTCGCCGAGGTCGCCAAGTACGGCGTCGCGAGCGTGCGGCGCATCTACGGCGACTGGACCAAGCCGAACCTCGGCGGGTGGAAGAGCTGCCTGCTCGAGCACTCGATCCAGCCGATCCAGCAGTTCGCCTACACGACCGGCAAGAACGCGACCGACGGCGCGATGATCATCGACGCCATGGACCTGCTCAACACCGGCCGCTTCGACGGCTTCTGCATCGTGTCGAGCGACAGCGATTTCGCCCGCCTCGCGGCGCGCATCCGCGAGCAGGGCGTCACCGTCTACGGCTTCGGCGAGCGCAAGACGCCGCGCCCGTTCGTCACCGCGTGCGACAAGTTCATCTATCTCGACGTGCTGCGCGCGGTCGACGACGAGGAGGATGCGGCGCCGGCCGCGCGCGGCGCCGCCAAGGCGCAGGCGAAGAAGACGGCCCGCGACCCGCAGCTGCTGGCGACGCTGCGCGGCGCGATCACGGCGGTCTCCGACGAGGACGGCTGGGCCGACCTCGGCGGCGTCGGCTCGCACATCGCCAAGCAGCTGCCCGAGTTCGATCCGCGCAACTACGGCTTCGCGCGGCTGAGCGAGCTGGTCGAGGCCTCGGGGCTGGCCGACATGGAGCGCGTGGGCGACAAGCAGAAGCGCGCCATGGTGCGGCTCAAGGGCGGCACGGCGGGCGAGCTCGGGTGGCTGGCGCGGGGAAAGACGGCGCGGTGAGGGGCGCCGGCGCCGCCGGCGACGTTTTCGGCCCCGAATTGCCTCATCGCACCACAATACCCATATCTGCCATGTCAGAATGCGTCCGGCCGATTCGGCCGCCCAGGAGTGTCCATGGCCGACAAATCCAAGAAAGTTGATCCGCAGGCCCAGTTCGCCAAGCTGCAGCGGGCGAACGACGCCAAGCAGGCGATGTCCGAGTACGAAGCCGAAGCCCAGGCTCTGCGCGCCAGGACCGCGCAACTGCGGGCGCTGCGATTGGCCAGGGACGCGGAGCTTGCCGCGGCGGCGGCCGCCGCGCCGAAGAAGAAGCCGGCGGCGAAGAAGAAGAAGGCCGTGTCGTCGACCCTGTCGGACCGGCTGGCGAGCGAGACGAAATCCGGCCGGCCGGGGTAGGGTGGGCAAAGCGAAGCGTGCCCACCGCCCGTCCGGCGTTCCTGCCTGAATGTATCGGCTCGTCAGGTGCCAGTTCTCGTGGGCACGGCGCTACGCGCCTTTGCCCACCCGGTTTCACCTATCTACGCGATCCACTATCATGCGCGCATGAGCGCGGCGACGAAGATCCGCATGAACGTGAACGAGTACCTGGCCTGGGCGCAGGCAAATCCTGGGCGATACGAGCTGTCCGACGGCGCGGTCGTCGCCATGTCACCCGAGGGGGCCGGGCACGCAGCCGTCAAATACGCGGTGCAGACCGCGCTCCTTGCCGGCATCCGGGCGCGCCGGCCCCGGTCGTCGTGGTCGAGGTGCTGTCGCGTTCTACGCGCCTCGATGTCTCCGCCAAGCTCGCCGGATATTTCCGCGTCCCGAGCGTCGCGCACTATCTCATCGTCGATCCCGACAAGCCGCTGGTGGTGCACCACGCGCGCGGCAGCGGCGAGACGATCCTCACGCGCGTCGTCAGGCAGGGGACGATCGAGCTCGATCCGCCGGGGCTGGCGGTGGCGCTCGCCGATTTCTACGCGAGCTAGGCGGCGAGACCGGCCGCGGGCTTCGTTTCGCGCGATCCGGGCGGCCTCTGCTTCGCGCGTCACCCGATGTCCGGCTCGGGGCGCTTGATCAGGCGCAACTGCCCGACATCGGTGCCGCTCCAGTAGAACAGCTCCTTGTCGCACACGACACATTTCACGGCATCATCGCCGCGCAATTCGCCCTTGGTCTCGAGGACCTCGAAGACCGCCCCGCATGTGCAAGTTAGCTGAGTCATGCCTCGATTATGATCCGGCGCGCGGCCGATTTCCAGCACGCTAGACCGGCTCCCGATCAGGTGTGATCGGAAGCCGGTCTAGAATTCGATATTTGGTCGCATTTTCAACGGAAAACCGGTGGCCACTTTTCCTGAAAATGCTCCAGAGACGGCCTTGGCGTACCGGCGGTTCCCGGGCATTGCGCTTTGCCCGATCCGGATTAGGCTTCGGCCGGGAACCAGGAAAAGGAGGCCCGTGATGGCGTTCACGGTCACGAGCGACAGCTTCAAGGACGGCGACTATCTCGGCAAGGACCACATCCTGTCGGAGAACTTCGGCTTCGGCTGCGCCGGCGGCAACAAGTCGCCGCAGCTGAAATGGTCGGGCGCGCCGGCCGGCACAAAAAGCTTCGCGCTCACCTGCTTCGACCCCGACGCGCCGACTGGCTCGGGCTTCTGGCACTGGGTGGTGGTCAACATCCCGGCGGGCATGACCGAGCTGCCGCTCGACGCCGGCAACCCGATGAGCGGCAAGATGCCGGCCGGCGCCCTGATGACGCGCACCGAGCTCGGCAACAGCGGCTACCTCGGCCCCTGCCCGCCGCCGGGCGACCACCCGCACCGCTACCTGTTCACGGTGTTCGCGGTCGGCAAGGACAAGCTCGACGTGACGGCGGACACGTCGCCGGCGGTGGTCGGGTTCAATCTGGCACGCCGGTTCCTGCACACGCTCGTGCACCTGGGCTACATGCACAACAACAACGGCCGGTTCTCCCTGCGCCCCCGCATCCTGGAGCCGGGTATGCCTACCTGTCCAGCCTCACCCTGCCGGAAGTGGCGATGCCGCACCTGAAGGAGCTCGTCGAGCAGGTCCGCGACTCCTCCTCGGTCAGCGAGCTTGACGGTGAGGACGTGGTCTACATCGCCCGCGTACCCACCAAGCGCATCA
>CAVPGG010000147.1:0-4293 GCA_963703755.1 uncultured Pseudomonadota bacterium
ACTCGGAAAACGCCGAGAAGCCCCACGCGCAACATGACACGCCCCCCAAGCCTCAAGAACGCGAAGCTCGTGACGGGCTCCCGACCGTTTGAAGAATTTACGCAGAGCGCCCGCCGTGGTTGCAGCGTGCCTCAACTACCGCCCTTGTCAAGACCAGGGGCGTCGCCCGGGTCCGTCCTGGCCGTGAGAGAATGGATCGGATCGCCCAGGCGGGATCGGTGCTGCTGCGTTCATCAACACCGGGTTCGCCGTGTGAATAAGCGCCCAAGAACACTGCGGCCGTCGCCCGGCCCATGAGGGTGCAGCGCGATCTGCAAGGCGCGCTTTTGGTCGAATTCTTGCGCGTAGTGATTTTTTTGACACACACATCCGGGCGCAGTATCTCAGATCCACGCCGCTGTTTTTCGCTCCGCCCTTCCAGTCATAAGAGGTTATTTGTCGGCAATCTCCGACAGAGAGATCACCCTGGTGCTCGGCGGCACGCGCTCTGGAAAGAGCCGCTACGCCGAGGCCCTTGTCGGTGCCCTTCCGCCGCCGTGGCTGTATCTGGCGACCGGCGAGGCGTGCGACGACGAGATGACGGCACGCATCGTGGCGCACCGCACGCGGCGCGGCGCGGATTGGCGCACGATCGAGGTGCCGCGCGATGTTGCGGGGGCGCTGGCGCGCGCGCCGGCCGGCAGCGCTGTTCTGGTCGATTGCCTCACCTTGTGGCTCTCCAACCTGATGCTCGCCGATGCGGACATCGAGGCCGAATCCGACCGTCTCGACGATGCGCTCTCGCGGGCGCGTGGGCCGGTCGTATTGGTGTCGAACGAGGTCGGCTTCGGCATCGTGCCCGACAATGCGCTGGCGCGGCGCTTTCGCGACGCCCAGGGCCGGCTCAACCAACGCATGGCGGCGCGCGCCGACCGCGTCGTGCTGATGGTCGCGGGCCTGCCGCTCGTCGTGAAAGGACACCCATGAGCAAGCCGATCGACGAGGCCGCCGCGGCGCGCCACCGCGCCAAGATGGAGAAGCGCAAGGCCGTGCAGGACGCCGAGGTTGCCGGAAAGACGGTCGAGAAGGGCCTGTTGATGGTCCACACCGGGCCGGGCAAGGGCAAGTCGACCGCGGCATTCGGGCTCGCGCTGCGCATGCTCGGCCGCGGGCATCGGATCGGCGTCGTGCAATTCATCAAGGGCGCTTGGCACTCGGCCGAGCGCGACGGGCTCGCGCGTTTCGGCGACCAGGTCGTGTGGCACAGCATGGGCGAAGGCTTCACCTGGGAGACCCAGGATATCGCGCGCGACATCGCCGCGGCCGAGCGCGCCTGGGGCAAGGCGCGCGAGCTGATGGCGGATGAAACCTTTGCGCTCGTGATCCTCGACGAGCTCAACATCGCGCTGCGCTACGACTATCTCGACCTTGCGAGCGTCGTCGCCGCGCTCACCGCGCGTCGGCCCGGGCTGCACGTGGTCGTCACCGGCCGCAACGCCAAGCCGGAGCTGATCGCCGCCGCCGACCTCGTCACCGAGATGACCCTCGTCAAGCATCACTTCGCGGCCGGCGTGAAGGCGCAGGCCGGCATCGAGTTTTGAGCGGTGATGGCCCGTGCGCTGATGTTCCAGGGCACCGGCTCCGACGTCGGCAAGTCGCTGATCGTCGCCGGCCTCGCGCGTGCCTTCACCAATCGCGGGCTGCGCGTGCGTCCGTTCAAGCCGCAGAACATGTCGAACAACGCCGCCGTCACGGCGGACGGCGGCGAGATCGGCCGCGCCCAGGCGCTGCAGGCGCGCGCGGCGCGCGTCGCGCCGAGCGCGCACATGAACCCGGTGCTGCTCAAGCCGCAGAGCGAGGTCGGCGCCCAGGTCGTGGTGCAGGGAAAGGTCTACGCCACTGCGCGCGCCGCCGACTACCAGGGCCTCAAGCCCGCGCTGATGCGCTTCGTGCGCGACAGCTTCGCGCGCCTCAAGGGGGAGGCTGATCTCGTGCTGGTGGAAGGCGCCGGCAGCGCCTCCGAGGTCAATCTGCGGGCGAACGACATCGCCAACATGGGCTTCGCGCGGGCCGCCGACCTGCCGGTCGTGCTCATCGGCGACATCGATCGCGGCGGCGTGATCGCGAGCCTCGTCGGCACCAGGGCGGTGATCGACCCCGCCGACGCGGCGCTGATCCGCGGCTTCATCGTCAACAAGTTTCGCGGTGATCCGGCGCTGTTCGCCGACGGAATCGCGCGGATCGCGGCCGCGACCGGCTGGGAGGCGCTCGGCCTCGTGCGGTTCTTTGCCGACGCGCGTCTGCTGCCGGCCGAGGACGCGCTCGCGCTCGATCATGCGCGGCCGGCCAAGCCGGAGGCGCGCGTGCGCATCGCCGTGCTGGTGCTGCCGCACATCGCCAATTTCGACGACCTCGATCCGCTCGACGCCGAGCCCGCGGTCGACCTCGTGCGCGTCAAGCCCGGCATGGCGCTGCCGGGCGACGCCGCGCTCGTCATCCTGCCCGGCTCCAAGGCGACCATCGCCGACATGACGGCGCTGCGCGCCGCCGGTTTCGATATCGACATCGCGGCACACCGGCGGCGCGGCGGCTCGCTGCTCGGCCTGTGCGGCGGCTACCAGATGCTCGGCCGCACCATCGCGGACCCGGCCGGCCACGAGGGCCCGCCCGGTACGATCGATGGCCTCGCGCTGCTCGACGTTGCGACGGTGCTCACCGACGCCAAGCGGCTGACCAACGCGCGCGGCACCACCGCGGACGGCCGGCCCTTCGCGGGCTACGAGATGCATATGGGCGCAACCGATGGCCCCGACCGCGCGCGGCCGTTCGCGCGCCTCGCTGACGGCACGCCCGATGGCGCCACGTCGCCCGATGGCCGCGTGATCGGCACCTACCTGCACGGCCTCTTCGCCGATGACCGCCAGCGCGCCGCCTGGCTCGCGCGCCTTTGCGCCGGCCCGTCGTTGATTTCGTACGAAGCGCAGGTCGACGAAACGCTCGATCGATTGGCGGCACATCTTGCCGACTGCATCGATCTCGAGCGGCTGCTGAGCTTGGCGCGGTGACGCTTTTCTATTGCAACACGTACAGCGCCGGCTCCCCCTCTCCCGCAAGCGGGGGAGAGGGCCGCATGTGGTTTTGGCGACGTTACAGCATCAAAAAAAGCAATGCGAGGACCGCCATGACCCCAATCAACATCCCGTCCGCCCGGCGATAAAGTCCCAGCGCCGCCCGAATATCCTTCGCGCCCGCATCCCGCCGCCCATCCCCCATCAGCGCATCGTCCACCGTGATGCCGCCGTAGACGCGCGGGCCTGCCAGCGCGAGGCCGAGCGCGCCGGCCATCGCGGCCTCGGGATAGCCGGCATTGGGCGAGCGATGGCGATGCGCGTCGCGGAAGACGGCTCGCCACGCCGCGGCCGCACGCGCGCGATCCGCGAGCGCAGCCGCGGCGACCAGCAAGAGCGCCGACAATCGCGACGCCGGCAGATTGAGGAGATCGTCGAGCCGCGCCGCCGCCCAGCCGAACGCCTCGTGCCGCTCGGTGCGATGGCCGATCATGCTGTCGGCCGTATTGACCGCCTTGTAGATCGCAGCCGCCGGCAGTCCGCCAACCGCCATCCACAAAGCCGGTGCGACCACGCCGTCGGAGAAACTCTCCGCCAGGCTCTCGATCGCGGCGCGCGCTACCCCGGCTTCGTCGAGCACCGCGGTGTCGCGCCCAACGACGTGGGCGACCGCGGTGCGGCCGGCCGCCAAACCCTCGCGTTCGAGCGCATCCGCGACGCGCGCCACGTGGGCGTAGAGGCTGCGCTGCGCCAGCAAGGTGCTGGCGAAAACAGCCAGCGCCGCAATGCCGAACGGCAGCGCCAGCAAAGAGCGCTGGAGCGCCCACGCCGCGGCTCCGGTCACCAGGACAAGGAACAGCGCGCAAAGCACGCCGAGCATCCGGCGTACGGCCGGAGCGTGGCGACGACGATTGCCCACGCGGTCGAGAAATGCGATCAGCCGGCCGATCCAGGTCACCGGATGGCCGATTGCGCGCACGAGCCAGTCGGGATAACCGACCACAAGCTCGATCAGCAGGGCCAACAGGGTCAGCGCGACCGCCATGGTGCTCCCGGATTTTGCGGCGCCGCTCCCGCATGGCGGCGACCTCGGCGTCGCGCGAAAACTCTTTCCCGCCGCGCCCGAACCTTTCATCGACCTGTCGACCGGGATCAATCCCTTTTCGTATCCCCTGCCGCCGCTCGATCCCGCGGTTTTCGCCCGTTTGCCCGAGCCTGCCGCCGTCGACCGCCTCGCCGCGATGGC
>CAVPGG010000148.1:0-5848 GCA_963703755.1 uncultured Pseudomonadota bacterium
GGCCGCGACCTACGGCGCGCCTTCGGCCGCGCACGTGGTGGCGGGCCCGGGCGTGCAGATGCTGCTGCCGCAGGTCTTCGCTCTCGTACAGCCCGGGCGCGCCGCCGTGCTGGCGCCGACCTATGCGGAGCATGCGCGCGTCGCGGCGCTCGCCGGACATCAGGTGCGCGCCGCGACGCGCATAGCGGATCTCACCCACGCCGATCTTGCCATCGTCGTGAACCCCAACAATCCGGACGGGCGGCTCGTCGCGCGGCATGAGTTGCTCGCGCTCGCCGATTCGCTCGCGCCCGGCCTGCTGGTGGCCGACGAGGCCTTCATGGACGGGGCGCCCGCCGGCGCGAGTTCGCGCCCGACGTGACCCGGGCGAACCTCGTGGTGCTGCGCTCGTTCGGCAAATTCTTCGGCCTCGCCGGCCTGCGTCTCGGCTTTGCCCTCGCGCCGCCGGATATTGCGATGCGCCTGCGCGCCGCGCTCGGGCCCTGGGCCGTGTCGGGTCCGGCGCTCGCGGTCGGCGCGGCGGCGCTCGCCGACGTCGGCTGGATCGCGTCGATGCGCGCGCGCCTCACCGCTGCCGCCCAGCGGCTCGATGATCTGTTGACCGCGGCAGGCCTCGAGGTGGCGGGCGGCACCTCACTCTTTCGCCTGGTGCATGCGCCGTCCGCCGAGGAGGTCTTCGATTGCCTCGGCTGCGCCGGTATCTTCGTGCGCCGCTTCGCCGAGCATCCGACCTGGCTGCGCTTCGGGCTGCCGGGCGACGAAGCCCAGTGGCACAGGCTCGCCGGAGCGCTGGCGGGCGTACCGCGCGACCATTTGGCTAACAAGAATTAACTCCCGCGTCTGCGCCCTCAGCGTAAAGCCCTGGTAATCGTTTGCTGCTATGCGTCATCGCGTCGTCGTTGTGGGCATGGATCATGGCGCAAACCAAAGCGCGCAAGAGTCGCTTCAACCTGCTCGGCTATGGCGCGATTGCGCTGTACGTGTCGGCCATCGCCCTCGTGGGAGCCGGCGTGTACGGCTTCAACCTCACGAGCCTGATGCTCGCGTTCAGCAAGAGCGAGCAGACGCGCGAGCAGGTGCGCACCGGCCGCATGGTGATCACCACCGAGGACCGGGTGCAGTGTCGGACCATGCGTTTCAACAACGAAACGTCGGAGCTCGGCGCCGAGCAGCTGCTCGATTGCGACGACATCCGCTCGGACGACCGCGGCGGCTCGTTCAGCCAGTTCCGCGACGGATTCGTCCATCGCTGATCAGCGCCTTCTCTCCCGTTTCAGGGTCTTGATTTCCCGGCCCATCGCGGGATCAATCAATTGTGCGCATGTCCCTGTCGGCGAACCGGTATCCACCCGGGATCAAGTCCGGGGCAAGCTTCGCCGGGACATGCGCGGGGGTCTGCGTTGCGGGGAGTCGAGCGTGCCGGGCAGCGGGTATGACTACATCATCGTGGGCGCCGGTTCGGCCGGCTGCGTGCTGGCCAATCGCCTGAGCGAGGACGGGCAGGCGCGCGTCCTGTTGATCGAGGCGGGCGGGCGCGACCGCGATCCGCTCATCCACATCCCGCTCGGCATGGGCAAGATGCACGATCTCGGCCTGCACGACTGGGGCTTTCACACCGATCCTGAGCCCAATCTCGACGGCCGCCGCATCGAGGCCATGCGCGGCAAGGTGCTGGGCGGCTCGTCGTCGATCAACGTGATGGCCTATACGCGCGGCCACCGCGGCGACTACGACCGCTGGGCGCAGAAAGGCGCGCGCGGCTGGTCCTACGCGGACGCGCTGCCCTACTTCAAGCGCGCCGAGACCTGGGAGGACGGCGAGGACAAGTATCGCGGCGGCTCCGGCCCGCTCGGCACCCAGTGGGCGAAGACCCGCGACCCGCTCTATGCCGCCTGGATCGACGCCGGCAAGGCGGCGGGCATTCCGCATACGCACGACTATAACGGCGCGAGCACCGAGGGTTTCGGTCACGCCCAGTATACGATCCGCGACGGCCGGCGCTCCTCAACCGCCAACGCCTATCTCAAGCCGGCGCGCAAGCGCCGCAACCTCGTGGTCGAGGCGCGCGCGCAAGTCACCCGCGTGCTGATGCGCGGCACGCGCGCGACCGGCGTCGAGTTCTTCAAGGACGGGCTTACCGAGCAGGTCACCACGGACCGCGAGGTGATCGTCGCGGCCGGCGCATTCTCGTCGCCGCAACTGCTGATGCTGTCCGGCCTCGGACCGGCCGCGCACCTGCGCGAGACCGGTATTGCGGTCGTCGCGGACCTGCCGGTGGGCAAGAACCTGCAGGATCATCTCGCCTCGCAGTTCTGGTTCACGCGGCCCAACCACGGCCCGTTCCGCGACGGGATGCGCTTCGACCGCATGGCGCTCGCCATGGTCCGCGCCTACCTGTTCGGCACCGGGCCCGGCACCGTGGTGCCGGGCGGCCTGCATGCCTTCATCAAGACGCGGCCCGAGCTTGCGGTGCCGGACATCGAGTTCATGTTCCGCGGCCTGCCGGCGGGCGCGCATTTGTGGTTTCCCGGCATCCGCAAGCCCTATCTCGACGGCTTCGGCATCCGCCCGACGTTGCTGCATCCCGACAGCCGCGGCGAGATCCTGCTGCGTTCGGCCGATCCGCTTGCGCCGATGCGCATTGTCTACAATTTCTTCTCGGCGCCGGGCGATCTCCCGGTGCTGCGCGAAGGCGTCAAGCGCGCGCGTGACGTGGCCCACCGCAAGCCGATGGATTCATTCCGCGGCGAGGAGCTGGCGCCCGGCCCGAAGGTGCAGAGCGACGCCGAGATCGACGCCTGGATCCGCAAGGTGTCGATCACGGCGCACCATCCGTGCGGCACCTGCCCGATGGGCATCGGCCCGGACGCGGTGCTCGATCCGGAGCTACGCGTGCGCGGCATCGAGGCGCTGCGCGTCGTCGACGCCGCGGCGATGCCGGACCTCGTCTCGGCGCACATCAATGCATGCGTGATCATGCTGGCTGAGAAGGCGTCCGATCTGATCCGCGGTAAGCCAGCGCTGGCGCCGATTCTGGATGCTTGACACTGAAGTCGCGTCCTCCTCCCCGCAAGCGAGGGAGGGGAGAAGCGCCGAGCCTGCGTCTACTCCAGCTTCACATTCGCGGCGCGCCCAACGTCGACCCAGGTTCGCGTCTGCTCGTCGATCACCTTGACGAACGCCGCCGCACTGCTGCCGACCGTGGGCGTCGCCATGTTCTTGAACTTCGCCTGCACGTCCGGCATCTGCATGATCTTCATGACCTCGGCCTCGAGCCTTCGGGCGATCTCGGGCGGCAGGTGCGCGGGCCCGAACAGGCCGCTCCACAGTGACACGTTGACGTCGGGCACGCCCGCCTCCGTCATGGTCGGCACGTCGGGCAAATCGGCGAGCCGCTTCGTGTCGAGCACCGCGAGCGCGCGCACCAGGCCGCCCTTCACCTGCGGCGTGGTCGGCGGCGGGTCCGCGATGGTCAGCACCGACTGCCCCGCGATGACGCTCAGGATCGACTCGTTGCTGCTCTTGTAGGGAATGGCGGTCGCGGGCGCGCCGGTCTTGAGCTTGAACAGCTCGGTCGCGAGCGTGAAGGCGGGCGACGAGGTCGCGTAATTCGATTTGTCCGGATGCGCCTTCATCCAGGCGATCAGCTCCTGCACGTTCTTGAAGGGCGCGTCAGCCTTGATGGCGAGGATGAGCGGGAACGCCGCGACAATCGACAGCGGCGTGAAATCCTTCGTGCCGTGATACGGCTGCTTGACCGAGATCGCCGGGATGATCGTCATGGCGCCGGCGGCCCCGATCAGCAGCGTGTAGCCGTCCGGCGGCGCATTCTTGACGAACTCGGCCGCCAGCTTGCCACCGCCGCCCGGGCGGTTCTCGACGATGACGGGCTGGCCCAGGTCCTCCTGCATCTTCTGCGCGATGATGCGCGCGAAGATGTCGTTGCCCCCGCCGGCCGCGAATCCGACCTCGAGCTTGATCACATGATTGGGATAGGGCGCCTGTGCGTGCGCCGGAACGGCGATCGCGAAGCCTGCAAGCAGCGCGCCGCCGCAAGCGAGCACGCGCCGGAAATGGCCGGCAATCATCAAGACTTCCTCCCTTGTGCCTGATTTTGGGCCGCGGCCCACGAGGTCGAACAGGATAGCGCGCGCCGCCGGTGGGGTCACCCGCCAGGTCGCCGCACGAGTGTCCCGATTTGCACTAGTTGAAATCGCGCGTCACTGCGGGCATGGTCGCGCGCCCAATGGTTCGACCGAGGATTTGTTCATGCCCTATCAGATGTCTCACGCTTCGCTTCCGGTGTTCGAGATCGGCCTCAATGCGTTGTCCGGCGTGCTCGACAAGGCGGCGGCCTTTGCGAGCGCCAAGAAGCTCGATCCCGCGGTGCTGCCGCAGTACCGGCTCGCGCCCGACATGTTCGCGCTCGCCCGTCAGGTGCAGGTCGCCTGCGACCAGGCGAAGAACGGCGCGTCCCGGCTTGCCGGCTTGAGCCGCCCAAATACGAGGACAACGAGAAGATATCAAGTCGGAGTCCCTTGCTCTGCTGATGCTCGCATTCGGCTCTGTCTGCACAAAGGCCGTCGAGGAACTTTTTGGGGGCAGACAATTGGTCTGTATTCTCCTCTGATTCAGGGTCCGAGGACCGCCTAGCCTCATCTTGTCGATCAACTCCAGCATAGCCTAACTTGCGTCGTTTTGGACTAGGCGCAATGATGCCGATTTTCTCGCCGGTTCGCATCGCCATGAGTCGACAGAAATTATTATGATAGTAAACTTTTTCTCGCTGTCGGCCATTACTTCACCTCACCGCCCTAGGCTTACGGTAACCTTTAGCGTAAAATCTCACGGTTAAAGCTTTATCTGTAATGGAACCTTGTGGCGCCGAGATCGGACTAATCGTCGAGTAAACATTGCAATGAATTTTCCCATAAACAACCTCCGTCTGACTCAATATGGGTTTGAGAGACGGTGCACCAGGCTTGGCAAGTTCGAAATGTTTTCAAATACCATTGGAGAGTCTATTCCTGCGAATACTCCCCATGTAGGTCCCCGCATTTCCCCCGCCCGGTCGGCGGCCGGCTGATGATCTGGGTTGACCGGCTGGTCCACACCGGATTCCAGCTCGCGTGACCGCACCGGTCAGGAACTACCACCGTCGCGACCGGATCCTGGCCGCGGAGGCCGCCACGCTGCTGATCTGCCAGTTGCCGGCCTGGCTGGCGGTGGCGTACGTGGGGTTCACGCTGCTGCTGTGGCCGCTCGTCAGCGGTGGGGTGACGGCTGCTCTCGAGCGACGGCCGGGCCTGGCGTTTTCCTGGTTCATCTGGGACTCGGCCGTGCGACCGGGTGCGGGGCGGCCGGGTAGCTCCAAAGTACGCGGGCCGGGGGCTGATCGGGCTGACCAACGCTGACCCTGCAGATCGCCTACCTGCCCACCCTGTACTCGGCTTTCAACCGCCGCGAGACGGATGTCGCGTTGGCTGAACGCGCGGGCCGGGGTGCCGTCGTGGGGCCCCGAGCTGCTGGCCCGGACCCACTACGCGCTGGGCTCGGGCTCGTCCACCATCGACACCCTGCCCGACCTGTACGACCAGTGGGAACGCTGGGCGGCCGATATCGCCGAGAGCCACACCACCTACCTGCCGCTGGTCCGGTTCCGCTCCCCCAGGCCGCTGTCGTCCTGGGTGACCGCGCTGCTCGCGGCGCTGGATTCCGCCGCCATGTACCTGGCGCTGTCGCCGCAGTCCGCGCCTACTGCCCCGGCCCGGCCGCGCCTGCGCGGCGGGTTCCAGTGCTTCACCGAGGTGGCCCGGGCGATGGGGCTGGACGTGCCGGAAATGGCTGA
>CAVPGG010000149.1:0-14551 GCA_963703755.1 uncultured Pseudomonadota bacterium
TCGCAAGTATAGGTCCGCGTGACGCGGATATTGATCGTCGCGACGACGCTCACGCCGTCGCGCGAGATCGCGTTGTAGGTCTCGTCGATGGATTGGAGCCGCAGGTCGTAGACGAAGACCTTGTCCCACGGCCAGATGATGTGGAAGCCCTCCTCGCGAATCTCGCGCGGGTCGAGCACGGTGCCGCGCCCGACCAGGCAAAGACAGTAGACGCCGATGCCGCCGAAGCGCTTCCACAGCACGCCGACATGTCCGGTCGGGACGGTGACGACGACGAATGGGTAGAGCACCACGCCGACGATCACGGCGATCATCAAACTGATCATCAGCCGCGGCAGGTAGCGCCACAGCAGCAGTGAGCGGAAGCTTCGCTTGCGTGCCGGGTCGTCGCTCGTGATCGGCCAGCGAAATCTCACCATGGCGCTTCCTCGCGTTATCCTTCGTCGATCAAGCGACCGTCTTCCATGCGCAGCTTACGGGTCGGGATTTTCAGGTCGTTGAGGTACCGATCGTCATGTGTCACCACCACGATGGTGATGCCGGCCTGAACGAGGCGCGGGAGCAGATCGAGGTAGAACTTGCGCCTGAAGTCCGGGTCCTGGTCCGACGTGACCTCGTCCAGCAGCAGGACGCGACGGTGCTCGAGCAGGGTCACGAACAGGGCGAGGCGCCGGCGCTGACCGGCCGACAACTCGAGGGTCTGGAAGGCGCCATCGGGACCGACGCCGGTCTTGCGCGCGAGCTCCAACTCGTCGAGCAGGCGGCCGACCTCTTCGGCATCGGGGCTCGCGATGCCGAACAGCCTGAAGAAGAGATGATAGTCGCTGAAGATCGCAGCGACGAGCGAGCGGTAGACGTTGCGATTGGCGTCGCCGATCACGGTCCCGTCGAGGACGATCTCGCCTTCCTCGGGAGCGTAGAGGCCCGCGAGCAGCTTGAGGAACGTCGACTTGCCGGAACCGTTGCCGCCGACGATGAACACGGCGTCGCCGGGCCTGAGCGCGAAGTCGATCGGCCCGACCGTGAAGGACGCCTCGGTCGACTTGTCGAAATAGCGAAACATCACCCGGCGCAGCTCGATCAGCTTGAACTCGCCGACGCCGGCCGCGGGTGCAACGAGCTCGGGCGAGCGGATGTGCGTGTCGATCTCGGCCGCGAGCGTCTCCAGCCGGTCCGCGGCCGCATCCGCGTTGGTGAGGACCGGGATCGACTGGACCAGGTGGAAGCAGGCGCCGACGACGAACAGGAGCGCGGTGATCGATTTCGACACCGAGCCGCCGTTGAGCGTCTGGGTGAGCGCCGGGCCGGCGAATACGATGATGCCCAGCAGCAGGAACATCGCGGTCTGCGCGAAGATCGCGCGCTTGGCGGACTCCGCCTCGGTGACGATCTTGGTATTGGCGGAGACGCGCGATACCTCGACGATCTCGGCGAAGAGATCGTCGCTGCGCGACTTGTTCAACCGCACCTCCTTGATGCCGTTCAGCATATCCATGAAGCGGTCGAACAGGCGCAACGTCGAGGCGGTGGCCTTCTGGGCGCCCTCCGCGAGCTCGCGGCCCTTGGCGTTGAACAGGGCCGCCGTCGCGCCGAACACGATGGCGGTCAGGACGAACGTCGCGAACGACAGGTAGGCGATGTAGAACGACACGCAGACCACGAGCACCACGCCCTGCACCGCGAAGATGAGCGTGCTGCTCGCCTGGGTGAGGATCGCGCTGTCGGTGGTGATCGCCGCGACGATGCGGGCGCGCCCGAGCGTCTCGATCGCCTGCACTTCCGACCGGCGGACGGCATCGATCAGCCGGACTTCGCAGCTTGTGGATGATCGCCTCGATCTCGGCCGCGGCCGTGATCACCATGTACTGCTGCGTCTTCACGAACAGGAACAGGCCGAGCAGGAAGAGGGCGGCTCCCCATAGGGGTCCGCGGTCGCTCTTTCCCGCGATCTGGGCGCCCGCATTGATGGATGCGAGGACCATGGCGTTGGCGACGCCGCCGAGACCCGCCATGAACGCGAGCCTCGGAAGAGAGCTCTCCATCTCCTTGCGGACGAGGCGAAGGTACGGCATGCGTCCAACGGCGCCCGCGCGGTCAGGGTGAGCGCATCGCGCAGCGCGATCGATGCGGTCCCTTGCGCGAAAGGGCCGTCAATCAACGTCGCGCGTCCGCGAGCCCGTCCGCGCGACGACCGTCGGCGCGATCGGGGTCAAGACGGTGCCGCGGCATTTTTCGCTACGTCAGACGCGCCGTCCGCCTGCTTGGTGGTCGCGCGGCCGCTCCACAGCTCCTTCTGCGCGCGGATGAATTCCTTGTAGTCGGGCGGATTGAAGTCGAGCAGCGTTCCGCCGGAGATGAAGTGCTGGATGAAGGCGCGTCCGATCGCGTAGGTCGCGCCGCCGGCGAGCGCCGGCATGGCCAGCGCCGATATCGCCGTGCCGAGGATGGGCACGCCCTTGAGAAGGCTGGTGGCTCCGACCGCGCTGGTCAGCGGCACGACCGTGCCGGCCAGCCCCGCAATCACGGCCTTGCCGCGGTTGTCGGTGAAAGGAACACCGTACAGCTCTGACAAGCGGCGCAGCATCTGCAGCTGCAAGATGCCGATCGCCGCTATGTCGAGGATCGGGAAGGGCACGAAGCCCGCGCACCCCGCCCAGGTCGCGAAGCGATCGACGAGCTTCGCGGCGGATTCGTCGCGCTGCTTCGTCGCGTCGCTGGCCGATGTGGAGGCGGGTGCGCTGTGATCCTGTTGCTCGGTCATCGGTGGTCTCCGAGAAAATGAAGACAGCTTCAGTGGCTTTGCGGGATCATTTCATACCTCTTCTGCCCCGGCAATGAATAACCGGGCCCACGTCCGAATCCGAGGTCGCGGAGACGAACGCGCGAACCGTGTGAGTGCAACCATATATCGGTGTGGTTGTGGCGCGGCCGGCGCGCTCGGCCGATGCTCGAGCCGGCGCTATCGCGGCCTCATGCGGCGATCGATGGCATTACGGCAAATTCCTCGCGGCACAGCGCGCTCGCCGCGGCGAGCGAGAGATCCTTCACGATCTCGATCAACCGCGCATCCGTGAAGGGGCTGCGGATCGAGAAGCCCGCCCTGCGGGCGAGGCCCTTCATGGCCGTGTTGGTGTGCAGCACGTCGCCGAACAGATAGCGCGCGCCCGACGCCCGCGCGCGGCATTCGACGATCTGCACGAGCAGCATGCCGAGACCGCGGCGCTGCCATTCGTCCGCGACCGACAGCGCGATCTCGCTGCGCGCACTGCCCGGCGCGAAAACGCCGATCGCCTCGCCGATCATCGTTGCGTTGCTGCCCGTGCCCGCGAAGGCGAGCAGCGCGAGGGCGCCCGGATGGTGCATCTGGGCGAGGCGCTCGAGCTCGCGCGGGCTGAGCTCGTTGAGCGCGCCGAGGAAGCGGTTGCGCCGGGTTTCCGGCGACAGGTGACGCAGGTAGGCCTGCAGGGTTGCGGCATCTTGCGGCCGGATCGGCCGTACCCACACGGGCGCGCCGTCGGGCAGGCGGAAAATGCGGGAGTGCACCGCGGATGGCCCGGGATCGACACGTCTCATCGCGCAGCTCCGTTGCGGACGGGATGCTGCATCGCATCGAGGCGCGGCTCAAACGAAGCTTTCTCAAGCGACGAATGAATTTCTCGCGCTCCCGGAACTCAGTCCTCCACCAGTGCCTTGAGCCGCGCCAGCGCCGCGTCCCATTGGCGCGAGACGAGATCCAGATAGGCGCGCAGGTCGTCGAGCGGCCCGGCCTCGAGCGCGAACCGGCTCTCGCGCCCGACCCGCAGCGAGCGCACGATGCCGGCGCCCTCGAGCACGCGCAGGTGCTTCGTCACCGCCTGGCGGGTGAGGCGCGTGCCTTGCGTCAGGCGCGAGATCGACTGCGGCTTGCCGTGCGCGAGGCGTGCCAGCATGGCGAGGCGCGTCGTGTCGCCGAGCGCCGCGAAGGCGGCGGCCCGGGCCTTGAGCGCGGCCGCGCCGCTCAAGCGCGATGACCGTTCTTCGAACCGTCCCCGCGCTTTAGCTTGTTGTTTGAGCATGATCTTTTCCGAAAGCCGGTATCCACCCCGTATCAAGTACGGGGCAGGATTTTTCGGGATCATGCTGCCGGCTCGACATGGCGCGCGATGTTCTCGGACTGGATGCTCCAGCCGCGGTCGTTCATGCGGAAGGCCTCGTCGCGACGGTGCGGCGGCAGCTTGTCGAAGCCCGAACTCGACGATGTGCAGGCGCGTGCCGGTTGCCGTCCTCTCGAGCGTGAACTCGACCAGCGTCGCGGGCTCGCCGCTGTAGTCGACCTTCGGATCGATCGCGTAGGGATGCCACGTGAAGGAGAACAGCCGCTCCGGCTCCATCTTCTGCACCACCGCCTCCCAGCGCAGGTGCTCGTAGCCCGGATGGAGGATATGGCCGCGCGCCGTCTCGCCGGAAACGAACGGGCCGTCGAGCCGCACGCGGAACCAGTGGCCGAACTCCGCGTGGTCGGTCAGCGCCTTCCACACGCGCGCCACCGGCGCCTTGAGCTCGACGGTCTTCTCGATGCGATCGGACATGCGCAACCTCCTGGTTGCCTGTCGAGATAGACCGGTGCGGCGAGATATGCAACCTTTTTGTTGCGTGTTGTGACGGTCCTCAATCCACCCTCATCCTGAGGAGCTTGTCGTCGCGCTTGCGACGACAAGCGTCCCGAAGGAGAGGGTGGCCGGTGTGGTGCATCTCGCGCCGCACGCACGGCCCATCCTTCGAGACGCCCGCCTTCGGCGGGCTCCTCAGGATGAGGTTTTTCGCGTGGGAACGCAGCAAGCTAATCCACGTGCGCGCCGGAGGCCTTGATGATCGGCGCCCACTTGGCGAGCTCGTTCTTGAGGAAGTCGGCCGTCGTCTGCGGCGTGCTGCCGGGCGTCGGTTCGATGCCGGCGACCTGCAGCGCGTTGGTCACCTTGGGGTCGGCCAAGGCCTGGTTGATCGCCTTGTTGAGCTTGTCGACGATCGCCGCCGGCGTGCCGGCGGGCGCAAGAATCGCGTTCCAGGTGTAGCATTCGTAGCCTTTGAGCCCGAGCTCATCCAGCGTCGGCAGATCGGGCATCGCCTTGATGCGCTTGAGCATGCCGGCGCCGAGCGCGTGGATCGCGCCCGACTTCGCGAGCGGCATCGCGGTCGGGGTCGCGTCGAACGCCATCGTGATCTGGCCGCCGACGAGGTCGGAGTCCATCGGCGCCGAGCCGCGATAGGGCACATGCACCATGTTGAGCCCGCCGGCCAGCGATTTGAACTCTTCGCCGCAGAGATGCAGGATCGACCCGACGCCCGAGGAGCCGAAGGTGTATTTGCCGGGGTTGGCCTTGACCAGGGCGATCAGGCTGTTGAGGTCGGCGACGGGGAGCTTGGGATTGACGCCGAGCAGGGTCGGCGTGACTCCCACCCGCCCGAGCCCGACGAAATCGCGGATCGGGTCGTACGGCATGTGCTTGTAGAGGCCGGGATTGATCGCGTGCGTCGACACCGTCGCCATCAGCAGCGTGTAGCCGTCGGCGGCCGCCTTCGAGACGTAATCGGCGCCGAGATTGCCGCCGGCGCCGGTGCGGTTCTCGATGATGAATTGTTGCCCGAGCAGCTCGCCCATCTTGGCGCCCATGACGCGGCCGACGATGTCGGTCGGGCCGCCGGCCGAGAACGAGACGATCATGTGCACGGCCCTGGTCGGATAGCCATCCTGCGCGTGCGCGGCCGGGACGGCGAGCGCGAACGCGGCCACAGCCGTTGCGAGCATCGCCGGGCGAATGAGGTCGATCGACGCCATCATGCTTCCCCCCTGTTGTGTTGGCCCAAGGCTATTGCAAGCAAGGCTATTGCAAGCCGGCGCAGCGGGCCATGCGGTCATTTGCGCCCGCGATGCGACATCTGGCCGTACCGCAGTCGCACGCCGGCCTGCGCGGCGACCTGCCGCGATCATGAACCCGGCCGGCGCGGCGCGCAACGTCGATCGCGTTGCGGTTGCGGGCCGATCGGCGATTTGCTTCTCTTGCATACAACGTCTCTTGCACACGACGTCGTTGACGGGAGGGCCATCATGTCGCTTCGCAACTTGACGATCCTGCGCAGCCGGGCCGCGCGCACGGCCGCGGCTGCCACCTGCCTGGCCGCGGTGTGCGGCGCCTCGTTCGCGGCGCATGGGTTCGGCGCGCTCGCGGTCGGCCAGACCGGAAGCGTCGCCAAGGACGGCATCGCCATGGGCACGGCCTGGAACCATGCCACGGCCGAGGAGGCGAACAACCTCGCCCTGAGCAATTGCCAGAAATGGAAGGACAAAGGCGCCCCGAAGGCGGCCGCGCTGTGCCGCGTGATCGCGACCTTCCACCAGGAGTGCTACGCGGTCGCGCTCGATCCCAAACCGGGCACGCCGGGCGCCGGATGGGCGATCGCGCCCGACAAGGAGAGCGCGGACGAACGCGCGCTCGCGCATTGCAAGCTGACCGCCGGCAGCGATCGCGAGAGTTTCTGCGAGGTGTCGGAGTCGAACTGCAACGTCAAATGAGCGGCCGCCAAACACGTCATGCCCGGGCTTGTCCCGGGCATCCACGTCTTCTTTGTGGCGATACGGCAAGACGTGGATGGCCGGGACACAGGCGAGCGAAGCGACGCCGTTCTTCGAACGGCTATGCCCGGCGATGACGTCGATCTTCACAGATTGAGCTGGTAGCCGACCGGGACCCAGCGATAGCCGCTCGCGCTCTTCTCCACCATGCCGAGGCCAGGGAACGGCATGTGGAAGCCCGCGACGAACAGCTTGTCGGTCGCCGCCATGTCGAGGATCCGCTTGCGCGTCGCGATCGCCTTGTCCTTGATGTCGTCAACGTCGAGTTGCCAATCGGGCCGCTGGAACGAGACGATGTAGTGGCCGCAGGTGTCGGCCCAGATCAGCAGCCGCTTGCCCTGGCTCTCGACATGATAGGCCATCATGCCGGGCGAATGGCCGGACACGTCGACCGCACGGATGCCGGGCGCGATCTCGTCACCCGGCTTGACGAAGGTCGCGCGGTCGGCGAGCGGCACCACGATCTTGACGAACAGCTCGCGGTTGAACTTGCGCGCCTCGCGGATGTTCTCGCCACGCTTCCAGAAGTCGAACTCGGTTGCGCCGAAGGCGTAGCGCGCCTTGGCGAATACCGGCTTGCCGCCTTCCGTGAGGCCGCCGATGTGGTCGGGATGGCCGTGCGTGATCACCACGAGGTCGACATCCTCCGGCTTGTAGCCGGCCTGGCGCAGGCGCTCGACCAGGTGGCCGTCGACCGAGCGGTTGCGCAGCTGCTCGTGCTCGCGGCGCAGCGCACCGTTGCCGGTGTCGAACAGGATGAGCTCCCTGCCGGTGTTGACCAGCGTCGGGGTGAACGGGTGCTCGTAGCGCTTGGCATCGATGCGGTTCTGCGCCGCGAGCTCCTCCATCTCGCTCGCCGGGTGCTCGCCGCCGAAGCTTGGATGCAGACCTTCGCGCACCACCTTGCTGTCCATGATGTTGGCGATCTCGAACTCGCCGAACTTGAAGCGATAGATGGTCGGCTGCAGCTCGCCTTGCAGGGGTGCGGGCACGGGGGTCCTCCGGGGTATGACTTTCGTTGGTCATGCCCGGGCTTGTCCCGGGCATCCACGTCTTTCTTGCGGTGATTCAGCAAAGGAAGACGTGGATGGCCGGGACAAGCCCGGCCATGACGGAGTGAATTCTACGAGCGCCTGCGCCTCGTCGATTTGACCTTGCGCTCCTCGACGTTGCGCACCTCGGTGTTCATGCGCACGTCCTTGCGCCGGCGCTTCTCCTGCATGGCGCCGGTTTCGAAATAGTCGCCGCGCACGGCGCGCTGCGCCGCCGCCTCCATCTCGTCC
The DNA here is from genome assembly GCA_963703755.1 of uncultured Pseudomonadota bacterium. Classification (GTDB taxonomy): domain Bacteria; phylum Pseudomonadota; class Alphaproteobacteria; order Rhizobiales; family Xanthobacteraceae; genus JAVDCA01. The sequence continues at coordinate 7,894 of CAVPGG010000149.1, forward strand.
GGCCACTCGCCGAGCGAATAGCCGAACCACGGCGCCTCCGGCTTGAGCTTGGGCAGCCCGAGCTCCTCCCAGATCACCTTTGCGCGCTCCATGAACTCGCGCTTGGGCAGCGAGATGGGCGGGAAATCCTCCTTCAGCGTCGCGTCGATCAGCACTGAGGCATCCTCGCCGCCATTGCGCTTGCTGCGCGGCCCGTGGCCCTGGTCGCGATGCGGCAGGATGTGGAAGTCGAGGCTCGGATTGGCGCGGTACGACATCGCCCACAGGATCGCGTCGGCATTGTCGGGGTCGATGTCGTCGTTCACCGCGATCACGTACTTGCCGGCGGCACGGTGCAGGACGGCGGCGCCGTAGAGCGCGCGCCAGATCTCCGTCGTCGGCATGTCGCGCTCGCAGATCAGGGCGATCACCTTGCGGATATTGGTGAGCGGCTCGTGCAGGGCGACGCGCCGGATGCCTTTGATGCCGAGCGTGGTCGTGAGGTAGTTGAGAAACAGCGGCTCCATGCCGATGCGCTTGATCAGGCTCGATTCCGACGGCGTCACCTGCGAGATGATCGAGGTCAGCACCGCGTCGCGCCGGCGCGTGATCGCCGTCACGTCCATGAAGGCGTTGAACTCCTGCAGGTTGACGTGGCCGTGCGACTCGCCGAACGGCGCCTCGGGCTCGAGATATTCGGTGTCGATCAAGCCCTCGATGACGATCTCGGCCTCGGCCGGCACCAGGAGGTCGACGGTCTTCGCCTTGATGACGTTGATCGGCGCGCCGACGAGGGCGCCGGCGACGTGCAACTCGTCGAGCCGCTCGGGGACCTTCTGCACCGACGCGAAGGTGACGGCGGGCGGGGCGCCGAGAACGACGGCGCAGGGCAGCTTCTTGAAGCCGCGCGCGCGCAGCTTTTCCCAGTGATTGTAGATGCCGGGGCGGAGCTCGAGCGACGGGTTCATGCCGAGCCGGCGCCGCGTCTTCACCTGGCCGCGATAATTGCCGACGTTCTGCACGCCGGTGTCCGGATCCCGGGTGATGTACTGCGACAGCGTGGTGTACGGCGCGATGTCCCAGCCGGGCGTCGAGATAGGCAGCGGGATGCCGTCGAGGCCGTTGCCTGCCTTATCGAGCGCCTTGCCCGTGATGACGATCTCGTGGCACGGCGCATCGTCGACGATACGCGGCGCGATCGGACTGTTGATGGCGCGCACCCAGCGCGCGTCCATCTCATCGAACGCGCAGCCGAGGCCGATGCGGTAGATCTCGCGGTTCGCGGCGAGCCCGCCGACCAGCACCGGGATGTCATACTTCTTGCCCTTGGCGTCCGTGACATTGGTGAACAGGAACGCCTTGCGGTCCTTCTCGGCGATGCCGCCACGGAACTGCCAGCGCACCAGCGGGTGCATCTCGCTGTCCTTGTCGATCGGCCGATCGACGCGGATGAGCAGGCCGGCCGCATCGAGCGCGCGGATGTGGTCGTGCAGGTCCGGATAGGGGCGGGCGGCCGCCGCGGGGAGGGACTTGCGCTTGGGTTTGGTGAGGGCATCCATGATGATTGTTTTCCGACCGTCATGCCCGCGAATGCGGGCATCCACGACTTTCTTGGTTGGGTCAAGCAAGCAAGACGTGGATGGCCGGGTCAAGCCCGGCCATGACGACAACTTTTAGCCCACCACCAGGGCGGCGTGCTGGCTCTGGCCTTCGCTCATGCCGCGCGCTTTCATCCAGTCGTAGGCGCGGTTGAACAGCGTCTCGTCGTAGTAGTCGACGTGCTTGTAGTGCACGAAGGCACGCATGAGCTCGTGCGGCGCGAGCGCGCCCTTGGCGTGCGCCGTCACGTGGTGGGCGTACTTGTAGAAATCCTTGTTGATCATATCGACCGCCTCGTTCTCGGCGTCGTAGTAGCGCTTGCGCTGCTCGGACGTGAGGTCGGGCGAGATCACCTCGCCGCCGCGGTAGAACGAGGCCGCGATGATGTGCGCGCCTTCCTTGAGGCCGAGGCTGATGAACGGCTCCATCACGGCGATCGCGCGGGCGGCGCCGCTCTTGAGGGCGGCGTAGCGCATCTGCGGCAGGCCGCCCTTCTGGATGTTGACGTGCTCGGGGCCGACCGCGCTCTCCAGCATCTGGATCGCCGTATAGTGCGAGCCGGTGAGCTCCTGCACCATCACGGGGACGTCGGCGAGATCGCGCGGCGTCTGCAGGTTGTCGTCGAAGCTCAGGATCGCCTGCGCGGCGACGGCCGCCCTCAATGCCGCGATGTTGCCGCCGCGCTTGCCGCGCTCGAGGCGGTCGATGCTCGCCCATTCGCACACATTGTAGCTGTCGGCCGAGCCGCAATCGAACAGGTTCTCCTTGAGCCGCCCCATGAACGGGGTCGCGACCGTGTCCTTCTTCTCGCGGTCCGCGTAGGTCGCCGAGAAGCTCACGTCGAGCCCGGCCTTGTCGAAGCAGCCCTCCTCGATGCCGACGATGACGGGCAGGTCGAACACCGGGTTGTTCGGCGCGATCTTGACGATAGGGCGTTGCGGTTGCGACGGCATGGCATTCCTCTTGTCATTCTACGGGCGGCGCGCCGGCTTGGCGGCGCGCAATAGGTGCATTTTAGACCGCCGGGCGGGATGTTACAAAGGCGGAAAGCGCCGCGCGGGCAGGGGGCCTGAAACCTCGGCATGGCTCGGCAACGGTGAGGGAGCCCGATCATGTTGGCCCCGTCAAAGCGTCAGATGCACCTCGGCGTGTTCTGGATCGGCGCCGGGAACCACTCGGCCGGCTGGCGCTACGAGGGCGCCTGGGCGAGCAACTCGAGCTGGCCCCTGGTGGCGGCGGGCGCGCAGATCGCCGAGCGCGGCAAGTTCGACCTGTTCTTCATCTCCAACTCGCTGCTGATGGACCCGGGCGACCACCCGTCCTTCGTCACGCGGTTCGAGCCGACGACCCTGCTCGGCGCCCTCAGTGCGGTGACCAAATGTGTCGGCCTCGGCGCGACCGTGTCGACGAGCTTCAGCGAGCCCTTCAATGTCGCGCGCGCCTTCGCGACGCTGCAGCATATCAGCGGCGGGCGCGTGGCCTGGAACGTGGTCACCACTGCGCTCGACCGCGCGGCGCTCAATTTCGGCCAGCAGCATCTCATCGCACACGACCTGCGCTACGAGGTCGCCAACGAGTTCGTCGACGTGGTCAGGGGCCTGTGGAGCACCTGGGAGCCGGGCGCGTTCGTCGCCGACAAGGCGAGCGGCCAGTTCCTCGACACGACCAAGGTGCGTCCGCTCGACCACAAGGGGCGCTTCTTCGCGGTGAAGGGCCCGCTCAACATCGAGCGCTGTCCGCATGGCGATCCGCTCATCATCCAGGCGGGCGGCTCGGCGGCCGGGCAGGAGCTTTCGGCGCGCACCGCCAACGTCGTGTTCTCGGTGGTCAGCGGCGACCAGGCCGCCGCCAAGGCGGCCTATGGCGGGCTCAAAGGCCGCACCGTCAAGCACGGGCGTGCGCCCGAGGCGGTCGCGATCATGCCCGGCGTGATGCCGATCATCGGCGACACCAACGAGCAGGCGAAGGAGCAGCTCGATCGGCTGCAAAGCTGGATCACGCCGACCAACGCGCTCACCCTCGTGTCGGGACGCATCGGCCACGACATCTCTGGCTATCCGCTCGACGCGCCGGTGCCGGATCTGCCGCCGAACACGGCGGCCAACTCGTCGTTCTCGCGGATCCTCCTCGAGATGGCGCGGCGCGAGAAGATGACGCTGCGCGATCTCTACAATCTCACCGCCGCGGCGCGCGGCCACTGGGTGGTCGCCGGCACCCCATCGCGCATCGCCGACGTCTTCGAGGAATGGTTCACGGGCGGCCTCGCCGACGGCTTCATCATCATGCCGGCCTATTTCCCCGGCGCGTTCAACGATTTCGTCGACAAGGTGGTGCCGGAATTGCAGCGGCGCGGGCTCTACCGCCAGGAGTATTCAGGGCCGACGCTGCGCGATCATCTCGGTCTCGCGCCGGCGGACGCGCGGGCGTTGTCTGAGCACTAACGCAGCTTCCACTCGCCCTGCACCACCAACGTCATGCCCGGCGAATGCCGGGCATCCACGCCTTTTCCGCAGTAAGACGTGGATGGCCGGGACTACGCCCGGCCATGACGGCTCATGGCTTGGCCTCGTCAGCACGCTTCCATGGGTGTCACCATCATGACGCCAGGCAGCAAGCGTAGCCCGGATTGAGCGTAGCGAAATCCGGGACCTGAAGTCCCGGATTTCCGCGCTGCGCGCGTCAATCCGGCTACGCTTGCTCTTCAGCTAGAACTGCCGCACGGCAAGAATGACACTCCGCCGCCTGTTGGTTCGGGGCGCCGTTTGCAACGGTGCGTGTGAATAGGGGGATGCGTCAGCAGCCAAGCAGGCTGCTGGTCGGATCAGTCTTCGACTCGACGCAGAAATCGAGATCGCCGATCGAGACCCGCGCGGCGATCAAGTCCTGAGCGCCGCTCGCCAATCAATTTCTTTTCTTCGTCGGATCGCGTATCGAAGTCGGATCGCCTTTCCTTGCCAGAGCGCCTGCCAAGCCCAGACCTCCAATTCTTGCCGGAACGCTTCGTGAGGCTCATGTCCCATCCCCATTGTGTTCCCATGCACGCGAACGGAATGGCGGAGCTATTGTTGGCGGAGTCTAGCTGATTCGCACACTGATCGGCCCGAGTCCGCTCGCCCCCGAGCTCCCACACCGTTGATGAATTCGCTTTCTCGGAGGCGAGGCTGTGCCTGGCCGATCGAAATGGCTTCGTCAGCACGCTTCCATCGGCGTCACCATCTTGACGCCGGGCAGCACGATGCCGCCGCGGTTGCCAACGTCGGTGCCGCCGTAGCGGTCGGCGAAGACGGCGGGCAGTGGGCGGCCGTTGGGCGGACACAGCCACAGGCGCAGCAGATGGCGCTTGCGCTCCGGCTCCGGCCAGTCCTCGTAGTCGGTGCGATCGTGCAGGATCACGTGGTTGTGGATGAGCTGGACGTCGCCCGGCTTGAACTCGATATCGAGATAGTGTGCCGGATCGTTGGCGAGCGCGTCGAAAAGATCGAGCGCCGCGGTCTGCTCAGGCGTCAGCCGCGGCGCCTCGGGGAAGCGCTGCGCCGACTGGATGTAATAGCGGTTGCCATAGAACACCGAGAGCCGCTCCGCGTGCCAATGGAAGATCGGCGTCTCGTACCAGCCCCTCTTGCCGGCCGGCACCTCGCCGCGGCGGTCGAAGCAGAACGGCTCGAACAGGACCGCGGCGAGGTCGGGCCGCCGCCGATACATCTCGTCGTAGAGCCGCATCGAGCTGACGATGCGGCTCAGGCCGCCGGCCTTGGCGGTCTTCAGGCACACGAGCCCGACGATATCGACCGAGTCGGTGTGGAAGGTCTGCTTGTGCGTCGTCTGATAGATGCGCGCGGTCGGGTCGTTGATGTTGCGGCCGAGGTCCTTCACGTGCCCGAGGATATGACCCTTGCCGTTCTGCGAGACCGGCTTGCCGAACCAGGCGCCGATGCCGAGAAAGGCCGCGGCCGCCTCCGCCATGCCGTAGCGCTCGACCGGGACGCCGCGCAGCACGACGAAGCCGCGCCCGGCCAGGAGATCGTGGTCGCGCATGCGCGTGAGCAGCGGACCGAGCCGCGGCAGCACGAAGTTCTCGCGGTCGATGGCGATGTGCTCGACGTGGCCGTCGATGACCGAGCGGACCGCGGCGTCGATCTCGGCAATCTCGGCGCCGGTCAAGCGATGGGTGAAATCGGCGGGGCGCAGCTCCGGCCCGCGCCATGCCGCAGGTCCGTCGATGGTCCGCATCGGCATGGGCGGCGCGACGGGCGATGGCGATCTGGCGAGCGTGCTGGTCATGGTGCGGCTCTCGGTGACGAGACGCAGGTGGCGAAAACTAGATCGCCTCGCCCGACCCAAGTCAAGGCACGCGCCAACCTCGCTTCCCGTTACGGCGGCTCAAGCTATAGCGAAGAATCCCTCGTGGAGATTTTGCAGCATGGCCAAGCTCGTCTTCGGATTGAACCTGTCCCTGGACGGCTATGTCGACCGACCATCGGGAATTTGCGCCGGGTCCCGTGCTCTTTCGTCACTTCACCGAGCAAGTGCGCGACCTGGCCGGCAGCCTGTACGGTCGCCGCATGTACGAGGTCATGCGCTATTGGGACGAGGAGCGTCCCGAGTGGGACGCGGAGGAGCGCGCCTTCGCGGCCGTGTGGCGGCGGCAACCGAAGTGGGTCGTGTCGCGCTCGTTGAAGTCGGTCGGCCCCAACGCCACGCTTGTCGAGGATGACATCGAGGCGGCGATACGCGGGCTGAAGGCTCGGCTTGTCGGGGAGATTCAAGTCGGCGGCCAGACCTGGCACGAAGCCTGACCGACCTTGGTCTCATCGACGAGTATCAACTCTATTTCCGCCCCGTCGTGCTTGGCCGCGGCAAGCCATTCTTCGCCGGCCCCCGGCCGCCGCTCCGCCTCGTGGCCAGCGATCGAATTGGCGAGGACGCGATCAGGCTCGGTCTTCGAGGCGTTGAGGAGGTCCCGTCGCCGCCGGGGGCGGCAAGTTGCTGCGTCACCTGCCGATACTTCGCCGGGTCCGATTGCTGTAACTGTTGCAACGCGTTCAGCAACTGAGCTAACGGCGAGAGTTGGCTGCTATCA
>CAVPGG010000150.1:0-3209 GCA_963703755.1 uncultured Pseudomonadota bacterium
AGCAATCAATCCAGCAGTTCTTCTATCACAAGCAATGAGCATGACCGTTTTACCCTGGCTCTCTAGCTCCTCCATCTCCTCATCCAGGGTGCTGTACGCAATGGAGCGTTCATCAAAGAGACGGCGTGTGCCGATCAACAGCGGATGACTCTCCACATAGGCCTCGAGGCCGCGACCAGGCAACGCGGTCACACGGGAAGGCATCTCGGTCAGATGGATGCCACGTGCGCGTGCTCCAGCGATGATAGCACTAGCCAATGGATGCTCTGACCCTTGTTCTGCTTCAGCTACCAGTCGTAAGAGTTCGTCTTCCTGCATCCCTGGCATAACTAGCACATCGGTCAGTTCTGGCTTTCCTTTGGTAATGGTTCCGGTCTTGTCCAGTAAAATGGCACGAATAGCCTGCATGCGTTCGAGACTCTCACCACCTTTTTGATGAGAATACCCTGCTCGGCACCATCCTCCTCGACGATCAGCCGTTCGATCGCTCCATGGCGGCAACCACGCGATCCTGGTCGGGCCGGGAAATCTTTTCGAGCATGGCGGCCACGTCCTTTTGCGAACGCTGATTGATCGCGGCGAACGATTTGCGCCCGCGCGCCGTGAGGGCAAGCAGGCTCTGCCGTCCGTCCCGGCGCGACGAGGTTTTCGCCACGAGCCCGCGCTCGCCGAAGCTGCGCAGGATGCGGCTCAGATACCCGCGGTCGATGCCGAGCGCGTCGGCGACCGCGGTCGCGGTCGGCTGGTCGCGATGGGCGAGCTCGTAGAGCACGCGCGCCTCGGCGAGCGAGAACGCGGTCTGCAGGAACGCGTCCTGCAGCATGCCGAGCCGGCGCGAGTAGAAGCGCGAGAAGCGGCGCACCGCGGCGACGCGGTCGTCCATGCCTTCGTCCGAGGCTTGGTCGATGGCTTCGTGCGTGTGGGTCGAGGTTTGGGCGCGCATGGGTCCGGCACCTGCGCAGAAGATGATGATTGACAGTGTCAATCAGTTATTTGACTTTGTCAACTATCGCTTCCGCGCCAGGCCGTCGCGGCGCTGCGCAGCGTGAGGATGCGCCGGCGCCCGATCCGCCGCAGCAGCTCGGCTTCCGGATTGGCCACGCCCTCGCGATGGCCGCCGAGCCGGTCATAGGCCGCGCGGCTGATCATCAGGCCTTGCTCCGGATGCGGTCCGCGCCAGGCGGCGACGACAAGCGCGATGACCTGCCGCGGCAGCGTCGTGTCCGTATCGCCCGCGCGGCGAAACACGGCGGCATGCGATGCCGTGGTGCCGCGCAGGACCGCGGTCTCGATCGACCGCGCCGCTTCCTCGACCCAGGCGGCATCGAGCACCACGCCCGGCCGCAGAAACATGAGCCAGTTTCCGCGCGCGCCCGCGGCCGCGGACTTGAGCCGCGTCGCCAGCGGCGCATCCGACACGACGATCCCGCAGCCCGCGACATCGACCACCTGCGCGGTCGCGTCGGTCGAGCCCGCGTCGGCGACGATTACCTCGCGCACCGTGCCGGTCAGCGCCCCCGGCACCAGCATTGCCAGCGTCGGCACCAGGGCGCGCTCGCTGTTATGGGTCGGGATGATGACGGTGAGCATGATGGTCAGAGAAAGACGCCGCAGCGCAGCATAGCACAGGGCAGCGAACAGGCCATGAACCCAGTCTGACGGGAATATGACCGCATTCTCAAATCTGCATCAAAGTTCCATGAATTGAACCCTGCATTAGTTCTTGTTCTGTTCTTGCAATTGGTCTATGGTTGGTCTATGTCCTCATCTGCTGCACCTAGCCGTCGCCCGCCGTCGCCGCCGCCAGCGGTGCCGGCGGGCAACTCCTCGCCCGACCCGGGCGATTTCACCGCAACAGACTTCACCGGAACCGACTTCACCGGAACTCGGGTCGAGCGCGAGCGCCGCCGCGGCCGTGGCGCGCAGTCGAACGCCGCCGGCCGCTACGAGCCGCACGCGCGCGAAGGCTTCGACGACGGCTGGCAGAGCCTCGAGGACCTGCCGCCGTTCGCGACCACGGTCGGCGTCGACACGGCGCGCAAGGTCATCACCCGCAACGACTCGCCGGACATTCCCTTCGATCGCTCGATCAATCCCTATCGCGGCTGCGAGCACGGCTGCATCTACTGCTTCGCGCGCCCGACCCACGCCTATATGGGCCTCTCGCCCGGCCTCGATTTCGAAATCGAAGCTGTTCGCCAAGCCCGACGCGCACGAGCTGCTCGAGCGCGAGCTCTCCGCGCCGAGCTATTCGCCGCGCGTGATCGCGATCGGCACCAACACGGATCCCTATCAGCCGATCGAGAAGCGCTACGAGGTGATGCGGCGCATCCTCACGGTGCTCGAGCGCGCCGGCCATCCGGTCGGCATCGTCACCAAGTCGGCGCTGGTCGTGCGCGACATCGACATTCTCGCGCGCATGGCCAAGCGCAACCTCGTCAAGGTCGGCATCTCGGTGACGACGCTCGACGCCAAGCTTGCCCGCACAATGGAGCCGCGCGCGCCGACGCCGACGCGCCGGCTCGACGCGCTGCGCGCGCTCGGCAAGGCCGGCATCCCGACCCGTGTGATGGCGGCACCGATCGTGCCGGCGATCAACGACGCCGAAATCGAGCGCATCCTCGAGGCCGCCGCCTCGGTCGGCGTCGCCGGCGCGAGCTACGTGATCCTGCGCCTGCCGCTCGAGGTGCGCGATCTCTTTCGCGAATGGCTCACGGCGAATTTCCCCGACCGCGAAAAGCACGTGTTCACGCTGATCCGCCAGATGCGCGGCGGCAAGGACTACGACGCCAAGTGGGGCGAGCGCATGACCGGCGCCGGCCCCTATGCCGAGATGATCCGCCAGCGCTTCGAGGCCGCCTGCGCGCGGCTCGGCCTCAACAAGCAGTCGGCGCCGCTCACCACCGAGCATTTCCGCCGGCCGCGCAGCGGAGGGGGCGAGCAGCTGAGCCTGTTCTGAGCCCGCCATACGTCATGCCCGGCGAATGCCGGGCACCCACGTCTTCCTTCGCTGGCCAATTTTGGCAGAACATCCCAACTGGGATAACAGCAATGATTTCAATGGCAATATTTTTGCGGGTCGACTGCGCCGAGCGATTCTTCACTCTCTCCCCGTTGGGACCTGCAGAGGAGGGTGAAGAGCAGCTGACCCTGTTCTGACCCGCGTCGCAAAATTGCAAAACGAAGCCAACTGGGATAACAGGAGCAAT
>CAVPGG010000151.1:0-7894 GCA_963703755.1 uncultured Pseudomonadota bacterium
CCGGAATCGATCCGGTGGCGACGCCGGGCCCAGGACCTCGCGGACGCGGTCAACCGACACTGCTGGGACGAGCGCGACGGCACCTTCTACAGCGCCGACCTGGCCCTGCGTCCGATCGACCGCGACGACTGGCTGCACAGTGGAGCCCCGCGAGCCTGGCCGTCGCTGCTGCTGCGGATCGACAACTGGTCGAGCTTCCTGCCGATGTGGGCAGGACTCGCCACTCAGGAGCAGGCCGAGCGGATGGTCCAGCGGATCCGCGACCGGCGCACCTTCGCCGCGAACCACGGCATCCGCACCCTGTCCCGCCTGGAGAAGATGTACGACCTGCGTGCGTCGAACAACCCGTCCAACTGGCTCGGCCCGATCTGGGGGATCAGCAACTACATGGTCTTCCGCGGCCTGCTCAGATACGGCTTCGAGGACGACGCCCGGGACCTGGCGGAAAAGACCGTGCTGCTGTTCGGACGCGACCTGGAGACCAACGGCTGCCTGCACGAGTACTACCACCCGGACAACGGCGAGCCGATCATGACCAGGAACTTCCAGAACTGGAACTTCCTGGCCCTCACCATGATCGCCTACCTCGAAGGCCGGACCATGGTGGCGGAGTTCTGAGGTCCCCGACGAATTGACCTCACTTTCGTGCTAACGAAGGAGCGCCCAGGGCTAATTCCCTCCAGCATCACAGCAGTAGTTTCTGCTACTGGTAACACGGCGGTAATGCAATGCATCACTGGTCCGCCTGTTCGTCATTCTGCCCACCGCAACGTCGCGGAAAGGTTCGTCAAAGCGTGACTCGGAGACGCATCTCCTCCCTGGTGAGCCGGCTGCTCACCCTCGCAGTAGCCTCGTCCGGATTGGTCGTCGGCACGGCCGTCGCAGCCCACGCCGACTCAACGACCTACACGATCGCCACCCAGGCCGACTTCACCGCGGCCAGCGCGCGCACCTACCAGCCGGGCGACCAGATCCTGCTCGAACGAGGAGTCTCGTTCAGCGGCAGCCTCGTCCTGCAAGGATCCGGCGCTGGCGCATCGCCAGCGTGTTCGACTGCTGCTGCACGATCACGTTGGGAAAGATCGTCTGTATCACCACGGTCATGTCGCCGGGAAACTCCGGCAGCGCCTCGATCAGGCGCGGGTCGTTGAGCGTGAGATTGGCGCGGAAGTTGGTCATCTCCCGCGTCGTCTCGTTCAGCGCCTGCTCGCCCCGGCGGCTGATCAGCACCGCATGGCGGCCGGTCTCGTCCATTTCCACCCCTGATCTCTGGTCGAGGCGGGTATAGTCTAAACGCGTAGGCATGAGGAAGACGTGCAGGACGGTCGCGTGATACGGGTCCTTGATGTTCTCGAACATGAATTTCCAGTTGCACGGGATGCGCTGGCGCATGTAGCCGAGCAGCTCCAGCTCGCGGCCGTCGAACACGCGGTCGTAGTAGCCGAGCATGGCCGGCCCGAGGTACTCCTCGAACGGCGGCGCCGCGTGATCGAACGAAGCGAAGATCGCGCCGTTGCGCACCGCGACCTTGAGCGCCTGCGCGCCGTGCTCCTGCAGCTTGAAGCCCGCATCCATTTCGCCCTTGCCCTTGTGGCTGCGGCGGAACGGCATGCCGATCAGCATGCCGGTCGGGTCGTACGTCCACTGGTGATACGGGCACATGAACGATCGCGCGTTGCCGCGCGCGTGCCGGCAAAAGACCACGCCGCGATGGGCGCAATGATTGGCGAAGGCGTTGACGCTGCCGTTGGCGTCGCGCGTCACCACGATCGGCTTCTCGCCGACGGTCGAGCGGACGAAATCGAACGGATTGGGAATTTCCGCCTCGAGCGCACGTATACAAGTTCGGCCCGCCGAAGATGCCGGCCTGCTCGCGCTGATAGACTTCCGGGTCGCTGTAGGCCCAGAACGGAACGCGCGCCGGACCCTCGGTGGGCCATGTCCGCTCTTGCAGCCGCGTCAAGGCGTCCATCGATCGACCCCTGGGCTGACGTGCTCTCACGGCACCTGCGGCATTCTGCGCCACCATGCGCGGCAAGACAATGGCGCGCGGCGGCGCGCCCGGCCGCCGCTGAATGAATCGTTATCACCCTTCCACGGTCGGCGGCTTGCATGGCGGATGTGGACAATCCAGGCCTCGCCGCCCTCGATGCTCCAATAGATCAGGTACGGGTAACGGCCGGCGCGAAGCACGCGGGTCTCCTGTTCACCCGCTCGCCGCCCGCCTTCGGGAAACTCGCCGATGAGCTCGATCGTCTTGCGAATGGCACGCTTGACGTTGCGCGCGCCGAGCGGGCTGCGTTCGTCGATGTATTGGAAGATCGATAGCAGGTCGCTACGCGCACGCGGCGTGTAGCGAACTTTCATAGACCGTGCCGCTTCCAGATCTCTTCAATTTCGGCGTCCGGAACAAATTCGCCGCGCCGCGCCTGCTTCAGTCCTTCACGAATGGCAGCGCGCGTCTCATCGTCGAGGGCAACGATGGGGGTCTCTTCGGCCATGGCGAGAACCGCGACGGCAACCGCGTCCTGATCTTCCGCAGAAAGTTCGCGCGCCTTTGCGATTGCCTTATCGAGCAGCTTGGTCATGGATTCATCCTATCACATCGCTTAGCGCGCAGCCACAAGAGCCGTCGCAAACACTGCCGTGTCAGGCTTGGAACATGCGGCATTGCGCGCCCGCTCCACGCCTTGTCGCGCCGCCTGAATTCACTCATCATCCGGCCGAAACACCAAAAATCTCGAGGGGTTGGAGATGCCGGCTCGCAACAGCAGTTTCACCATGTCGCGTCGCACGCTGCTCGCGGGCGCGGCTGCCGCCGGCGTGCTTCCGGCGCCGCGCGCCTTCGCGCAATCATCCGAGCCGCTGCGCATCGGCTTCCTCACGGTGAAGACCGGCCCGCTCGCGGCGGGCGGCGCGCAGCAGATCGAGGGCGCCAACCTCTTTCTCAAGGAGCGCAACGGGATGATCGCGGGCCGCAAGGTCGAGCTGATCGTCAAGGACACGGCCGGCACGCCGGCGACCGCCAAGACGCGTACGCAGGAGCTGGTGGAGCGCGAGAAGGTCGCGGTCACGATCGGGCCGCTCGCGACCAACGAGGCGCTGGCGATCGACGGCTACGTGCGCGACACCAAGGTGCCGCTCATCACCACGACCTCGGCCGCGACCGTCGACCTCAAGACGCACGCCGTGAACCCGTATGTGCTGCACGCCTTCGGCACGGCGCCGCAGGTGACCTACGCGCTCGGCGACCATGCGGGCAAGACGCTCGGCTACAAGCGCGTCGCGATCGTGGCGGAGGACTTCACCTACGGCTACGAGGGCGCGGGCGGCTTCCAGCTCGCCTTCGAGGCGGCCGGCGGCAAGGTCGTGCAGAAGCTATGGCCACCGCTCAACGCGCCCGACTACGAGCCGTACCTGGCCCAGATCAAGCGCAACGTCGACGCGATCTACATGGGCTTTGCGGGGAGCAATCCGCTGCGCTTCCTGCGCCAGTTCAAGGAAGCGGGGCTCAAGGCCAAGATCGCGGTGCTCGGCAACACCACGAGCACGGACGAGGGCATCCTCAAGGTGATGGGCGACGAGGCGCTCGACGTGGTGACGGCAGGCTGGTACGCGGCCGGGCTCGACACGCCCGACAACAAGAAGTTCGTCGCCGCCATCAACGCCGACGACAAGCACGACCCGGGCTTCTACACGGCCGGGCCCTACACGGCGCTGCTCATCATCGAGGAGGCGCTTAAGACCACGGGCGGCAAGACCGACGACGCGCCGGCCTTCCTCAAGGCGATGCACGACGTGCGCCTCGCTCGCGGGCCGATCGGCCCCGTGAAGCTCGACGAGTACGGCACGCCCGTGCTCGACATCCATATTCGCAAGGTGGCGCGGGCGAACGGCCGGCTCGTCAACACCATCATCAAGACCTATCCGCAGGTCAGCCAGTTCTGGACCTACGATCCCAAGGCGTTCGTCCAGCAGCCGGTGTTCTCGCGCGATTTCCCGCCGGGCAAGTATCTCGAATAGGCGCGAACACGCCGAGCGAGCCGAGGGTGGGCGGAATTGATCGGAGAATCTCGGATAATATTTGGTTCGCCACGCTCGCGAAGCGGAGCATTTTTCCTGCGCATTTCGCGAGTATGTGACAATTATTTTGCAATTTGCCGTCGCTGACTGTTCGCGCGTGCGGCCTGAGGGCGCGATCGCTATATCGTGTGTGACGAATTGCACTTTCAGGGAAATTGTCATGCGTACCGATCTCACCCACGCCGACGATGTCCCGCGCGTCTACGTCATCCACGAGAATGACGCGTGGGTCGAACCGCTGCGGCGCGAGTTCGCGGCGCGGCGCATTCCTTATGCGGAGTGGTTCCTCGACCAAGGCGTGCTCGATCTGCGCGCGAGCCCGCCGCCGGGCGTGTTCTACAATCGCATGAGCGCGTCCTCGCACACGCGCGACCACCGCTACGCTGCCGAGCTGACCGGCGCCGTGCTCGCCTGGCTCAAGCGCCACGGCCGCACCGTCGTCAACGGCGAGCGCGCGCTGCAGCTGGAGATTTCCAAGGTCGCGCAATACGAGGCGCTCGCGGCGTTCGATATCGAGACGCCGCCGACGATCGCGGCGGTCGGGCGCGATAACATCGCGCAAGCGGCGGCGCGGCTCGGCTTTCCGCTGATCCTGAAGCACAATCGCGCCGGCAAGGGGCTCGGCGTGCGTCTTCTTCTGTCGCCCGCCGCGCTCGATGAGCACCTCGCGAGTGCACAGTTCGAGGAGCCGATCGACGGCATCACCCTGATTCAGCGCTACATCAAGGCGCCGGAGCCGTTCATCACGCGCGTCGAGTTCGTCGGCGGCCGGTTTCTCTACGCGGTGCAGGTCGACACCTCGCAGGGCTTCGAGCTGTGCCCCGCCGATGCCTGCCAGGTGGACGCGGCGGCTGCGGCCGGCGTGTGCCCGGCGGAAGCGCCGAGCGACAAGTTCCGCATCCTGCGTCCGTTCGATCATCCGTTGATTCCGCGCTGGGAGGCTTTTCTCGCCGCCAACGACATCGGCATTGCGGGCGTGGAATTCATCGTCGACGAACGCGGTCGCGCGTTCACCTACAACGTCAATACCAACACCAATTACAATCCCGACGCCGAGGCCAAGGACGGCCGGCGCGGCATGGGCGCGATCGCCGACCATCTCGGCCGGCTGTTGGCGCGCACGGGCGAGCAACGGACGCTGCGGACGGGCACGCGGTGATATCCTCCAGCGACGAATAGCGGCGGTTCAGGCTGCGCGAATGATGCTGACGAGCCGCCGGATACCGAGCTCCGGCGGACCGATATTATCGATCACCAGGTCGGCGTCGAGGCCGCGTTCCACGTTGGCGGAGCGCGCCATGCGTGCGTCGAGATCGCCGTCGCTGTCGCGCTCGCGCGCCGCGAGGCGCGACCGCAGGACGGCGAGCGGCGCCGTGACGTGGACGACGGTGACCGACGCGTAGCGCTGCCGCGCCGCGGCCGTGACGGTGCGCGACACGTTGCAGACGATGGTGCGTCGCGCGCGGATGTCGGCGTCGATCGCGGCCGGGATGCCATAGCAAAGCCCGTGCGCCTCCCACCACAGCGCGAAGCGGCCCAGCGCCGCCGCCTGCCGGAACGCCTCCTCGGACATCGTGTCGTGCGCCTCGGCGGAGGTCGCGTGGCGGGTGATCACGCGACGGGGAAAGACGATGAAATCGTCCGCCGCGCAGGCGGCGCGCGCGCCGGCGATCAGCGTGTCCTTGCCGGCGCCGCTCGCACCGACCACCAGGATCAGGCGGCCGAGGCCGATGCGCAACTCCGGCGCATTGGCAGGCGCGCTCATGCGACGCGACGCCCGCGCTGCCAGGTCGCGCGCACGGCCGGCACGTCGCCGGCCACATGCACGCGGATCAGGTCGCCGCGCTTGCCGACCGCGATCTCGCCGCGGTCCGTGAGGTCCACCGCTTCGGCGGGCGTCTTGGTCACGGTGCGGATGGCGGCGGGCAGGTCGATCGCGGGCACGACCTTGGGCAGCTTCAGCGCGGCCATCAGCAGGCTCGCCGGCAAGTAGTCGGACGACATCACGTCGAGCACGCCTTCGCGTGCGAAATCCACCGTAGCGACGTTGCCGGCATGCGAGCCGCCGCGCACCAAATTCGGCGCGCCCATCAGCACGCGGATGCCGGCGGCGTGCAGCGCCTGCGCGGCCTCGATGGTGGTGGGGAACTCGGCGATGGCGACGCGGTCGCGTACCGCGTCGGCGACGTGGTCGAGGGTCGTGTCGTCGTGGCTCGCGAGCGGCACGTGATGCGACTGCGCGAGCGCGACGATGCCGCGATAGTTCTGCGCCGCGTTGGAGGCCTGGTTGGCGACGCGCTTGGCGAAGAGCACGTCGAGCTCGGCGTCCGACAGCCCGCCCTTCTTGCCGCGGTAGTAGTCGCGCAGCTTCTGCTCGTCGCGGAACTGGCGCTGGCCGGGTGTGTGGTCCATCAGCGAGGCGAGGCGCACGTCGTCGCGGCCGATCAGCGCCGTCGCCTCCGGGATCACGCTCGGCATCGGCACCTCGCAGCGCAGATGCAGGAAATGGTCGATGCGCAGCAGTTTTGCATCGCGCGCCTCGCCGATAGCCCGCGCGAGCGTCGCGGCCTCGCCGTCCGCTTCCCTGATGCCTTCCTCGCTCCAAACGCGCAGCGAATCGAGCACGGTCGTGATGCCGCTGGTCGCGAGCTGGCCGTCGAACGACACCACGGCGGCGACCGGGTCCCAGTGCACCTTGGGGCGCGGCGAATAGTGCGCCTCGAGATGGTCGGTGTGCAGCTCGACAAGGCCGGGCAGCAGGAGATCGCCGTCGAGATCGTCGCCCCGCTCGGGCGGCGCGCCCTCGCCGAATTCCGCGATGGCGCCATCGCTGACCGCGACCCAGCCGCGCTCGATGACGCGGTCGGCGAGGACGATCCGCGCATTGGCCAGGATGCAGTCACCGCTTCCTTGCCCCGGGGTTCATGTCGTTGCTCACGCGGCCGCGCGAAAGCGCGCGATGTCGATCACGGTATCGGCGATGCGCGCGCGCACGTGATCGTCGTGCACGATGGCGACGATGGCGGTGCCGCGCCGCTTGCGCTCGGCGATCAGGTCGATGACGACCGCGGAGTTGGCGGTGTCGAGCGAAGCGGTCGGCTCGTCGAGCAGCAGGATGGGGAAGTCGGCGAGGAAGCCGCGCGCGATGTTGACGCGCTGCTGCTCGCCGCCCGAGAAGGTCGCGGGCGGCAGGCCCCACAGCGTCGCCGCGATGTTGAGCCGGCGCAGCAGCTCGGCCGCCTTCTTGCGCGCGCCCTCGCGGCTGGCGCCGGCCGCGACGAGCGGCTCGGCCACCACGTCGATCGCGGGAACGCGCGGCACGGCGCGCAGGAACTGGCTCACATAGCCCACGATGTTCCGGCGCAGCGCCAGGATCTGCCGCGGGGCCGCGGCGGCGACATCGGTGGTCTGCGCGCCGTGATGAACCAGGATCTTTCCGCGGTCGCAGCGGTAGCTGCCGAAGATCATCTTCAGGATCGACGACTTGCCGGTCCCGGACGGGCCCGCCAGCACCGCGCATTCGCCGGCATTGACCGCGAAGTCGACGCCTGCGACCACCGGCAGGCGCACGCCGCCCTGCAGATGCATCGTGAAGGTCTTGCCGACACCGCTGAGCTCGAGCGCGATGGTCATGGTCGCTCCACGGGTTCTGCGTCATGCCCGGGCTTGTCCCGGGCATCCACGTCTTCCTTGTAGTAATTCACCGAGCAAGACGTGGATGGCCGGGACAAGCCCGGCCATGACGGGCTGTGAGTCAGTCGAGCGTATCGGCGCATGGCTTTCATGGCGGCAAGATCGACACGGAGCAGGA
>CAVPGG010000152.1:0-8679 GCA_963703755.1 uncultured Pseudomonadota bacterium
GTCACGCGCGGGCCAAACGCGTTCGACCTCAACTGGACGTTCTTCGGCTACAAGGGCGACACGGCGGACCTACGGGCTCGCCGCATCCGCCAGGCCAACCTGATGGGACCGGCCGGCCTCGTGTCGGTCGACGACAGCGAGGTGATCGCGCTGTCGCAGGAGGGCGCCGCGGTCTATCCGGAGACCGCGTCGATTCTCGAGATGGGCGGGCGCTCGACCGCCGACACCGACCACATGGTCACCGAAGCGGGCGTGCGCGGCTTCTACAAGCACTATATCCAGGCCATGGGCTTCGATCATGCCGGCTGAAGCCAAGGCGATCGCGCCGGCCGCGCCGGCGCGGTCGGCCGCCGAGCTGCATGTCGAGCTCGATCTGCTCAATACCGAGTACGCGCATGCGCTCGACAACGAGCGCTTCGACGATTGGCTCGACCTGTTCGTCGAGGATTGCCTCTACCGCGTGGTGCCGCGCGAGAACCATCTGCTCGGGCTGCTGATCGCGCTGATCCACTGCGAGAGCAAGGGCATGCTCAAGGAACGGGTGGCGGCGGCGCGCGACAGCACCATGGCGGAGCCGCGCACGCTGCGGCACTTCATCGCCAACGTCCGCGTGATCGAAGCGACCGACGCGGAGGTGCGCGCCGAGGCCAATGTCCTGGTCGTGCAGACCATGATCAACCGCATGACCGAGATCGTGCTCGCGGGCTTCTATCTCGACCGCCTGGTGCGCGAGGACGGCCGCCTCCTGTTCCGCGAGCGGCTGTGCATCTACGATTCGCCGCTGATCCCGACGTTGCTGGTCGCGCCGGTTTGAGATTTTCCATCTGGTCGCATTGTTCTACGGCGAGCCGGCATCCACCCCTGATCAGGTCGGCGGCAGGCTGCGGCGGAGACCAGAGGGGCGTCGGCTCGATTTTCCCCCCAGGTGATACGAAATGCTGTATATCAACTTGATATATCCGACGTTTTAGATCATATTTCTGGCCATGACTTCCAGTCTGGGCACCCAACAAGACCGCGCCATCTCGCTTCTCGAGCAGCGAGGGATGGCCCGCCTGTCCGAGCTCACCAAAGCTGGCGTCACCGCCGCGACCGTGTCGCGAATGAAGCGCAAAGGCCTCATCCTTCACCTCAGCCGAGGGCTCTACCAGCTTCCCGGCGCGGCGGCGGACGTGAACCATCCGCTCGCGGAAGCCGCCAAGCTCGTGCCCAGGGGCGATCTGCCTCACGTCGGCGCTGGCCTTTCACGAGCTCACCGACACCGTTCCGTCGCGGGTCTGGATGGCGATCGGCCCCAAGGCCAGGCGGCCTCGCACCATTCATCCGCCGCTTCAATTCGTCCGCTTCGGCGACAAGGTCCTGCGCTCCGGCGTAACGACGCATTCCATCGAAGGCGTGACCGTCCAGATTTACAATCCCGCCAAGACGGTCGTTGACCTGTTCCGCTATCGCCGGCGCGCGGGGCGGCGCTACCAGAAAAGCCCGGGCCTCAATCTCGCGCTCGAAGGGCTGCGAGAGGCGCTGCGCCAGCGCAAGGCCACGCCCGCCGAAATCGCGAGACACGCCAACGAGGCGGGTGTCTGGAAGGTCGTGCAGCCCTATCTGGAGGCGATGACCGCGAATGCCTGAACAGCCCATCCGGAATATGGGCGCTTCGGTGCGCGCCCGCCTGCAGAATATTGCCCGCGAGCGCAGCCAGCCATTCGAGTTGCTGCTGACCCGCTACGTGCTGGAACGTCTGCTCTACCGCCTCAGCACCACCGGACACCGCGACCGCTTCGTGCTCAAAGGCGCCATGCTTATGACCACGTGGTTCGACGATCCGCTTCGCGCAACGCGCGACCTCGATCTTCTGGGCACGGGCGATCCCGATCCGCAAGCCATGCTTGCCGCTTTCCGGGAAATCTGCGCCGTTGTCGCCGATGACGGCATCGCATTCGACGTAGCCGGGCTGGAAATCGCCGAGATACGTGAGGAGTCGGCGTATGGCGGACTGCGTATCAGGACGATCGCAACCGTCGATAACGCGCGAATCAGGGTCGTGATCGACATTGGCTTCGGTGACGCCGTCGAGCCGGAGGCCGAAGCGACGGAGTTGCCCGTCTTGCTTGATTTTCCGTCGCCGCGCATGCGCGTTTATCCGCGCGAAACAGTCATTGCCGAGAAATTTCAGGCGATGGTGATGCTCGGCCGCGCCAACAGCCGGATGAAGGACCTGTATGACATTTGGGTTCTATCGCGCGCACACGCATTCACCGGCAACGGCCTCGCGCGGGCAATCGCCGCGACATTCGCCCGCCGCAAGACGGCGATCCCGACCGAGTTGCCGGACGCGTTGACGCGCGCCTTTGCCGACGACCCACAAAAAACCCAACAATGGGCGTCGTTCGTGGAAGATGCTGCCCTCCAGCCCGGCTCCCTCGCCAAGGTCATCGACGACTTGGCGACGTTTCTCATGCCGCATGCGGTGGCCGCAAGTAAGAGGCCGCAATGACATTGACGGGAGCCGGACTTAGCCGAAACTGAGGTGGCTGGCTACGAGCCGCCCCCTCACCGCCTCACCGCCCCCACAATCATCACCGCCCCGCCGATCATCACCACCGCATCCAGCAGCGCCGCATGAATATGGATCGGCAGCCGCGCCACCAGCGCGCGCGCCAAGAAAGCCCCCGGAAACGCCACGCATCCGATCAGCAGCGCGACCGCGACCACCTGCGCGGTGATCGCTCCCGCGTAGGCGAACACCGCGATCTTGATCACGCCGAGCAGGACCGACACCACCGCGTCCGTGCCGATCACGGCGGCGCCGTCGAGGCCGGCGGCCATCAGCATCGCCAGCAGAATGATGCCGGCGCCGCTGGTGCCGCCCATCAGCACGCCCCAGGCGACCGAGGACGCGACGAGGCGCCGGTCGTCGAGCCGGAAGCCGCGTGCGCGCAAAAAGCGCCGCAGCGGTACCGACAGCGCCAGCATGCTGCCGATCAGCACCATGACGCCGACGCTGGTGAGCAGCGTGTAGCCGTAGGCGCCGAGCACGCAGCCCGGCAGCGCGGCGGCGAGCACGATCATGGCGCGCCGCCAGTCGATCGCGGCGCGGAAGGCGGCGGCGCGGCTCGTATTCGTCATCATCGCCGAGATCGCGATGATCGGCACGATCGGCGTCGCGCCGACGATCGGCACCAGTACGAGCGGCATCAGCGCGCCCGTGCCATAGCCCGCGACCCCGCCGATCAGCGAGGTCAGCACGCCCATGGCGGCGATCAGGAGAAGTTCTGGAACCGAGATGTGCGAGAACGCGGCGAGCACCGCGGCCGTCACGGGCGCTCTCCGGCGCAGGCCGCGAGCGTCGCGTCGGCAAGCGCCGCGAGTGCCGCCTTGTCCGACGGGAAGCCCGCCGCGATCCACGCCTCCTCGGCGGCCGCGAGCGCGGCGCCAAGGCGCGGGCCCTTCTCGATGCCGCGCTTGATGAAGTCCTTCGCCTTGAGCGGAAAGGTCGGTGCGGTCCAGCGCGCCGGCAGCGTCGCCAGGCTTTTCCACGTCGCATCGGCGGCGCCGGCCGGCGAGCGCGCCCAGGCGACCAGCACGCGGTCGACATAGCGGTCGGCCCCGTGCCGGTAGATCAGCTCGCGCGCCGGCGCCTCGCCATGTGCGGGATCGATCTGCGCCCAGCCCTCGCCGATCGAGACGAGCCGCGCGTGCTCCGAATTGGTGAGGCGCAGGCGCTGCCACAGCCGCTCCGCGTCCTCCACGACCGCGACCGCGAGCGCGCCGAGCCGGCGCACCGGATCGCCCTCGACGCCGGTCGCCGCCTCGACCTTGCAGGTGTTCTCGAAGCTCGCGAGCAACGGCACGCCGCCGAGCACCATCTCGATCAGGCCGGTCTCCGTCATCACGGCGAGCGTCGGCGTCGCATGCGCGGCGCGCAGGAGCTTGATCAGCTCCATGCGGATGCGCTCGCGCGAGAGCTGGCGCAGGCCCTCGCGCGCCGCGATGCAGGCCTTGAGCCCGGCCGGATCGGGCGGGCCCGCGCCGTAGGTCGCGTGGAAGCGGAAGAAGCGCAGGATGCGCAGGTAATCCTCGGCGATGCGCTTTTCCGGCTTGCCGATGAAGCGCACGCGCCGCGCGTCGATGTCGGCGAGCCCGCCGACATAGTCGAAGATCTCGCCGGCGCGGCTGACCGAGAGCCCGTTCATGGTGAAGTCGCGCCGCTCGGCGTCGACCTTCCAGTCGCGGCCGAACGCAACCTTGGCCTTGCGGCCGTAGGTCTCGACGTTGGCGCGCAGCGTCGTCACCTCGAACGGCGTGCCGTCGACGATCACCGTGACGGTGCCGTGGTCGATGCCGGTCGGCACCGCCTTGAAGCCGGCCGCGCGCGCGCGCTCGATCACGGTGTCGGGCATCGCGGTGGTCGCGATGTCGACGTCCGTGGGCGTCTGCCCGAACATGGCATTGCGCACCGCACCGCCGACGACGCGCGCCTCCTCGCCGGCGTGGTCGAGCACCGCGAGCGCGTGCGCGAGCGCGCCCGTGCAGAGCCACGTGGCATCCGGCAGGCTGCGCGTCACTTCATCGTCCCCGGGACAAGCACGCCGTTCTCGAGATGCGCCGGCACATAGGTCGTGTGCGGCGGGCCCCGGCTGTGCTCCGCGATGTAGACGAAGCCGACCGCAGTGAGCGCGACCGCCGCGGCGGAGAGCAGCACGAGCACGCGCAGCGACCATCGATCGGGATGCAGGATGCCCTCGCGCACCGCCCACAGGAACAGCACGTAGGCGGCGAACGGCGCGAGGAAGAGCGCGACCTCGATCGAGAACAGCCGGATCACGTCAGGACCTCCATCCGGCCCGCCGCGCAATAAGGCGCGGCGCGGAACGGAGCCGGAATTGCCAAAGGCCGGTACTCATACAACAAGTCTGGCATCAGGTCTCGCGACAGGTCTCGCATCACGTCGCGTACAGGCGCTCATACAGGTTGCGCAGGATCCCCGCCGTGACGCCCCAGATGTACCGCTCACCATAGGGCATGGCGTAGTACTGGCGCTGGACGCCCTTCCACTCGCGCGCGTGGCGCAGGTGGTTCGCGGGCGCCATGAGAAACGCGAGCGGCACCTCGAACGCATCGGCGACCTCGGACGCGCTCAGCGTGAGCCGGTAGGCGGGCTTGACGCGCGCCACCACCGGCAGGATGCGGAAGCCCGTAAAGGTGAAGTAGAGATCGAGATAGCCGAGCGGCTCGATCAGGCCCGCGTCGAGACCGATCTCCTCCTGCGCCTCGCGCAGCGCGGCGGCGAGCGGGCCGGCGTCCGCCTTGTCGATCTTGCCGCCCGGAAACGCGATCTGCCCTGCATGGTTCGAAAGTTCCGAAGTGCGCAGCGTGAGAATGACGCCGGGCTCGGCGCGGTCGACCACCGGCACGAGCACGGCGGCGGGCCGCGTCGCCGCGACGCCGGCGCGCTTCCACATCTCCGGATCGAGGTCGAGATCGCCGCGCGTCGCCGGCGCGTCGAGATCGGTCAGCGCCGCCGGCACGTCGAGCGCGAGGCGCGCGCGGACACGGTCGAAGAAATCGTGCGTCACGGGCGGCGCGGCGCCGGCGTCGATCGGCTGATCGTTCATCTCAATCCCGCAGTCCCGCAATGCTGTCGGCCGGCGCCATGGCGAAGAACTCGGCCCCCGAGGCGACGCCGAACATCCGCGTCCCGGCGACGTTGCGCTCCTCGCCGAGCTCGACGAGATCATAGAACAACGCGCGCGTCACCTTGGCCCACAGGTTGCGCCGCACGTGCAGGAACGGCTTGAGCCCGCCGGTCGCGGGCTCGGGCTCGAAGCGCAACGGGTTGTCGCCGCCCGCCGTCACCCAGTCGTCCACGTTGGTGCGGAAACGCAGCACGCGGCAGGAACTCGATGAGGCCGACGCTGCCGCAGCGTCAGAGTCCGCACCGTCGTCCACCGCAAGCTCGACCGCAAGGAATGGCGCCTCATCGACTGTGATGCCGCACTTTTCCACAGGCGTCACAAGGAAATAATGGTCGCCCTCGCGCTTGAGCACCGAGGCGAACAGCTTGACGAGCGCGGGGCGGCCGATCGGCGTCTTCTGGTAGAACCAGGTACCATCGGCTGCGATGCGCATGTCGATCTCGCCGCAGTAGGGCGGATCCCACAGGTGCACGGGCGGCGGCCCGCGCACGCCTGCCTGTTTGAGCGCGCCCGTTATGCCTTCCAATTGGGCGCTCTGCCCTTCCTTCGCCATTGTTGGCCTCGAATTTGCGTGCCTGACATCCGCTCGCGCGATCGTGAGGGGGCCCGTCGGGCTCGCATGGCGCGAAAATAGCGTAAACTCTGCGTGGATGCGGAAGACCCAAGGAATTGGGATGGGGCGGAAGGCCCGAAGTCGGGCGCGGTTGTGATTGGTCGCAGCCGGCACATGATGCGTTATGTGTATGAAACATGACGCGAATTCAACGAGGAGCAGGTAATGGCAGCGGCCGGCAGTGAGAGCCCCGAAAAGCTCGACGAAATGATCCTGCGGGCGGCCGAATCAACCGCCGTTCACGTGCAGGCGGCCCGCACCGCCATCGGGTCGGTGATCTTCGGCCAGGAGACGGTCGTCGAGCAGGCGCTGATCACGATCCTGTCGGGAGGTCACGGGCTCCTGGTCGGCGTGCCGGGCCTCGCCAAGACCAAGCTGGTCGACACCATGGGCACGGTGCTCGGCCTCGAGGCGCGGCGGGTGCAGTTCACCCCCGACCTGATGCCGCCCGACATCATCGGCACCGAGGTGCTGGAGGAGAGCCCGGGCGGCAAGCGCAGCTTCCGCTTCATCTCCGGGCCGATCTTCGCCCAGCTGCTGATGGCCGACGAGATCAACCGCGCGAGCCCGCGCACCCAGTCGGCGCTGCTGCAGGCCATGCAGGAGCAGCACGTCACTGTCGCGGGCGCGCGCCACGACCTGCCGCGGCCGTTCCACGTGCTGGCGACGCAGAACCCGATAGAGCAGGAAGGCACCTATCCGCTGCCCGAAGCGCAGCTCGACCGCTTCCTGATGGAGATCGACGTCGACTATCCGGATCGCGACGCCGAGCGGCGCATCCTGTTCGACACCACCGGCGCCGAGGAGACCAAGCCCAAGGCGGTGATGACCGCCGACGATCTCATGGCGGCGCAGCGCCTGGTGCGGCGCATGCCGGTCGGCGAGTTCCGTCGTCGAAGCGATCCTCGCGCTGGTGCGCTCGGCCCGTCCCGGCCCCGAGGCCGGCGACCTCGGCAAGCTGATCGCGTGGGGCCCCTCGCCGCGCGCCAGCCAGTCGCTGATGCTCGCGGTGCGCGCCCGCGCCCTGCTGCGGCGCGACCCGGCGCCCTCGGTCGACGACGTGATCGCGCTCGCCGAGCCGGTCCTCAAGCACCGCATGGCGCTCACCTTCGCGGCGCGCGCCGACGGCGAGACGATCCCGGCGGTGATCGGCCGGCTCAGGGCCAAGATCGGCTGACCGCATGGCGGTGAGACCCACGGAACATCCCGAAGAGGCGCAGGCGATCGGTCACGCGGTCGGCGGCGGGCGCACGCTCGCGGCCACCATGCCGAGACTGATCCTCGACGCGCGCCGGGTCGCCGCCACCGTCATCCACGGACTGCACGGCCGCCGCCGCGCCGGGCCGGGCGAGAACTTCTGGCAGTATCGCCGCTTCACCTCGGGCGAGCCGGCCGCGCGCGTCGACTGGCGCCGCTCCGCGCGCGACGACCATCTCTATGTGCGCGAGCAGGAATGGGAAGCCGCGCACACGGTGTGGATCTGGCCCGACCGCTCGGCCTCGATGTCGTTCAAGTCGGCGCTCGCCCGCGACAGCAAGCTCGAGCGCACGCTGGTGATCGCCTTCGCGCTCGCCGAGGTGCTGATCGAGGGCGGCGAGCGCGTCGGCATTCCGGGCCTGCTGCGCCCGACCGCGAGCCGCAACGTGATCGAGCGCATGGCCGAGGCGATGCTGCATGATGCGGCCGCGCGCACCAGCCTGCCGGTCTCGTTCGTGCCGAGCCCGCGCGCCGAGGTCGTGATGCTCGCGGACCTGTGGAGCCCGATCGCCGACATCGAGCACATGATCGCGCAGCTCTCGGCCACCCACGCGCACGGCCATGTGGTGCAGATCGTCGACCCCGCCGAGGAGACCTTCCCGTATGCGGGGCGCGTCGAGTTCGTCGAGCCGGAGGGCGCCGGCGCGATCACGGCGGGCCGCGCCGAGACTTGGCGCGCCGACTACCAGGCGCGCGTCGAGCGCCACCGCGCCGCGATCCGCGCCGAGACCGACCGGCTCGGCTGGACCTTCATCATCCACCGCACCGACCGGCCGGCAGGCGACCTGCTGCTCGGGCTGCATGCGCGGCTCGGCGCCACCGGCGACAGCTTCGACGTGGCGCGTTGGCGCGGCTCCGACCTCAAGGACGCCGCGGGGGCCTCGGCATGATCCCCGGCCTGCCGCTCGCCTTCGCCGAACCGCTCGTCCTGTTCGCGCTCGTCGGCCTGCCCGTCCTGTGGTGGCTGCTGCGGCTCGTGCCGCCGCGGCCGCGCCGCGTCATGTTCCCGCCGACGCGCATTCTGTTCGACATCTCGCCCAAGGAGGAGACGCCGGCGCGCACGCCCTGGTGGCTCACGCTGCTGCGCCTGCTGCTCGCCGCGCTCGTCATCCT
>CAVPGG010000153.1:0-6619 GCA_963703755.1 uncultured Pseudomonadota bacterium
GCCGTAGTGACCCAGACGGAGCCCGCTGCCTCGGGAAGCCATATCAGTCCTTTCACGCTCGTTCCTGTGCTCGCGGTTGTCGGCACGGTCTGTGGCGCGGTCATCGGCCACCTCGTTCCGCCGGCCGGCAGGGAAAACCTGATGACGCCGCCTGATTGGACGATGGCGCGCGCGCTGCAGGATCTGCGCGTCCGCGCCACCAGTGTGCTGGGCGACGAGGCCGCCGCAGAGGCGTGGGTGCTCAAGCAGCGCGACGATCTGGGTGGCATCACTCCAGCCGAGGCGGTGCAATATCAGGGTCTCGCCACGAGCGTGTGGAGATTGCTGGATGTTGATGCGCCGCCGGGTAGCACCGGCGATGCCGGTCCGGACAGTAGTGGCGCCGGCCCGCGGCCCGTCGTCATCCTGGGCGGCCGCGCTGGTTGATGGATGAGAGAACAGCGGATCGCGCAATTCATCGCGGATACCGTCTTTTAGGATCAATCATACTTCATCCCGCTGTCGGCGACGACCTTCGACCACCGCTCCGCTTCCTTGCGGATGAACGCCGCGAATTCCGCCGGCGTACCCGTCGCGGGATAGAGCCCGGCCGCGTCCGCTTTCGCCTTGACGGCGGGATCGGCCAGGATCGTCGCGACCTCGCGCGCGAGCTTGTCGACGATTGTCGGCGGCGTGCCCTTGGGCGCGACGAGGCCGAGCCAGACCACGATCTCGTCGAGGCTCGGCACGGTCGCGGTCATGGTCGGCGCATCGGGCACCAGCGGGGAAAGGTGGGCGTCGAGCTTCGCCAGCACGCGAAACTGCCCGCTGCCGATCGGCGAAGCCGCCGCCGAGGGACCGTCGAACGCGAACTCGACGCTGCGCGTCAGCAGGCCGCGCGTGACCTCGGCACTGCCGTTGTACGGCACCAGCACGGTGTCGATGCCGGCCGCCTTGTTGAACAGGTAGCCGGTCAGCTTGGTCGTGATGGTGCCGGCGCCGTAGTTGAGCTTCCCGGGCTGTGCCTTGGCCTTGGCGATCAGGTCCTGCGCGGTCTTCACGTCGCTCGCCGCATTGACCAGCAGGAGCTGCATGGTCTTCGCCACCAGCGTGATCGGCGCGAAGTCATTGAACGGATCGTACGGCGGGGTGCGGTAGAGATACTGGTTCATGGTCAGCGTCGAGTCGATCGCCATCAGCAGCGTGTAGCCGTCGGGCGCCGCCTTCGCGACGACCTGCGCGCCGATCACCGTATTGCCGCCGGGTCGGTTCTCGATCACGACCGGCTGATGCCAATCCTCGCTCATCTTCTGGCCGATCAGCCGCGCCAGCACGTCCGAGGGCCCGCCCGCCGGAAACGGGACGACGATCCGGATCGCCCGCTCGGGAAACGCCGCCGCATCCTGCTGCGCGTGGGCGAGCCCGATCGACAGCATCGACCAGGCGGCAATTGCGATCGCGCGACGGAGCAGGTTCATGGCACGTCCTTCATCCGGTGGTCCCCGGTAAATCGGGCGGCCGGCTGGCCTTGCGTCAGCTCGCAGGCAACGCGCTCGCCGCACCACAGCGCGGGCAGGCAGCCGGGCAGCAGGCACGACAGAACGGCTTCCCGCAGGACGGGCACGGAGCTTGAGCGGCGGGCTCGGTCAGATGCAGCTTTTCATCGCAGACGAGCCGGACCCGGTCGCGGCCGAGGCCCGCCTCGCAGGGTGGCGCCTCGGCGCTCTTGATCAGAGCATGCCAATCGACGTGGATCACGCGCTCGCCCTTGCGGCGCCGGATCAGCACCTCGAAGCGTTGCACCGGCACGTAGACCTCGAGTGCCTGGACCCACTCGACGGCCACGCGCAGCGAGTAGTTGCGGCGCAGGTCGTCGAGCTTGGCGCGATATTCGCGCCCGATCGCCTCGATGCGCATCGTCTCGCGTCGTCCGTCGGCTTCCATTCGTTCACCTTCGGCATGCGACAGCGCGGCAAGCCGCTGGCTGGAAGCAACATGCAAGCCGTCATGATAGGCGTGCAAACGATGGCAGTCGCGCGCGAGCCGCCGCCGCATCGAGCGCAGGAATGGCTCGATCTCCTCGCGCACCTGCCAGTCGATGAGCGGGCGCACCCTGGATTCGATCGCGGCGCGGTCCGGCCTCGGCCCGGCCGCCACGATCGTGGCCCTCGAAGGCACCTCCCGCGAGGGCATCTGCGCCAGCACCGGTCGCAGCTGCGTCAACAGATCATTGATGATCGCGCCGGTGGCGGTGTTGAAGCCCAGCGAGATCAATCCCTCGCGCTTCTCATCCGAGATAGCCGTATAGCGGAAGGTGAGGATCAGGCAGCGCGCCCGCGTTTCCGCAATGCCTAGAAGCCGGCAAACCGCATTCGGCAGATGGAGCGCTCGGTCGAGCAGGCGCTGGGGGTCGCTCGGCACCGGAACGTCGTCGAGCAGCACCTCGCGTTCGCTCCAGCGCCCCTTGTCATGGAGCAGCGTGGCGAGTCGATCCACCCAATCGTCTTCCAGGCCGACCGGAATGACGCCATGCGACCGCTCGCTTCCAAAGCCGAGTCGAGCGAGTTCCGGCCAACCGAGCGACTGCTGCACCGACGGCGGCGACAGCACCTCGAGCTCATTGGAATCGAGCGCCTCGACCGCGGCGCCGTTGCGCTCCAGCAGATCGGCAACGAACCCCTGCAGCTCGCTCATGCCGGCCCCTCACGCCGCGTCGAAATCTTCGCCGAACAACGATTCGTCGAAGGCCTTGGCGCCTTCATACTCCTGCTTCGCCGCGTCAACGCGGCGCGCGAGCGCGGAAAATGCGTCGTCACGGCCCGACTCGGTCGTCTGCAGCCAGGCATCCAGCATGAGCTCGGCGAACTCTCGGTCTTCGCCAAGCTCGCCCAGAATGGCGCCCACCTCGCCGACCACGAGCTCGAACATCGAGATCTTCTCCTCGAGCAGACGAAGGATCTGCTCCTCGAGCGTTCCGCGCGTCACCAGGTTGAAGATGAATACCTCACGCTGCTGGCCGATGCGGTCGATGCGTCCGACCCGTTGCTCGATCGCCATCGGATTCCACGGCACATCGAAATTGACGAGGGTGTTGCAGAACTGGATGTTGCGCCCCTCGCCACCCGACTCGGTACACAGCAGCACCGGCACGTCGGCACGAAACCGGGCGATCGCCGCGTCCTTTTCCGGGCCGTTCAAGCTTCCATCGAAGCGTTCGAAGGCGATGCCTTCCCGGCGCAGAAGCTGGGCAAGATGATCGAGCGTTTCGCGGTAGTGGACGAAAACCAGCTTCTTCTCGTCGGGATTGCGCCGCAACAGATCGATGAGGCTCGCCTCCTTGCCGCCGTCTCCCACCGACGCCCACCGCTGCGCCATCGCATGCCAGTCCGGCGCGTCCGGATGGCGGTCGGCGAACCGCGCGACCGCCATGGCGGCCGCGGCCGGCGAGGAGCCCGCCGCACCGAGCAGATGCTGCAGGGCGAGGCGATTTGCGGCCGCACCCGCGGCCGCCAGGCGGCGCGCCGCCGCGCTCAGGTCCAGATAGGCCGCCCGCTCGCTCTCCGAGCCGAGGACCCGGATCGTCGTCGCGTGACGCCGCGGCAGCTTGAGCGCCACGACCGCACGCGTGTTGCGGACCATGGCGTCGCGCATCAACTCGCGCAGCCGCTCGGGATCGGCCGGCTCGCGCGGCCTGCCGGGGGTCATGTGGGCTGCGCGAAACTCCCGCAGCGTCTTGAAGATGCCCGGCTTGAGCAGCGTGAGCACGTTGTAGAGCTCGGTGAGATCGTTCTGCACCGGGGTCGCCGACAGCAGAAGCAGGAAGCGCTTATTCAGGGAATCCACCAGCTTGTAGCTCTGGCTCGCCCGGTCGCGCAGATGGTGGGCTTCGTCGACGATGACCAGATCGAATTGGCGCTCGCGCAGGCGCGCGGCATGCTCGCTCCGCCTCGCCAGCGGCAGCGATGCGATCAGGCGCTTCTCGCTCCAGAAGCCTTCGGGATCGCTGCGCGGCCGCGCGTCCTGCGTGGTGGTGCAGATGATGTCGAACTTGCTCTCGAAGCTCCTCCCGCCACTGACCGACGAGCGAGGCCGGGGCGAGCACGAGCACGTTCTCGACCATGCCTCTGAGCATGTACTCCTTGAGGACCATGCCGGCCTCGATCGTCTTGCCGAGCCCGACTTCATCGGCGAGCAGCACCCGGCCGCGAAACTGCTTGAGCACCTTGCGGACCGTCTCGACCTGATACCAGAAGCTCTCGATGCCGCGCAGGTGCGGGAGACAGAGCAATTCGTCGAAGCCCTGGGCAAGGCCGAGACGGGCATGGCGCTCGCGCAGGTCGTACCAATCGCTGCCGTCCGCCGACGGAGCCTCGATCGCGGCCAGCAGCGGATCGAGAGCAAGCTCGATGCTCAACGGAATGTCGATCTCGATGCGCGGCAGGCCGATGGGTGAGGCCTGGGCCGCGGGCGCAGCCACGGCCGGCGTCTTTTCGGCCGAAAGCGGCGGCCTCCCGTGTCGCGGTGCAGTCCTCGCCTGGCCGCGCGCCGCAGGTGGGACGGCCGCGGCTCGCCGCGTTCGGGGCACCTTGCGGCGCTCGAAGATGCGGTCAAGCTCACGGTCGAGCCAGGCCCGGCGCGGCGCGCCGCCGGGAAAGTTGAGAAACGCCCGGAATGAATTGGCGAGGCGATGTGATTCGAGCACCGATCGCGCCAGCGCAAGCTTGTCCTGCTGCGCGAGCGCCAAGCCCGCGAGCAGGTGGTAAGCATCGACCAGCACATAGCGCTTGGCGAAGCGCTTGAGGAATTTCAGCGCGCGCTCGTGCTGCCGATCGAGAAGGGCTGCGACTGCCGCGAGCAGCAGGACATGTCCATCTCCCGGGCTCGCCCGCACCGCCTCGTCGGCGATCGCCAAAAATCCGGACTCGCGACCGGGATCGGCAATCGCCGCCTGGAGCTGTTCGTCCGGCGCGCGGCTGCCCTTGCGGATCTCGGCCGCCGCCACGTCCGCAGATTCGCTCGGCGGCGCGACCGCCTCCGGCAACGGGCCAAAGGGCAAATGCATTTGCGGCGGCGACCGAGAAGCCATGACAGACGGTGCGATTGAGGCCGGAGCGTTCTGATTCGGTCGCGCAAGGGTAACAAGTCCGGCGGCACGAACAAGCAAGCGAATGCGCGATGCCGAGCCTGACCTGTGGACGCGGCCGATGCCGGTCCGAAACGAGCTCCGTTGTCCTTTGCGTACCGCCGTGCCCGCCCGGTCGGTCCGTGTCGGATCGTGATGCCGCGCTCATGTGTCCGGACCGGACCCGGACTTGGCTCGCTGGGGCGCCAGGATTCGAACCTGGGAATGGCGGAATCAAAATCCGCTGCCTTACCACTTGGCTACGCCCCACTGCGCGGGCGGACCATACTGGCGCGGGCGCGGCGGGGCAAACGGTTCGCCGCAAGTGCCGGCGGCTGCCGCGCCGGCCGAATTGTCGTCGCACGCGGCCTGACACATTAATGTCGACGGGGCACAACGCCCAACGCGTGCACATTTTGTTCTTGGCGGGCGGCGTCATTCGCGGTTAACTGGCCCGATGCGGCGAGCGGCCGATGCAATGGCGATCGCCCCCGAACCGATGGTCGGCACGTGCATCCGGGGATGCGCTCGACCGCGCGATAGCGGAGAAGCGGAGAAACAATGTGTCCGCCGCGTTCTCCTTTAAGTTGCAACTTACTTCAGAAACAACCGTTTTGCAAAATTGGCAGAACGAACCCGAAAAGCCAACGATTTCAACGATAGCCCCCGCCTCGGTGGCGTGCGCGAGAATCGAGCGCGATGGCGCCACCTCGGCAAGAGCCCCAGCGCGGCCCTCCGCGTCATTTTGGCAAAACAAAGCCAACTGGGATAACAGCAACGCCGTCAATGCGTTGGGCCCAGGTCCCCACCCATGACCTACCGCGTCCCGGTCGCCGACATCGCCTTCGCGCTCAAGCACGCCGCCCGCTTCACGCAGGCGCGCGAGGCCGGCATCTACAATCTCGATGACGAGACACTGGGCGCTGTCCTGGAAGAAGCCGGCAAGTTCGCGACCGACGTGATCGCCCCACTCAACCGGATTGGCGACCAGCACGGTACGCCGTTCAAAGACGGCGTCGTGACCACCCCGCCCGGGTGGAAGGAAGCCTACACGAGCTGGGCCGCCGCCGGCTGGAACGGGCTCGCCTCGCCCGAGCAATGGGGCGGCCAGGGCCTGCCGGCCGCCGTCAATGCCGCCTGCATCGAGATGTGGAATTCCGCCTCCATGGCGTTCGGCATCGGCCCGGTGCTCACCATGGCGGCGATCAACGCGCTCGCCCAGCACGGCAGCGACGAGCTCAAGCAGGCGTATCTGCCGAAACTCGTCTCCGGCGCGTGGATGGGCACCATGCAGCTCACCGAGCCGCAGGCGGGCTCCGACGTCGGCGCGTTGCGCACCAAGGCCGAGCGCGCCGCCGACGGCAGCTACCGCATCACCGGCTCAAAAATCTTCATCACCTACGGCGAGCACGACCTCACCGACAACATCATCCATTTCGTGCTCGCGCGGCTGCCCGACGCGCCGCCTGGCACCCGCGGCATCTCGCTCTTCCTCGTGCCGAAGTTCCTGCTCGGTGT
>CAVPGG010000154.1:0-42871 GCA_963703755.1 uncultured Pseudomonadota bacterium
GAGCCGCCGACCAAGCGGCCTCCGATCACGCTGCCGATGGCGGCGCAGTAGCGGGAACGCGATTTATCGGGTCGGTAAATTACGCGGGCATATTGCGCCGCAGGAAATCCCGCGTGCAGGCCGCCGAATAGGCACGGCCTTCGTTCTTCCACACCTTGAGATACTCGATGCGTGGCGCCAGCCGGAGCACCTCGTCCGAGATCGCGGCCGGGCGGGCGGTATCGTTGCCGGGCATCAGCAGCATGGGCGTGGGGCAACTGGCCACGAACTCGCGCGTCACGCTATGGACGAACTCCGCCGTGAACATGCGCTCGCCGAGCGCGACGACATCCGCGAGCGCAAGGGCCGGATTGTCGGCGCACATGCCGGGCCCCCAGTTCTCCGCCGTCTCGCGCCGCGTATAGGCGATATTGTCCGGGACCCGGCCGATCGGCTGCATCAGCACGGCGCTGGCGATGCGGTCGGGGGCGAGCTCGCACAGCTTGAGGCAGAAGCTCGAACCGATGCAGGCGCCGAGCACGTGGCAGCGCGCGATGTCCAGGTGGTCGAGCAGCGCGAGATGGTCGCGCGCATAGGTGTCCCAGCCGTCGCTCGCGCGCACCGGCGCGCGCGAGCGGCCCGCATTGCGCTGGTCCATTGCGACGATGCAGAAATCGCCCGCAAGATCGGCGGTCGGATCCATGGCGGGCGAGGGTTTGGCGGGATCGCGCGGGCTGCGGTGCCAGTAGTCGAGCTGCGAGCGCAGCGAGCCGGGCGCGAAGCAAAGCACCGGAAAGCCTTGCCCGAGCTGCTCGTAGTAGATCTCGCCGTCCGCGATCGCCATGACGGACATGGAATGCTCCATTCGAACGCATGTTCCGGCGAAGAAGGAACGCAATGCGCGCCAATGCGCGAAATCCTTTCAGCACCTTGCGGCGGCGACAAGGGCGTTGTTGGATTGCGCCCCCATCATCGCATCGAGGCAGGACGCAAAGCCATGACCGGAGCCATGACCGGACCCCGTTTCGCGCCGATCGCGCCGGAGCAGATGAACGCGGCGCAGAAGCGCCTCGCCGACGCGCTCACGCAAGGCCCGCGCGGCGGCGTGCGCGGCCCGTTTCCGGCGCTGATGCGGGTGCCCGAGCTCGCCGACCGCGTCCGCCTGCTCGGCGACTATGTGCGCTTCGAAGGCTCGCTGCCGGGTCCGCTGCGCGAGCTCGCGATCCTCATGGTGGCACGCTTCTGGACCGCGCAGTACGAGTGGTATGCGCACAGCAAGCATGCCGTGCAGGCCGGCGTCGATGCGAGCGTGCCCGACGCGATCGCGCAGGGACGCCGTCCGCCCAGGCTTTCGCCCGACGAGGCGCTCGTCTACGACCTTTGCGTCGAGCTGCTGCACGCGCGCGACGTGAGCGACCAGACCTATGCGGCCGCGCTCGCGCGCTTCGGCGAGACGACGCTGCTCGAGCTCGTGAGCCTCGTCGGCTACTACGGCTTCGTCTCGCTCATCCTCAACGTCAATCGCACGCCGATCCCGGACGGCGCGACGCCGCTGCGACCGCTCGCGACCGCTTAGCTCATCGCCGCCTCACCGGTGGCGGCGAGAGTGGCGATAGGCGCGCACATGCGTGCGCCCATGCGCCGCAACGTGGCGGCCGCCGAGCACGAAGCCGCGGCAGTCGGAGCTCAGGCTACGCGCGTTGCGGCGCAGGCAGGCGCCGACCTTGGCGCGGTCGGGGATGAAATCGTTGCACAGGCGGAAGGCGTCGCCGCTGCAGGCCTGCTCGGGGCTCATCGTCCCCTGCTGGGCGGTGGCTGGCGCTAGCGCGAGGCCGAGCAGCAGACAGGTCGCCGCCAGCGACATCGGGGCAATGCGGTTCAATCCAAAGACTCTCATGTCGTCCCTCTTTGTTGGGCTATTCGGTCCGTTGGGCTATGCGGTTCAGGTCGCGCACGGAAATGCGACGAAACGGCGGCACGGGCCGGATCACCGGCGCCAACCTTCGGGACAACGACCCAGGGGGGTCTTCGGTTGCGGCAACGTCACGCGCGGAACCGCGGCGCCGTCGGCTGCGGTGCCTTCCCGTGCAAGGCGATCATCTGCTGGTCGAAGCTTTCTTGGGCTTCTTCTTCGCCGGCTTGTCGGGTTTCGCCGGCGCCAGTGTCGCCGCAACCTCCTGGGCGCAGGCTTGCTCCAGGTTGCCGGCGTCGAGGTTGCGCTTGAGGCACGCAGTGACGCTCGGGATCACCGCCAAGTAGTCCTTGCACGATGCCCGTACATCCGCCTTGCACGACTTGGGCACGGAAAATACCTCGGCGCAGGCGGGGCCGAGATTTGCCCTGTTGCGCAACATGCAGGCGACGATCTGCTGGACGTCCGGCACGTAGTCGTTGCACAGGCGCTGCACGTCGGGCGTACAGGCCCTGCGCTCCTTGGCGTCGATGTCGTTGGCGAAGCGGTCATCGCCCGCCTGCGCGAACGCTGCAAACGAGCACAACGACAGTCCCGCCGCGAGGCAGAGCGCGGTCGCAAGGGTCGATTGCATGTAAATTTCAAACCCCCATGGTCTCGCGCGGCGGTCTCGGCGGTGCGCGCGGGGCCAAGCCCGAGCGATGCGCATCCTACGCCGAATCGCGGCGACCCGCCAACGAGGAATTGCAATGTCAATTGTGGCGGGTTCCGTCGACGCGCCCCGATGCGGCCAATCAGTACCGATTGGCGATCGGCAGTTCCTCGGCCGGGAACAACGTGATGACGCGGCAGCCTTTGTCGGTGACCACGACCTCTTCCTCGATGCGCGCCGCCGAGTAGCCGTCCGTGGCCGGGCAGTAGGTCTCCAGCGCGAACACCATGCCTTCCTTGATCTCGGTCGGATGCGTCATCGAGATCACGCGCGAGATGATCGGCCGCTCGTGCAGGGCGAGGCCAAGGCCGTGGCCGAACTGCAGGCCGAAGGCCGACATTTCGTCGGGGAAGCCGAACTCTTCCGCCTTCGGCCATACGCCACACACCTTGTCGGTGGAGACGCCCGGCTTGATCAGCGCGATCGCGTTGTCGAGCCACTCGCGCGCCTTCTTGTAGGCGTCGTGCTGCACCGGCGTCGCGCGCCCGACGTTGAAGGTGCGGTAGTAGCACGTGCGATAGCCCATGAAGGCCTGCAGGATGTCGAAGAACGCCTGGTCGCCAGGCCGCAGCATGCGGTCGGTGAAATTGTGCGGATGCGGGTTGCAGCGCTCGCCCGAGATGGCGTTGATCGCCTCCACGTCGTCGGAGCCGTGCTGGTAGAGGAACTGGTTGACGTTGGCGACGATGTCGTTCTCGCGCACGCCCGGCTTGAGCTGCTCGTGGATGAGATGATAGGCGCCGTCCACCATGGCGGCGGCGCGGTTGAGCAGCGCGATCTCGTCCATCGACTTGATCTCGCGCGCCTCCAGCATCACCTGCTGGCCGTCGTGCACCTTGAGGCCCGCCTTCTCCAGCTCGAACATCATCGGCGGCTCGATGATGTCGACGCCGATCGGCATGTCGGCGACGCCCGCCTCGCGGATCAGCGAGGCGATCTCCTCGGCGTGGCGCTTCATCAGGCCGAACGCCGGATTGACGGTGCCGCGCAGGCCGATCAGCCCGGCCTTGCAGTTCTCCGGCGCGAGCCATGGCGTGTACAGCTTGTGGTGCACGGCGGCCGAGCCGAAGTCCCACAGGATCGGCTCGCCCGTTCGCGTGAGCAGCGCCCAGCGCGAGAGCTTGTCGCGCTCCCACTCGCCGATCTTGGTCGACGTGATGTAGCGGATGTTGTTGACGTCGAAGACCAGCAGCGCGCCGAGCTCGGAATTCTCCAGCGCCTGTTTTACGCGCGACAGGCGATAGCGGTGGAGGCGGCGGTAATCGACACGCTCCTCGAAATCGACCCCCATGATGCCGAGCGCCGGCAGCGCGCGCCCCCAGTTGAAGCGCGGATTGATGTCCTCGGCGCGGATTTCACGAGCACGGGTGTCCATGGTGGGTCTCCTGTATTGCCGTCATTGCGAGCGAAGCGAAGCAATCTCGCTTCACTTGCGCATGCATCTGCCGGTCGAGATTGCTTCGGCGCGCTGCGCGCCTCGCAATGACAGTTCACTCCGCCGCAGCCCGCGCCGGCGACGCCGCCGACACGACATAATCCATCGCGGCCTGCACGCCGCCCTTCTTGTGCGGCACGCCGGCGAGCGCCAGCGTCATCTCGGTCGAGGCGAGCGCGCCCATCAGCATCGTCTCGTTGATGTCGCCGAGGTGGCCGATGCGGAACATCTTGCCGGCGAACGGCCCGAAGCTCGCGCCATACGAGATGTTGAAGTGCTCGAGCGCGACCGCGCGGAAGGCGTCGCCGTCATGGCCCTCGGGCATCACCACGCCCGTGACGGTCGGCGAATAGTACTTCGCGTCGCGGCACACCGTGTCGAGGCCCCAGGCGCGCACGGCGCGCCGCGTCGCTTCGGCGAGGCGGTGGTGGCGCGCGAACACGTTGTCGAGGCCTTCCTCGTGCAGCATGTCGATCGCGACCACGAGGCCTTGCAGCATCTGCGTCGCCGGCGTGTAGGGGAAGAAGCCCTGCTTGTTCATGGTCAGCATGTCGTCCCAGGCCCAGAACGACTTGGTGAGCTTCAACGTCTTCGCCGCCGCCAGCGCTTTGTCGCTGATCGCGTTGAACGACAGGCCGGGCGGCAGCATCAGGCCCTTCTGCGCGCCGCCGACCGTGACGTCGACGCCCCACTCGTCGTGGCGATAGTCGGTCGAGGCAAGCGACGAGATGGTGTCGACCATGAACAGCGCCGGGTGGCCGGCGCGGTCGATCGCCTTGCGGATCTCGGCGATCGGCGAGAGGCACCCCGTGGCGGTCTCGTTGTGCAGCACGCAGACCGCCTTGATCTCGTGCTTCTTGTCCTCCTTGAGCCGCGCCTCGATCACCGCCGGATCGGCGCCGATGCGCCAGTCGGTCTTGATGAACTCCGGCACCAGCCCGAGCTTCTGCGCCATGTTCTTCCACTGGGTGGCGAACTGGCCGGTCTCAACCATCAGCACCTTGTCGCCGGGCGAAAGCGTGTTGACCAGCGAGGCTTCCCAGGCGCCCGTGCCGGTCGCCGTGTAGATGATCACGGGATTGGTGGTCTTGAAGATGGTCTTGATGCCGTCGAGGCAGCGGCGCGCGAGCCTGGAGAATTCCGGACCCCGGTGGTCGATGATCGGGGTGTCCATGGCGCGCAGGATGCGGTCGGGCAGCGGCGTCGGCCCCGGGATATGCAGGAAATGCCGCCCGGGGGTGCGCGATGAGTTCTTCGACATGATTTTCCTTCGATTCTTGTATCGGTCTTGTCTCGGCAAGGCGGCCGGAAGGAGCGGCTGAAATAGGGGATTCGGCCTGCAGGCCCGGCAGCTTGCCGCCATGAATGACGAATGCGAATGTCAGTCAAGTCCGTTAGCGCATGTCCCGGCGAAGTGGCTCCCGGTTCGCCGATAAGGACATGCGCCAAGTGAAGCCTGGGCTGCAGCCCGTCGCAAAGCTCGGTAAAAGCCTTCCCCCGTAAGGCGCCCGGGCTGGTTTCCGCTTCGCCCGTCGGGACCCGCGGGAGAAAGCTATTCGCCGAGGGGATTTTGACGCATGGCCGATACCGTGGTGCCGGGGCTGGAACGGCGGCTCAAGGCCGAGGTCGCCGGCGACATCGGCTTCGACCGCTTTACCCGCGGCAGGTACGCGACCGATGCGTCGCACTACCAGATCATGCCGCTCGGGGTGGTCCGGCCGCGCACGGTGGCGGATGCGGAGCGGGCGCTCGCGCTCGCCCGCGCCGAGCGCGTGAGCGTGCTGCCGCGCGGCGGCGGCACCTCGCAGGCCGGCCAAACCGTCAACCGCTCGCTGGTGATCGACTGCTCGAAGTACCTCAACCGCATGCTCGATCTCGACGTGGCCGGCCGGCGCTGCCTCGTCGAGCCCGGCATCGTGCTCGACGATCTCAACCGCCAGCTCAAGTCGCACGGCCTGTGGTTTCCGGTTAACGTCTCGACCGCCTCGCGCGCCACCGTCGGCGGCATGACGGCGAACAATTCCTGCGGCGCGCGCTCGCTGCGCTACGGCAATACGCGCGAGAACGTGCTCGCGATCGACGCCATCCTCGCCGACGGCACAAAAGCGCATTTCGGCCCGGCCGCGCGCGACCTCTCCGACGTTGCGCCGGCGCTGCGCCCGCTCGCTGCCGATCTGCTTGCGCTCGGCGCGCGCGAGGCCGACGAGGTGCAGGCGCGCTTCCCGCACGTGCAGCGCCGCGTCGGCGGCTACAATCTCG
Organism: uncultured Pseudomonadota bacterium; assembly: GCA_963703755.1. Classification (GTDB taxonomy): domain Bacteria; phylum Pseudomonadota; class Alphaproteobacteria; order Rhizobiales; family Xanthobacteraceae; genus JAVDCA01. The sequence goes on from CAVPGG010000154.1 coordinate 6,298, forward strand.
ATGCGCTGCTGCCCGGCCGCAACGATCTCAATCTCGCCCACATCCTGGTCGGCTCGGAGGGCACGCTCGGCTTCACGACGCAGATCGAGCTCAAGCTCTCGTCCCTGCTCGGGCGGCGCGCGGTCGGCGCCTGCCACTTCGGCAGCTTCCACGACGCCATGGATGCGGCCCAGCACATCGTCAAGCTCGCGCCGATCGCGGTCGAGCTGGTCGACCGCACGATGATTTCGCTCGCGCGCGAGATCGCGATCTTCCGTCCCACCCTCGAGGCCTTCGTGCGCGGCGAGCCCGCCGCGCTGCTGCTGGTCGAGTTCGCCGAGGCGGACTGGGACGAGAATTTGCGCCGGCTCAAGCAGCTTGCGGCGCTCGTCGGCGACCTCGGCTTCGGCTGGGACAAATCGGGCCCCAAGCAAGGCGGCGTCGTCGAGGTGCTCGACCCCAAGCTGCAGGCCGCGATCACCGAGCTGCGCACCGCCGGCCTCAACATCATGATGTCGATGAAGGAGGAGGGCAAACCGATCTCCTTCGTCGAGGATTGCGCCGTGCCGCTGCCGCACCTTGCCGACTACACGGCGCGCCTTACCGAGGTCTTCGAGCGCAACGGCACGCGCGGCACCTGGTACGCGCACGCCTCGGTCGGCTGCCTGCATGTGCGCCCCGTGCTCAACCTGCGCCTCGACAAAGACAAGGCCGCGATGCGCGCGATCGCCGAGGAGGCGTTCGCGATGGTGCGCGCGTACAAGGGCTCGCACTCGGGCGAGCACGGCGACGGCATCGTGCGCTCCGAGTTCCACGCCTTCATGTTCGGCGAGCGCCTCGTGCGCGCCTTCGAGCAGGTGAAGGACCGCTTCGATCCGGCCGGTCTCTATAACCCCGGCAAGATCGTGCGCGCGCCCAAGTTCGACGACCGCGCCAACTTCCGCTATGGCCCGGGCTATCGCGGCGAGGCGATGACGACGGCGCTCGACTGGTCCGCCTATCCGGGCGCGGGCGGCGGATTCCAGGGCGCCGTCGAGATGTGCAACAACAACGGCGCCTGCCGCGCGCTCACCGGTGGCGTGATGTGTCCGTCCTACCGGGTCACGCGCGAGGAGCGCGACGTCACCCGCGGCCGCGCCAATGCGCTGCGGCTTGCCATCACGGGCCAGCTCGGCGCGGACGCCTTCACGTCCGACGATATGGCCGAGACGCTCAAGCTCTGCGTCTCCTGCAAGGCCTGCCGCCGCGAATGCCCGACCGGCGTCGACATGGCGCGCATGAAGATCGAGGTGCTCGCCGCGCGGGCGAGGAAATCCGGCTTCGGCCTGCACGCGCGCCTGGTCGGCTGGCTGCCGCGCTACGCGCCGCATGCGGCGAGGGTGCCGTGGCTCATGAACCTGCGCGACCTGCTGCCGGGCGCCGCGAAACTGTCGGAAGCGATCGCGGGCTTTTCGGCGCGGCGAAGCCTGCCGCGTTGGCGGGCCGATTGGTTTCGAGATGATGCGTCATGGCCGGGCATAGCCGTTCGAAAAACGGCGTCGCTTCGCTCGCCTATGTCCCGGCCATCCACGCCTTCGCCGCAGGGCGCGAAAGACGTGGCTGCCCGCATTCGCGGGCATGACGAGGGAAGGAACGTCATCCTCTTCGTCGACACCTTCAACCGCTACTTCGAGCGCGAGAACCTCGACGCCGCGCTCACGGTGCTGCGCGCCGCCGGCTATCGCGTGCATATCGCCACCCCGGCCGACGGCTCATCGCGCCCGCTGTGCTGCGGCCGCACCTTCCTGTCGGTCGGCGCCATCGATGCGGCAAAGCACGAGGCCGAGCGCGTGCTTGCCGCGCTCGCACCCTACGTCGCGCGCGGCGTGCCGGTGATCGGCCTCGAGCCGAGCTGCATCCTCGGCTTCCGCGACGAGATCCCTGCGCTCATCAAGGACGCGCGCACCGAGACGCTCGCACGGCATGCCGTCACCTTCGAGGAATTCCTGGCACGCGAGGCGAAAGCCGGCCGCTTGCAGCTTGCGCTCGCTCCCGTTGCGGCGCGCGCGCTCGTGCACGGGCACTGCCATCAGAAATCCTTCAACGTCTTTGCGCCGGTCGAAGCCGTGCTCAAGCTCGTGCCCGGCCTCGAGGTTGAGATCATCGAGTCGAGCTGCTGCGGCATGGCCGGCTCCTTCGGCTATGCGGCCGACACGATCGACGCCTCGCTCGCTATGGGAGAGCTCGCACTGCTGCCGGCGGTGCGCAAGGCCGTGCCGGAGACGCTGATCGTCGCCGACGGCACGTCGTGCCGCCATCAAATTCACGATGGCGCCGGACGCGAGGCGCTGCATGTCGCGCGCGTCCTGCAGCAGAGTCTCGCCAACGCTCAGACCTCGGGGAGGACATGATGCCGTTGCCCCTGCTGCCAACGTCGCTGGTCGGCTCCTATGCCCAGCCCGAATGGCTGATCGATCGCAAGAAGCTCGCCGGGCGCTTTCCGCCGCGGGTGCGCGCCCAGGAGCTGTGGCGGATCGCGCCCGAGCTCCTCGACCAGGCGCAGGACGACGCAACGCTGCTCGCGATCCGCGCCCAGGAGCACGCCGGCCTCGACATCATCACCGACGGCGAGATGCGGCGCGAGAGCTATTCGAACCGCTTCGCCACGGCGCTCGACGGCGTCGACATCGACAATCCCGGGACCGCGCTCGACCGCTCCGGCCATCCCAACCCGGTGCCGCGCGTGGCCGGCAGGGTGCGACGCCGGCATCCGGTCGAGGTGCGCGACGTGAAATTCCTGCGCGCCAACACCGACCGCACCATCAAGATCACGGTGCCGGGTCCGTTCACCATGTCGCAACAGGCGCAGAACGATTTCTACGACAGCGAGGAGGAGATGGCGCTCGACTATGCGGCCGCCGTCAATGCCGAGATCAAGGATCTGTTCGCCGCCGGCGCCGACATCGTGCAGATCGACGAGCCCTACATGCAGGCGCGGCCCGAGAAGGCGCGCCAGTATGGCGTCAAGGCGCTGACCCGCGCGCTCGACGGCGTGCCGGGCACGACCGCCGTGCATATCTGCTTCGGCTATGCGGCGATCATCCACGTGCGCCCGTCGGGCTATTCGTTCCTGCCCGAGCTTGAGGGCGTGCCGGTGAAGCAGGTGTCGATCGAGACCGCGCAATCGAGGCTCGATTGCGTGGTGCTGGAGAAGCTGCCGGGCAAGACCATCATCCTGGGCGTGCTCGACCTCTCCGACATGCAGGTTGAGTTGCCGGAGGTGGTCGCGGGGCGCATCCGCCGCGCGCTCGCGCATGTGCCGGCCGAGCGGATCGTGGTCGCGCCCGATTGCGGGCTCAAGTATCTCCCGCGCGAGGTCGCCTACGGCAAGATCTGCGCCATGGTGGAAGGCGCCCGGATGGTGCGGCGGGAGCTGGGCGCCGGCTAGCGTATTTCCCGGCGAAGCCGACACCGGTTCGCCGACAAGGAAATGCGCCAACTCTAGACAATGGCGATGGAGACAATGGCGATGGCGCCTCCCTTGGATGGCGCCCCGCGTGGTGCTATCTCCCGCCCATGTCCACGCCAACTCAGAACATCCGCAACTTCGCGATCGTGGCGCATATCGACCACGGCAAGTCGACGCTCGCCGACCGGCTGATCCAGATCACCGGCGGGCTCGCCGAGCGCGACATGGTCGAGCAGGTGCTCGAACTCGATGGATATCGAGCGCGAGCGCGGCATCACCATCAAGGCACAGACCGTGCGGCTCAACTATCATGCGCGTGACGGCAAGGATTATGTTCTCAACCTGATCGACACGCCCGGCCACGTCGATTTCGCCTACGAGGTCAACCGCTCGCTTGCCGCCTGCGAGGGCTCCCTCCTCGTGGTCGACGCGAGCCAGGGCGTCGAGGCGCAGACCCTCGCCAACGTCTACCAGGCGCTCGACAACAATCACGAGGTCGTGCCGGTCCTCAACAAGATCGACCTGCCCGCCGCCGAGCCCGCCAAGGTCAAGCAGCAGATCGAGGACGTGATCGGCCTCGATGCCTCGAACGCGATCGAGATCTCCGCCAAGACCGGCCTCAACATCGACGCCGTGCTGGAGGCGATCGTCACCCGCCTGCCGCCGCCCAAGGGCGACGCCAAGGCGACGCTCAAGGCGCTGCTGGTCGACAGCTGGTACGACCCCTATCTCGGCGTGGTCGTGCTGGTGCGCGTCGTCGACGGCGTGCTGAAGAAGGGCGACCGCATCCGCATGATGGGGACGAACGCGAGCTACGAGGTCGATCGAGTCGGCGTGTACAAGCCCAAGCTCGAGCTGGTCGACGAGCTCGGCCCCGGTGAGATCGGCATGCTCACCGCCTCGATCAAGGAAGTGGCCGACACCCGCGTCGGCGACACCATTACGGACGACCGCAAACCGGTGGAGAAGCCGCTGCCCGGCTTCCGCCCCTCGATCCCGGTGGTGTTCTGCGGCCTCTTCCCGGTCGACGCCGCGCGGTTCGAGGATCTGCGCGCCGCCATGGGCAGGCTGCGCCTCAACGACGCGAGCTTCAGCTTCGAGATGGAGACCAGCGCGGCGCTCGGCTTCGGCTTCCGCTGCGGCTTCCTCGGCCTGCTCCACCTCGAGATCATCCAGGAGCGGCTGTCGCGCGAGTTCGACCTCGACCTGATCGCGACCGCGCCCTCCGTGATCTACAAGATCAAGACCACCGACGGGCGCGAGCTCGACATCCACAATCCGGTCGACATGCCGGACCCCAATCACATCGTCGAGATGCAGGAGCCGTGGATCGAGGCGACGATTCTCACGCCCGACGAATATCTCGGCGCCGTGCTGAAACTCTGCCAGGACCGCCGCGGCAGCCAGAAGGAGCTCACCTACATCGGCAGCCGCGCCATGGTGAAGTACGACCTGCCGCTCAACGAGGTGGTGTTCGATTTCTACGATCGCCTCAAGTCGGTGTCGCGCGGCTACGCGTCGTTCGACTATCACCTCACCGACTACAAGGTCGCCGACCTGGTCAAGCTGCAGATGCTGGTCAACGGCGACCCGGTCGACGCCCTCGCCATGCTGGTCCACCGCACCCGCGCCGAGAGCCGCGGCCGCGCCATGGCGGAGAAGCTCAAGGAGCTGATTCCGCCGCACATGTTCCAGGTGCCGATCCAGGCCGCGATCGGCGGCAAGATCATCGCCCGCGAGACCGTGCGCGCCTTCCGCAAGGACGTGACCGCCAAGTGCTACGGCGGCGACGCCACCCGCAAGCGCAAGCTGCTCGACAAGCAGAAGGAAGGCAAGAAGCGCATGCGCCAGTTCGGCAAGGTCGACATTCCGCAGGAAGCCTTCATCGCGGCGCTGAAGGTGGATGTGTGAAAGATCCTGCCGCGGACTGAATCAATCTGCCTCATGGTGAGGAGCCCCGCGAAGCGAAGCGAAGGCGGGCGTCTCGAACCATGGGCCACACATGCGAGCGGCGCCGCTTGCGCCTGGGCCCATCCTTCGAGACGCACTCGCTTCGCGAGTGCTCCTCAGGATGAGGGCGGCGAGAGGCGGACAGCGAGGCTGCTCGCTGGCGTTCACCCGCCGATCACCGCGACGCCCTGGATCTCGATCAGCATGCCGGGCCGCGCGAAGTGCGACACCGTGATCAGCGCGCTCGCGGGAAATTTCCCGTCCGCGAAGGTCGCGCGCCGCAGCTCGATGAAGCGATCGCCGTGACGCGGATCGTTGATGAACACCGTCATGGTCACCATGTCGGCGAGGCTGCCGCCGGCGCGGCGCAGTGTGGCGTCGATCGCGGCGAAGATCGTCTTCACCTGCGCGTCGAGGTCGCCCGAGATGTCGCGGCCGTCTGCATCACGCGTCGCGGTCTGGCCCGCGAGCCAGACCGTGCGCCCGCCCTGCGTGATGACGGCCGGCGAGAACGCGCGCGATTTCTGGAACTCGGTCGGCTCGAGGTATTGGGTCATTATCGAACGACGATCCGGGTGTTGCCCGGGCCTTCGTGCTGCACGAGGTCGAACAGCGTTGCGGCATTGTCCGGGTGCAGCCGCACGCAGCCGTGCGACGCCGGGTGGCCGAGCCGCGAGATCACCGTGGTGCCGTGGATCGCGAACGGGCCGCGGAAGAAGATCGAGTGCGGCATCGGCGCCATGCCGAACATGCGCGAGTACCACGCGCGCTCCATGCGCTGCGGCCGGAACGTGCCCGAGGGCGGGCCGCCATGCAGGCCGGTCGACACCGGCCACGTGTAGCGCTCCGAGCCGTCGACCGTGACGGTGAGCTGCTGCGACGATTTGTCGACCGTGATGAGCACCTCGGCGGCGGCCGGCGCCGCGGTGGCGCAAATGGCCGCACCCAGCACGACGCCGAGCGCCGCGCCGCGCGCAACGCACGACCTGACGAATTTCCTGCCGAACATGATATCCCCCGTCCCGCGAGCCCATCCACGATGCCGAACCGCGCCGCGCCTTGTAAAGGGCGCAATGCGGGTTGTCCTCAGCGTCATTCAATTGTGAGGGCGGATCGGTTAAAAGAGAGTCGATGTCAGCCAAATCGATCGTCGGTCCGTTGCTCGTTCTTGCGCTCGCGGTCATGCCTGCCGCCGCGCAGGATCTCGGGACGCTCAATCCGCAGCCGCTGCCCCCGCTCGCCCATCCGGATGATCCCAAGACCCCGGCCAAGGAGCTGTTCGCCCGCCGCACCAAGCCCAGCCAGACGACGACGCCGCGTTCGATCGGCTTCTACGCCCATGGCTGCCTCGACGGCGGTGTCGCGCTGCCGATCGACGGACCGACCTGGCAGGTGATGCGGCTGTCGCGCAACCGCAACTGGGGCCATCCGCGGCTGATCAAGTTCCTGGAGCGGCTCTCCACCAAGGCCGCCAAGGCCGGCTGGCCGGGCCTGCTGGTCGGCGACATGTCGCAGCCGCGCGGCGGCCCCATGATCACCGGCCACGCCAGCCACCAGGTCGGTCTCGATGCCGACATCTGGCTCACCCCGATGCCCAACCGCACGCTCACGCGCAAGGAGCGCGAGGAGATGTCCGCCACCATGACGGTGGCGCCGAGCCGGGTCAACGTCGACCCGAAGGTGTGGACGCCGGCGCATTTCGCCGTGATCAAGGCCGCGGCCGAGGACGCCGAGGTCGAGCGCGTCTTCGTCAACGCGGCGATCAAGAAAGCGCTGTGCCGCGACGCCGGCAGCGATCGCGCCTGGCTGCACAAGGTGCGGCCGTGGTGGGGCCACGACTATCACTTCCATGTGCGGCTGTTCTGTCCGCCCGACAGCCCCGAGTGCACGGTCCAGCCGCCCCAGGGGCCGGAGGACGGCTGCGGCAAGGCGCTCGACTACTGGTTCAAGGACTCGATCATCCACCCCAAGCCGCCGCCGCCCAACGCCCCGCCGCCCAAGCCGCGTCCGCCGATGTTGATGTCGGCCCTGCCCACCGCCTGCAAAGCCGTCCTCGCCAAGCCCTAGGTTCTTGTAGCCCGGATGGAGCCCTTGGGGTTGCCGAAGGCAAGACCCGAGGGCTCCGTGCGGGCGCCGCAAAAGCCGCCACATCGTCGTGTCAAACACCGACCGACGAGAATCGCCATGCAAGTCGACATCTCCAGCCAGGCATTTTTCCGCGATCCGGCGGCCGCGATCGCGGCGCTGCGCTCCGCCGGCCAGCTCGTCGAGGTGAATTTCCCCGTCATCGGCAAGGTCTGGGCGACGACCACCCAGGATCTCGCCGATCGCGTGCTCAAGGACAGCGACACCTTCACGGTGCGGCAGGCCGACGGGCAGATCGTCGGCGTGTGCTGGTGGATGCCGCGCGTCGTGCGCCTGCTCTTTGAGCACATGCTGTCGATGGACGAGCCGGACCACCGGCGGCTGCGCGACATCGTCGACGAGGCCTTCCGCCGCCGCGCCATCCTCGACATGGAGCCGCGCATCACGGCGCTAGCCGACCAGCCCGCCGATCGGCTGTTCGCCGACGGCAGCCCGGCCGATCTCGTCGAGCGCTATGCGCGCCAGCTGCCGCTCGCGGTCATTTGCGAGCTGCTCGGCTTGCCGCCCGCCGATCGGCCGATGTTCTCGGCCTGGGCGCACAAGTTCACGCGCTTCAGCGGCATGATCGGCGTGCTGACGCTGGCGCCCACCATCATGTCGCTGAAGCGCTACCTCGAGCGGCAGCTCGAGGCCGCGCGCCGGCATGGCGGCGAGGGCCTCATCGCCGAGCTCGTGCGCGTCGAGCGCGACGGCGCGCGGATCAGCCGCAACGAGATGGTCGCGATGGTTTTTCTGCTGCTGCTCGCCGGGCACGAGACCACGACCCACCTGATCAGCGGCTCGGTGCGCGAGCTGTTGAAGGACCCCGCGCTGCGCGACTGGCTCGCGGCGGACTGGAGCCGGGTCAACCTCGCAGTCGAAGAGCTGTTGCGCTTCGTCACGCCGGTGCAGTTCACCAAGCCGCGCTATGTCCGCCGCGAGGTTGAGTTCGGCGGCGTGCGGCTGCGGAAGGGCGACAAGGTCATGCCCATGCTGGCGGCCGCCAATGTCGATCCGCACGCCAACCCGAATCCGGAATGCCTCGCGCTCGACCGGCGGCCGAACCGGCATGTCGCGTTCGGCACCGGCATTCATTTCTGCCTCGGCCATCAGCTCGCGCGCATCGAAGGCGCCTGCGCGCTGAAGGCCTTGTTTCGCCGGTGGCCGAAGCTGACGCTGGCGGTCGACGACGCGAGCCTGCGCTGGCGTTCGCGCCCGGGCTTGCGCGCGCTCGAAAGCCTGCCGGTCACAGACGGCGGATAGCCTCGTGTCCCGGGCGCAGCGCAGCGCGAAGCGATGCGCTGCAGAACCGGGACCCAGAAGCGTCGCGACGGGCGGTTCTGGGCCCCGGGTCAGCGGCGCATCACTTCGCGCTACGCGCTACGTGCTGCGTCGCATCCGGGGCACGAGGCCATTGCTCACGCCACCGGCAGCACGTTCGTATACTTCACCTGCTCCAACGCGAAGCTCGACTCGATCGACGCCACGCCTTCGAGCCTTGTCAGCTTCTGCTTGAGGAAGCGCTCGTAGGCGGCAAGATCGGGCACCACCACGCGCAGCCAGTAGTCGCGCGGGCCGGTCATCAGGTAGCACTCCAGCACCTCGGGCCAGCGCGCGATCGTCTTGGCGAAGCGCTCGAGCGCCTGCTCGCGCTGGCGCTCCAGCTTGACCGAGACGAACACGCTCACCGGCAGCCCGACCGCCTGTTGGTCGAGCACCGCGACGTAGCGGGCGATCACGCCGGCGCGCTCCAGCATGCGCACCCGCCGCAGGCAGGGCGACGGCGACAGCCCGACTTTTGCGGCGAGGTCCGCGAGGCTCATGCGGCCGTCCGCCTGCAGCAGGACGAGAATCTTGCGGTCGAGGGCGTCCAGTGCGTGCGGCATGAAAACCGATCCTTTCGCGACATTCTTGGCAGAATATGCCAAAAGCGCAACGCATTGTGATCGAAATTGATGGCCGCTGCCAAGCCGGCAATGCGAAGGTGCAACCATGACCAAGTCTCGTATGTTGCCCCGGCAACCGGCCGCCGCCACCGATGACCTCGCGCTGCTGTCCGCGCTGGAGCGCAAGGTGCTGTGGCTCGCGAGCTGGACCATCCACAACGCCAATCATCTGCGCGAGAGCGCCGACGGTCTGAAGGTCGGCGGCCACCAGGCCTCGTCGGCCTCGCTCGCCACCATCATGACGGCGCTCTACTTCGCGACGCTGCGGCCGGCCGACCGCGTCGCCGTCAAGCCGCACGCAAGCCCGATCTTCCACGCCATCCAGTACCTGCTCGGCCGGCAGACGCGCGACAAGCTCGCGCATTTCCGCGGCTACAAGGGCGCGCAGAGCTACCCGTCGCGCACCAAGGACGCCGACGACGTCGACTTCTCCACCGGCTCGGTCGGCCTCGGCGTGGCGCAGACGCTGTTCTCCTCCCTGGTGCAGGACTACGTGCGCGCGCACGGCTGGGGCCGCGATCGCCCCGAAGGCCGCATGGTCGCGCTGGTCGGCGACGCCGAGCTCGACGAAGGCAACATCTTCGAGGCGATCCTCGACGGCTGGAAGCAGGCCGTGCGCAATTGCTGGTGGATCATCGACTACAACCGCCAGAGCCTCGACGCGGTCGTGCGCGAGGGCCTGTGGGAGCGCTACGAGGCGCTGTTTCGCAATTTCGGCTGGCGCGTCGTGATCCTCAAATACGGCTCGCTGCTGCGCGCCGCGTTCAAGCAGCCCGGCGGCGAGCGCCTCGAGCAGTGGATCGACACCTGCCCGAACCAGCTCTACTCGGCGCTCGTCTTCCAGGGCGGCGCCGCTTGGCGCAAGCGCCTGACGGAAGACCTCGGCGAGCGCGTCGCGCCGGTCTGCTCGCGACGCACGATGACGACGCACTCGCGCGGCTGATGACCAATCTCGCCGGCCACGACCTGCCGACGCTGCTCGCCGCCTTCGCGGACGACGAGCCCGACAAGCCGACCTGCTTCATCTGCTACACCATCAAGGGCTACGGCCTTCCCTTCGCGGGCCACAAGGACAATCACGCGGGCCTGATGACGCCGGCGCAGATGGAGACGCTGCGCGGCGCCATGCAGGTGCGGCCCGGGCACGAGTGGGACAAGTTCGAAGGGCTCGAGGTCGCGCCAGCCGACCTGCAGGCGTTTCTCGATCGCGTGCCGTTCGCGGCGCGCCCCGCCGAACGCCCGCGCGCGCGTCAGTTCGATGTGCCCAAGGAGCTCACCGTCACCATCCAGCCCGAGATGTCGACGCAGACCGGTTTCGGCCTTCTGCTCAACGAGCTCGGCCGCGCCGATTCAGAGCTCGCGTCGCGCATCGTCACCACCTCGCCCGACGTGACGGTCTCGACCAATCTCGGGCCGTGGGTCAACCGCCGCGGCCTGTTCGCGCGCGAGACGATGGCCGACACCTTCAAGAGCGAGCGCATCCCGTCGACCTTCAACTGGGATTTCTCGCCCACCGGCCAGCACATCGAGCTAGGCATCGCCGAGAACAACCTGTTCATCCTGCTCTCCGCGCTCGGCCTCTCGCATGCGATCAACGGCGAGCGCCTGCTGCCGATCGGCACGCTGTACGATCCCTTCATCCAGCGCGGCCTCGATGCGCTCAACTACGCCTGCTACCAGGATGCGCGCTTCATCCTCGTCGCAACGCCGTCCGGCATCACGCTCGCGCCGGAAGGCGGCGCGCACCAGTCAATTGCGACGCCGCTGATCGGCATGGCGCAGGACGGGCTTGCGGCCTTCGAGCCCGCCTTCGTCGACGAGCTCGCCGTGATCCTGCGCTTCGCGCTCGACTACATCCAGAAGGACGGCGGCAGCGAGCCGGCCGAGCGCAACTGGCTGCGCGACGAGACCGGGGGCTCGGTCTACCTGCGCCTCTCCACGCGGCCGCTCGAGCAGATCAAGCGGCCGATGACCGACGCGCTGCGCCAGCAGATCGTCGATGGTGCCTACTGGCTGCGCGAGCCGGGCCCGAACTGCGAGGTGGTGATCGCCTACACGGGCGCGGTCGCGCCGGAGGCGAACGAGGCCGTATGGCGCATCGCCGAGGATCGCCGCGACGTTGGCCTACTCGCCGTGACATCAGCGGATCGGCTCAACGCCGGCTGGGCGGCGGCGCAGCGCGCCCGCGAGCGCGGCCTCGTGCACGCGCGCGCGCACATCGAGCGCCTGCTCGAGCCCGTGCCGCACCACTGCGGCATCGTCACGGTGCTCGACGGCCATCCCGCGACGCTCGCTTGGCTCGGCGCCGTGCACGGCCATCGGGTGCGCCCGCTCGGCGTCGAGCACTTCGGCCAGACCGGCACGATCGCCGATCTCTACCGCCACTACGGCATCGACGCCGCCGCCATCGCGGCCGCCGCCGCGGCGCTCACGCCTGGGAGGCCGATAAGGCATCTCAAGGCCATCATGTAAGGAATGCCGCCTCGGCCAGCGTCACCGCCGCCGTGATCACGATCGCGCCGACCACCACGATCGCGACGTAAGGCACCGCCTGGTCGCGCTTCACCCGCATCAGGCGCGGCAGGCCGAGCCACGCCAGATAGACCCCGAAGAATGCCACCACCAAGCCGACGAAGCGCAGGCCTGGGATGAGCTGCAGTACGCCCGCGACCCAGTACGGCGTGAACGAATAGACCGTGACTTTCAGCGCGCCGGCAAAATCCCTGACGCCGCCGAAGCGCGGCGCGAGCTGGTCGATGATGATTGCGATGGCATAGACGATGACGAAGCTCAGCACATAGGCGATCACGGCGCCGAGCAGCCCGACGAACAGCGGCACCCGGACGGTGCCGGCCGCCGTCGCGGCGCCGATGATCGCGCCGCCGATGAAGCCTGCGACCGGCGGGATGGCGGCGAGGTAGACCATGTATTCGGCGAACAGGTAGCTGGGTGTCCCCGGCTCCTGCTCGATCGCCGGCCATTCGGCCTCCGGCGTCAGCAGGATACCTTTAATGCGCTGGACCAGGTCCATGTCAGTCCCCAGCCCGGTTGGCAGAACAAAGCCAAACGGAAAAATGCTGCGATTTCAGTACGCCGACTCGATGTTGGCGCATCCCGGGCACGCCTTCAACGGCCGTCCAGCACCATAGCGGCGCCCTTCTCGGCGATCATGATCGTTGGCGAATTGGTGTTGCCCGACGTGATCGTCGGCATCACCGAGGCGTCGATCACCCGCAGGCCGTCGAGGCCCATGACGCGCAGCCGCTCGTCGACCACCGCGAGCGGATCGGACGGCAGCCCCATCTTGGCGGTGCCGATCGGATGGAAGATCGTGGTGCCGATGTCGCCCGCAGCCTTGATCAGGCTCGCGTCGTCGTTGCCGACCGACGGCCCCGGCAGGAATTCGCTCGGCCGATACTTGGCGAGCGCCGGCTGCGCCACGATGTGGCGCGCGACGCGCAGCGAGTCGGCGGCGACGCGGCGGTCCTCGTCGGTCGTGAGATAGCGCGGCGCGATCGCGGGCGGGTCGGCCGGGTTCGGCGTCTTGAGGCGGATGTGGCCGCGGCTCGTCGGCTCCACGTTGCAGACGCTGGCGGTGAAGGCCGGAAATTGGTGCAGCGGCTCGCCGAAGCGGTCGAGCGACAGCGGCTGCACGTGGAACTGGATGTTGGCGCGCTCGCGCGTGGCGTCGGAGCGGGTGAACAGGCCGAGCTGCGAGGGCGCCATGGTGAGCGGCCCGCGCCGGCGCAGCGCATAGTCGAGCGCCATGCCGAGCTTGCCGAAGCGCGCGTAGTACATCTCGTTGAGCGTCTTCGCGCCCGTCACCTTGTAGATGAGGCGAAGCTGCAGATGATCCTGCAGGTTCTCGCCGACGCCCGGCTTGTCGAGCACGACCGGGATGCCGAGCCCTCGCAGCTGCGCGCCCGGACCGACGCCCGACAGCAGGATGATCTGCGTCGAGCCGACCGAGCCGGCCGCGAGGATCACCTCGGCGCGGCAGCGCGCGCGCCGCGTCGCGCCGTCCTGCCGCCAGCGCACGCCGGTCGCGCGCCGGCCGTCAAGCTCGACGCCCTCGACCAGGCAGCCGGTCTCGAGCCGCAGGTTGGTACGGTCGAGCACCGGCTTGAGAAACCCGCGCGCCGCCGACCAGCGCCGCCCGCGCTTCTGGTTGACGTGGAAATAGCACGAGCCCTCGTTGTCGCCGCAGTTGAAGTCGTCGATCGGCTTGACGCCGGCCTGCGCGGCCGCGTCGCGAAACGTCTCCAGCAGCTCCCAGCGCACCCGCGCCGGCTCGACCCGCCATTCACCGCCGGTCGCATGCGCGGCGCTGTCGCCCATGAAGTGATGCTCGTGCTTCTTGAAGTAGGGCAGCACGTCGTCCCAGCCCCAGCCGGTGAGGCCGAGCTGGCGCCAGTGGTCATAGTCGCGCGCCTGCCCGCGCATGTAGATCATGGCGTTGATCGCCGAGGAGCCGCCCACCACCTTGCCGCGCGGATAGTTGAGCACGCGCCCGTTGAGGCCCGGCTCGGGCTCGGTCTTGTACATCCAGTCCGAGCGCGGATTGCCGATCGCGAACAGGTAGCCGACCGGGATGTGAAACCAGATCCAGTTGTCCGGCCCGCCCGCTTCGAGGATGAGCACGCGCGTCTTTGCATCGGCCGAGAGCCGGTTCGCCAGCACGCAGCCGGCCGAGCCCGCCCCCACCACGATGTAGTCGTACTCGCCGTCGATCGACTGCGCGTCACTCATTCTTCGCCTCCGGCATCATGTCGGCGCAGTCTGCGGCGCGCACGAGCGCGTGACAACCGTGTGCGGCGATGCGCGCGGTTTGACCTGGCGGCATGGGCTGCTACACTTTGACCGCGATCCGCCGCGCGCCGTAAGCGTGCGTTGAGTCCCGGAACGGCGCTTCCGGGACGGTCGTCTCCACCACCACTTGGCCTTTCACCAGGGCGCGTCCTCTCGCGCCTTGCGTCGCATGGAGCGCCCGCATGCCAACCGCCCGTCCCGTATTCTTCCTGTCATTGCTCGTCGCGGCCGCAGGCTGGCTCGCCACCCCGGCGCAGGCGCAGGACAAGACGCTCACGGTCTTCGCCGCCGCCTCGATGAAGAACGCGCTCGACGACGTCGACGCGGCTTATACCAAGAAGACCGGCATCAGGATCGTGGTGAGCTACGCGGCGAGCTCCGCGCTGATGAAGCAGATCGAGCAGGGCGCGCCGGCCAACGTTCTTCGTCTCCGCCGACCTCGACTGGATGGACTACGGCAGCAAGAAGAAGGTCATCAAGGACGACACCCGCGTCAACCTGCTCGGCAACAAGATCGTGCTGATCGCGCCGAAGGACTCCAAGATCGACAACGTCACGATCGGCCCGGGCTTCGACCTCGCCAAGCTTGCGGGCGACGGCCGCATCACCACCGGCGACGTTAAGGCCGTGCCGGTCGGCAAGTACGCCAAGGCTGCGCTGGAGAAGCTCGGCATCTGGGCCGCGGTCGAGCCGAAGATGGCGATGGCCGAGAACGTACGCGCCGCGCTCGCGCTGGTCGCGCGCGGCGAGGCCGCGCTTGGCATCGTCTACGAGACCGACGCCAAGGTCGAGCCCGGCGTCAAGATCGTCGGCGCCTTTCCGGCCGACTCGCACCCGCCCATCATCTACCCGGTCGCCGCCACCGTGACGGCGAAGGCGGGCGCCGCCGACTATCTCGCGTTTCTGCGCTCGCCGGCCGCCAAGGCGATCTTCGAGAAGTACGGCTTCACGTTCCTGATCAAGCCGGTGTCGTGATGGTCGCTGCATCGTGTCCCGGATGCGGTGCAGCGCGAAGCGCCCTTGCGCGTAGCGGTGCACCGCTGATCCGGGACCCATCGGCTCGCTGGTGGGTCCCGGGTCTGCGAAGCAACATTTCATGTT
The DNA here is from genome assembly GCA_963703755.1 of uncultured Pseudomonadota bacterium. Taxonomy (GTDB): domain Bacteria; phylum Pseudomonadota; class Alphaproteobacteria; order Rhizobiales; family Xanthobacteraceae; genus JAVDCA01. Next base: position 21,655 of record CAVPGG010000154.1, read on the forward strand.
GCATCGCGCCCGGGACACGAGCCTAGATTTTCCCATGCTCTCCCTCACCCCTGACGAATGGACCGCGATCGAGCTGTCGCTGCGCATCGCGGTGGTCGCGACGCTCGCAAGCCTGCCGTTCGGGCTCGCCATCGCGTGGCTGCTGGCGCGCAAGGACTTCTGGGGCAAGTCGCTCCTCGACGGGCTGGTGCACCTGCCGCTGGTCCTGCCGCCCGTCGTCACCGGCTATCTGCTGCTGATCTGGCTTGGCCGCAAAGGCCCGGTCGGCGCCTTCCTCGACCACGTCTTCGGCATCGTCCTCTCGTTCCGCTGGACCGGGGCCGCGCTCTCCTGCGGCGTGATGGGCTTCCCGCTGCTGGTGCGCGCCGTGCGGCTTTCCATCGAGGCGATCGACCGCCGCATCGAGGACGCTGCCGCGACGCTGGGCGCCAGCCGGCTCTGGGTCTTCGCCAGCGTGACCTTGCCGCTCGCGCTGCCCGGGATCATTGCCGGCATGGTGCTGTGCTTCGCCAAGGCGCTCGGCGAGTTCGGCGCCACCATCACGTTCGTCTCCAACATCCCGGGCGAGACGCAGACCTTGTCGGCCGCCATCTATACCTTGACCAACGTGCCCGGCGGCGACGCGGCCGCCGGCCGCCTCGTGCTGGTCGCGATCGCGATCTCGCTTGCGGCGCTGATCGTGTCCGAATGGTTCGCGCGCCGCGCCGGCCTGCGCTTTCACGGGGAGTGACGGTGCTCACCGTGGATGTCGAAAAGCGGCTGGGCGACTTCCGCCTCGCCGCCAAATTCGAGATCGCCGGCGGCGCGACCGCGTTGTTCGGCCCGTCCGGCGCCGGCAAGTCGACGGTCGCCAACCTCATCGCCGGCCTGATCCGGCCCGATGCCGGCCGCATCGCGCTCGGCGAGACCGTGCTGTTCGACGCCAAGGCGCACATCGACGTGCCGCCGCACCGGCGGCGTGTCGGCTACGTCTTCCAGGAGGGCCGGCTGTTTCCCCACCTCACGGTGCGGCGCAATCTCGCCTATGGCCGCTTCATGAACGCCCTCCCGCGCGACGACGCCGAGGTGGCGCATGTGATCGAGCTGCTCGACATCGGCGCGCTGCTCGATCGCCGGCCTGGCCGGCTATCCGGCGGTGAGCGCCAGCGCGTCGCCATCGGCCGCGCGCTGCTGGCGCGACCGCAGCTGCTGTTGCTCGACGAGCCGCTCGCCTCGCTCGATGGGGCGCGCAAGCGCGAGATCCTGCCTTACCTGGTGCGGCTGCGCGACGAGGCCAGGGTGCCGATGCTTTACGTCAGCCACAACGCGGCCGAGCTCAAGCGCATCGCCACGGCGGTCGTGCGCCTCGAGGCGGGTCGCGTCACGGCGCAAGGCGGGCTGGAATTGCTTGCCGCGGGCAGCGACGACTTATGAACGGCGCAGCGCCGCGAGCGCATTGCGCGCGCGCCGTTTGAGGCCGGCGACCAGCGTCTCCGGCGCGACCGGGTCCGGCTCGGCGAGCTGCAAGCCGATGCTGGCGGCGCGCCCGTCCACCACCTTCTGCACCACCAGCGTGATCGGCCCGATCGCCAGCACGTCGTTCGGCCGCGCCGCGTGGTGCAGCTCCTCGGCGATGTGGTCGGCGAGGGTCATTCCGGCATGGTCGGGCGCGATCGTGAGGCCGTAGATCTCGGCGAGCGCGCCCAGCGTCGCGTCGCCGCCGACGAAGAAGTCGCACAGCAGGCGCGGGTCGGGCGCGGCGGGCGGCGGCATGTCGACGAAGAAGCGGTCGAGCGCCTGCGCGCGCTCGGGCGGGGCGAGGAAATAGACGTGGTCGCCCGCGCGGATGTCCGCCGCCTCGCCGGGCGTCAGCACGTGCTCGTCGCGCACCACCAGCATCAGCTTCGCCCAGGACGGCGCGATGCGCCGGCGCAAATAGGGATTGCTCGCATGCACCGCGTAGCCGACCAGTTCCTGGCTGAGCTGGCCCGGCAGGTCGAGCTCGACCCGGCGCGGCGTCGGATCGGTGCGCGGCAGCGCGATGTGCAGCCGCCGCGCCGCCTGCGCGATGGTCCAGCCCTGCACCAGCAGCGAGGCGAGCACGACCACGAAGCCGACATCGAAATAGAGCTGCGCGTCCGGCAGCCCGACCAGCAGCGGGATCGAGGCGAGGAAGATGCCGACCGCGCCGCGCAGGCCGACCCACGACACGAACAGCTTCTCGCGCCAGGCGAAGCGGAACGGCGCGAGGCAGATGAGCACCGCGAGCGGCCGCGCCACCAGCATCAGCATGAGCGCGACCGCGAGCGCCGCCAAGGCATGCTGCGGCAGTCGCGCCGGCCAGGCGAGCAGGCCGAGCAGCAGGAACATGCCGATCTGCGCGAGCCAGGTGGCGGCGTCGAGAAACACGATGACGGTGTTGTGCGCCCGCGTCGGCCGGTTGCCGACCACGAGCCCCGCGATGTAGACGGCGAGGAAGCCCGACGAATGGATCGCCTCGGCGATGCCGAAGATCACCAGCGCGCCGGTGGTCACGAACGGCGCGTGCAGGCCCTGCGGCAGCGACAGGCGATTGAGCGCCAGCACGATGCCGCGGCCGCCGACGATGCCGATGACCGCGCCGCCGAGGCCCTCCACCGCGAGCCGGCCCGCGATCGTCGCCCACGTTTGCTGGCCGTGCAGCAGGATCTCGACCAGCAGCAGCGTGAGAAAGATCGCGAACGGATCGTTGGTGCCCAACTCGATCTCCAGCGTCGCGCCGACGCGCGGGCGCAGGCGCAAGCCGTGGGCGTGGATGAGGAAGAACACCGCCGCCGCGTCGGTCGATGCGACCACCGAGCCGACCAGCAGTGATTGCGTCCAGTCGAGTCCGAGCGCGTAGCGCGCGACCGGCGCCGTCAGCGCCGCGGTGAGCATCACGCCGATGGTCGCGAGCGCAAGCGAGGGCGCGAGCACGCTGCGGAAGGTCGAGAAGCGCGTGCGCAGGCCACCGTCGAACAGGATCAGCGCCAGCGCGATCGAGCCCACCAGGTAGGCGGTGCGCACGTCGTCGAAGCGGATGCCGCCCAGGCCCTCCTCGCCGGCCAGCATGCCGACGATGAGGAACACCAGGAGCAGCGGCGCCCCGAACCGCAGCGCCACCAGGCTCGATAGGATGCCGGCCAGCACCAGGACGGCGCCGAACAGAATGCCGAGGCTGACGGTGTCGAGCGAAGCCATTGTCCCCCGCGGGTTCCCGCGAATCCTCTCCAGGATCGCAGGGTGAGCGGCCCAGGCCATCAAGGCAATTCGAAAAATGTTAGCGATTTCAAGCATCCGAGAGGTAAAATCTGCTCAATCCGGCCAGAACCCTGTTATTAATGACCCTGCGCCATGTTGACGCGGTGGGCCGGACCCGTGCCATACTGCGACGTACCTCGCCGGGCAGCGGCGAGGCGAGGACCCCCCTTCCTCAACCCGAGACCCGAATGCGGGGCGTGCGATGCTGAGGGCGACATCCTTGCTGCGAGCGTGCCTGCCGGCGGTCGTGCTTGCGGCCGTCTGTGTGCTTGCGCGCGCCGAGACGACCGGGACCGCGGCGCAGCCCGTGGCCATCGATTTCCGCGCCCAGTTCAAGGACTCGCTGACCGCGATGCCGGACGAGAGCGATCTCTCGGCCAGAGGCTCGATCTACGTGCCGGCCTATTCGCGCGTCTATGGCGCGACCACCGGCAGCAGCAAGCTCATCGAGTTCTCCACGACGCTGCGCATCGACAATACGTCGGCGAGCAAGCCGCTGGTGATCGAGCGCATCGAATACTACGACACGGGCGGCAAGCTGGTGCAGGCCTATCTCCGGCAGCCGGTGGCGCTGCGGCCGTTCGGCTCGATCGAGGTCGTGGTCCCGGCCGAGGACGTGCGCGGGGGTGCGGCCGCGAACTTCATCGTCGCGTGGGCCGCCTCCGGCCCGATTGCCGAGCCGATGGTCGAAGCCGTGATGATCGGATCGCAGGACAACACGAGCTATTCGTTCGTGAGTCCGGGCCGTCCGATCCGCCACGTCGGCCACAACGTCTGGCCGCAATTCAGATTCAGGTTCTGAGCCCCATTCCCGTCATTGCGAGGCGCGCGTAGCGCGCCGAAGCAATCCCGATCCCAGGTGCTTGCGGTGCGGGATCGCTTCGTCGCGTCGCTCCTCGCGATGACGCCAAGACCAGCTAGAAATTCACCTTGTCGGGCCCCTTGAGGCCGAGGATCTCGCGCGCGTCATCCGGCGTCGCGATCTCGAGCCCCAGCCCCTCGATGATCTGCCGCGCCTTGGTGACCTGCTCGGCGTTCGAGGTGGCGAGCTTGCCCGGCCCGATCCACAGCGAGTCTTCCAGGCCGACCCGCACATTGCCGCCCATCGCGGCCGCCATGGCGGCGATCGGCATCTGATTGCGCCCGGCGCCGAGCACCGACCAGCGATAGTTCTCGCGGCCGAGCAGCCGGTCCGCGGTGCGCCGCATGTGGATCACGTCCTCGGGATGCGTGCCGATGCCGCCCAGGATGCCGAACACCGACTGCACGAACAGCGGCGGCTTGACCAGCTTGCGCTCGAGGAAGTGGGCGAGACTGTAGAGGTGGCCGATGTCGTAGCACTCGAACTCGAAGCGCGTGTCGTTGTCCTGGCAGGTGTGCAGCACGTACTCGATATCCTTGAACGTGTTGCGGAAGATCAGGTCGCGCGTCGCCTCGAGATACGGCTGCTCCCAGTCATGCTTGAAATCCTTGAAGCGGTTGAGCATCGGGTAGAGCGCGAAATTCATCGAGCCCATGTTGAGGCTCGCGACCTCGGGCTTGAGCGTCGCGGCCGGCATCGCGCGCTCTTCCACGCGCATCGTCGGCGCCCCGCCCGAGGTGAGGTTGATCACCACATTGGTGCGCTGCTTGATGCGCGGCACGAAGCGCATGAACGCTTCCGGCGACTGGTCGGGCCGCCCGGTCTCGGGATTGCGCGCGTGCAGGTGCACGATCGCGGCGCCGGCCTCGGCGGCGCCGATCGCCGCGTCGGCGATCTGCTCGGGCGTGACCGGCAGATACGGCGACATGCTCGGCGTGTGGATCGATCCCGTGATCGCGCAGGTGATGATGACCCTGTTCTTCGCCATTTCCTTCGGTCCCCTTGAGCATTTCCTCGTTATGCGCCCCGCATCCTAGCGCATGTCCCGGCGAAGTGGACGCCGGTTCGCCGACCAAGGACATGCGCCAAGGATCCAGCATGTCGGCGGCGGCAGGGCACCGGTCAGGCCGACACCGGTCAAGCCGATGAGGCGGTTTGAACCAATTGGCGCCCCCGCTCGACCAACGTTCATCCCCGGCCATCACGGCCACATTACCAACGCAGGTAAGGACACCCCTCATGAAGATGAAGATTGCCGCGGCCGTTGCCGCGATCACCATCGGTGCGACCGCGCTCGCCACCACCCAGGCACAGGCTCATCACCCGCACGGCGGCTGGGGCCCGGTCGGCTTCGGCTTCGCGGCCGGCACGATCATCGGCGCCGCGATCGCCAGCGATGGCCCCTACTACAACTGCCACTGGGTCCGCCAGTACGACCAGTGGGGCAACTACGTCGGTCGCGCCAAGGTGTGCAACTGACGCCCAGCTACTGAGGTCTCCCCCCGGACCTCAGCTCAGTCGAGCGGCGCGTGCGCCCCCATCCACCCCGCGCCGTTTCGATCGACCCGCCCGACGGTCCCCCCGGCGGGCGGGTCGTACTTTTTGCGCTACGCTTTCACCGTTGACAGACGTGGCCTGCTGACCGAGCAATAGCCCCCTCCCGTCATCGCCCGCGCAAGCGGGCGAGCCAGTACACACCGGCGACGATCGTGGTTACTGGATCGTCCGCTTGCGCGGACGATGACATCCCGCGAGATTGGGGATGTTGCGATGAAGCGTGGTCTGCGGTCGCGTCTGGCGCAATACGGCGACGAAGAGTTCGCCTTCTTCCTGCGGCGCGGATTCCTCAAGGGCGCGGGCTTCACCGACGAGGCGCTCGACCGGCCGATCGTCGGCGTGCTCTCCACTGCCTCCGATTTCAATCCCTGCCATCGCACCGCGCCGCAGCTCGCCGACGCGATCGCGCGCGGCGTGCGCCTCGCCGGCGGGCTTCCCTTCGTGTTCCCCACCATCTCGCTGCACGAGGCCTTCTCGTTTCCGACTTCGATGCTGCTGCGCAACCTGATGTCGATGGATGTCGAGGAGATGGTGAAGGCGCTGCCGCTCAACTCGGTGGTGCTGATCGGCGGCTGCGACAAGACCATTCCGGCCGAGTTGATGGGCGCGGTCTCGGCCGACATGCCCGCGATCGTGCTGCCGGTCGGCTCGATGCTGGCCGGCCGCCACGAGGGCACGCGGCTCGGCGCCTGCACGGACTGCCGGCGCCTGTGGGCCGCCTATCGGGCCGGCACGCTCACCGGCGACGCGCTCGGCTTGGCCCACGACCAGCTCATGCCGACCGCCGGCACCTGCATGGTGATGGGCACTGCCTCGACCATGGCGTCGCTCGCCGAGACGCTCGGCTTCACGCTGCCCGGCGCCGCGACCGCGCCGGCCGTCTCGTCCGACCGCATCCGCATCGCCGAGGCGACGGGAAGGCGCGCGGTCGAGATGGCGAAGGCCGGCGGCCCGACGCCGCGCCAGATCATGACCAAGACGGCGCTGCGCAACGCCGCCGTCGTGCTGCAGGCGACCTCGGGCTCGACCAACGCGATCGTCCATCTCGCCGCCATGGCGGGCCGCGCCGGGCTCAGCTTCGACCTTGCCGAGTTCGACCGCGTCGGCCGCGAGGTGCCGGTGCTGCTCAACCTCAAGCCGGCCGGCAATTTCTTCATGGAAGATTTCCATGCCGGCGGCGGCATGCCGGCGCTGTGGCGGCGCCTGCGCGATCATCTCGATCTCTCGGCGCCGACGGTGGGCGGCGAGACGCTCGGCGACATCGTGGCGCGCTGGCCCGCCTACACCGACGACGAGGTGATCCGTCCGCTCGATCGCCCGGTCTGGCCGAAGGAAGCGATCGCAATTCTCACCGGCAGCCTCGCGCCGCAGGGCGCCGCCATCAAGCTCGCGGCCGCGACGCCCGCGCTGTTCCGGTTCGAAGGCCCGGCCGTGGTGTTCGACTCGCTCGCCGATCTGGAGAAGCGCATCGACGATCCGGCGCTCGATGTCACGCCCAACCACTGCATGGTGCTGCGCAATGCCGGCCCGATCGGCGCGCCCGGCATGCCGGAGGCGGGTGCCCTGCCGATCCCGAAGAAGCTCGGCGCGCAGGGCATCAAGGACATGGTGCGCATCTCCGACGCGCGCATGAGCGGCACGGCGTTCGGCACGGTGGTGCTGCACGTGACCCCGGAAGCCTCGGCGGGCGGCCCGCTCGCGCTGGTGCGCGACGGCGACCGCATCCGCCTCGACGCCATCGCGCGCAAGATCGATCTCCTGGTCGACGAGGCCGAGCTCGCCCGCCGCCGCGCCACATGGAAGGCGCCCGAGAAGCCCGCGCGCGGCTACGGCCGCCTCTATGTCGAGCGTGTGACCCAGGCCGACCGCGGCTGCGACTTCGACTTCCTCGCCGGGACCTGATCGTGCCGGCCGCCGACCTGTCGCTGAACCTGGCGACCGTCCGCAAGCAATGGAATCTGCGCGAGGCGGTCGCGGCGGCGGCGCGGCATGGCTTTGCCGGCGTCGCGCCCTGGCGCGAGATGGTCGCCGAGATCGGAGCCGCCGAGGCGGCGCGGCTCTTTCGCGACAGCGGCCTGCGCGTCACCGGCTATTGCCGCGGCGGGCTGTTTCCCGCCGCGGCCGCCGCGGGCCGGCAGGCCGCAATAGACGACAACAAGCGCATGATCGATGAGGCCGCCGCGATCGGCGCCGAATGCATCGTGGTGATCGGCGGCGGTTTGCCGAACGGCTCGCGCGATCTCGCGGGCGCGCGGCAGATGTTCGCCGACGGGATCGCGGCCGTGCTGCCGCATGCGCGCGCGGCACAAGTGCCGCTCGCGCTCGAGCCGATGCATCCGATGTATGCGGCCGATCGCGGCTGCGTCTCGACGCTCGCCGAGATGAGCGATCTGTGCGACCAGCTGGGCGAGGGGCTCGGGATCGCGGTCGACACCTATCACGTCTGGTGGGATCCGAACCTCGCGCGCGAGATTGCGCGTGCCGGAACGCGCATCATCAGCCACCACATCTGCGACTGGCTGGTGCCGACCCGCCACATGCTCACCGACCGCGGCATGATGGGCGACGGCGTGATCGATTTTCCCGCCATCCGCCGCATGATCGAGGCGGCCGGCTATTGCGGCATCCAGGAGGTCGAGATTTTTTCCGACGACTGGTGGTCGCGCCCGGGCGACGAGGTGCTCGCGACCGTGATGGAGCGGTTCAGGACCGTCTGTCAGGTGTAAGCCGCCGCAACGTCATTGCGCGGAGCCGAAGGCGACGAAGCAATCGCGATCGGCATATGCGGCGCCCGATTGCTTCGGCGTCCTGCGGACGCCTCGCAATGACGGAGGTCTCACTCCGCCGCAATGCGCATCGCCAGATTGATCGGCGCGATCTCGACCGGCTCGCCCGCGCGCGCCACCACCATGTGGTCCGGCGGGACCGGGATCCAGCTTTCGCGATCCTTGTCGAGCGGCTCGGAGACGAGCAGCAGGTTGTCCTCGGACGTGCGGTAGTAGAGCGTGTTGGCCGCGTCGTTCGCCGAGAAGCGGAATGCATAGAGGTTCTGCCCGTCGGTCAGCGCGGAGGTGAAGCGCAGCGGGTCCTTGTAGGCGTGGCCGATCTCGGTCAGCGCTTGCAGCGTGCGTAGCGTCGCGCCGATCGGATCGCGGTCGGCGCCGGCGCCGAGGATCGCCAAGAACACCGCCTCTGAATCGGTCGTGCCGATGCGCGAGGGGTAGAGCGCGTCCGGGATCAGGCTCTCGACCTTGCGGCGAACGCGCGCCCAGTTCCCGACCGCGCCGTTGTGCATGAACATCCAGCGCCCGGACACGAAGGGATGACAGTTCGGCCGCGTGGTCGGCGTCGCGGTCGCGGCGCGCACATGGGCGAAGAACAGGTGCGAGCGGATGTGGCGGCAGAGATAGCGCAGGTTCTCGTCCGACCAGGCGGGGCGGACCTCGCGGTAGAGGCCCGGCTCCGGGTGCTCGCCGTACCAGCCGAGCCCGAACCCGTCGCCATTGGTCGCCGCGGTCGACTCGAGCGCCCGGATGCTTTGCTCGATCAGCGAGTGGGCCGGGGAGGTGACGTAGTGTTCCAGCGGGATGGTTTCACCGCGATAGGCAATCCAGCGGCACATGGGACTTCTTCTGAGTGCGTCTGCCGGGAACGATGCGCGAGCCTTCGGGATGGTCGTCCCGAATGGCTAATACCAAGTTACCGGCACGTCGTTTCGATGGGAACCTAGGCTGGCCCGGAATCGTGTTGCTTTTCGGGCGGTACTACCGCGCCCGCCACACGAATGCGGCGCTCACCACGTAGTTCCACACCGCGCCCATCAGCGCGCCGCCCAGGCCCGCTACCCACCAGCGCGGGTCGTAGTCGTAGATCCAGGTCGCGACTCCGACGTTGGAGAGGGCGCCGACCGCGCAGATCACCTCGAACCGCAGCAGGCCGGTGATGAAGGACCAGCCGGCAAGGCGCTGATCGCGATAGGTGAGCGCGTTGTTGAGGACGAAGTTCCAGGCAATCGCCCCGACGGTCGCGGCCGTCTGCGCCGCGCCGAACGTGAGGCCGCCGAGATCGACCATGACGGCGAGCGCCGCCATGTGGATGAACACGCCGGTCAGGCCGACGAAGCAGAACATCAGGAAGCGGAACGACACCGCGTCGCCGGTGAGCTTGGCGAGCACGAGGGCGAAGAAGTCGAGCACGATGCGGGCGTCGAGCTTGCTCTCGCCGTGCTGGCGCTCGCGGAAGACGTAAGGCAGCTCGGCGATGCGCAGCGTGCCGCCCGAGGTGGCGACGATGTCGAGCAGGATCTTGAAGCCCTGGCTGGACAGTTTCGGCGCCAGCTCCTCGACCGCGCCGCGGCGGAGCATGAAGAAGCCGCTCATCGGATCGGTGAGGTCGACGCGCAGGAGCTTGCGCGCGAGATCGGTCGACCAGCGGCTGTAGCTCGCACGGCGCCCTGCCAGGCCTTCGGCCGATCCGGCGCCGACATAGCGGCTCGCCACCGCGAGGTCGACGTCGCCGCCGCGCAGCCGCGCCAGCATGGCGGTGAGCAGCGTCTCGTCATGCTGCAGGTCGGCATCCATCACGGCGACGAAGCGCGCCTGGCTTGCCAGCATGCCTTCGAGGCAGGCGCCCGCAAGCCCGCGCCGGCCGATGCGGCGGACGCAGCGCACCCGCGCGTCGCTCTCGCCCAGCGCCCGTACGGTCGCGGCGGTTCCATCGGACGAGTTGTCGTCGACGAAAATGACTTCCCAGTCGGTGCCGTCGAGCGTGCGCTGCAGGCGCGCGACCAGGAGCGGCACGTTGGCGCGCTCGTTGAAGGTCGGCACCACGACGGTGAGCTCGGGGGCCGGATGGGCCACCGCACGGGTGATTGGCGTCGTCTTGCTCTCGACCAGTACCCTGTCCATCCGCCAGCCCGTCAACGCCGAACGCTATCGCCGCAGCCCCGTTAGGTGATATCCCGGCCTCGCGCGACATTCAACGCGGCCGGGGATCGGGAACTCGATGGTTTTGCGGGCTGGCAACCGGGTCGCGGCCGTGCTCGACCGGCTGATCGCGGCGCTGACCGGGCCGCGCCGGGAACAGGCCGTGATCGTTGCGCTCGCGGCCTATTGCGGGCTGTGGGCGCTCTACGGCGCCATCGCCAAGGGCAGCCAGGACGTCCACTTCGACATGGGCGAGATGGTCGCCTGGTCGCGCGAAACGTTTCTCGGCACGCCCAAGCACCCGCCGCTCGGCGCCTGGCTGGTGCGCGCCTGGTTCGGCATCTTCCCGCTGACCGACTGGTCCTACTACCTGTTCGCCATGGTGGTCGCGACGGCCGCGCTGTGGCTCGCCTGGCGGGTCGCGCGCCACTATCTCGAGCCCGAGGAGCGCGTCGTCGGCCTGGCGCTGCTCACGCTGGTGCCGTTCTTCAATTTCCATGCGCTGAAGTACAACGCCAACACCGTGATGCTGCCGCTGTGGGCGGCCGCAACCGCGGCGTTCCTGCGCTCGTACGAGACGCGCAACATCCTCATCGCGGCGCTCGCCGGACTTGCGGCCGCGGCCGCGATGCTCGGCAAGTACTGGTCGGCCGTGCTCCTGCTCGGCCTCGGCCTCGCCGCCCTCGCCGACGCACGGCGCGCCGCGTACTTCCGGTCAGCGGCTCCATGGGTCACGATCGCGGCCGGGATCGTCGGGCTCGCGCCACACGTCGCGTGGCTTTATGCGCACGGGTTCTCCACCTTCAGCTACGCAATGGAGACGCACCCGGGCACGCTGGTCGAGAGCCTGAGCGCGGGCATTTCCTACGTGACGGGCGCAGCCGCCTACGTCGCGGTTCCGGTACTGCTCGCCGCGCTTGCGGCGCGGCCCACGCTGGCCGCGCTACGCGACGCCGCGTGGCCGCAGGCACCGGACCGCCGGGCCGTGGTGCTCGCCTTCGTGCTGCCGCTGGTGCTGCCGATCGTGCTGGCGGTCGCGTCGCACGAGCTCGTCACATCGCTGTGGGCGATCGCCAGCATGACGCTGCTGCCGGTCGTGCTGCTGTCCTCGCCGCTGATCGCTATGCCGCACGTTGCGGTGCGCCGCATCGTCGGCTTTGCCATCGCGGTGCCGCTGATCGCGCTCGCGCTGTCGCCGGTGATCGCTTGGGTGATCCACCGGCAGGGCTTGTCGAACCATGCGTCGCACTACAGCGGGCTCGCGCGCGCGCTCGACAAGGTCTGGCGCGAGACCAGCGATCGTCGGCTGCGCTTCATCGGCAGCTACAACAACCTGCTCTATGGCGTGCTTTTCTATCTGCCACGCGACGTGACGCCGCTCGAGATCGTCAACCCGAGCCTCACGCCATGGGTCGACGTGGCGCAAGTCGCGCGCGACGGCATCGCGCTGGTGTGCCCGGTCGAGGAGAACCCGTGCATGCAGGCGCTCGCCGCGCGCGGCGCCGGCGGCCGCCGCAGCGAGGTGGAGATCACGCGGCGCTATTGGGGAACGGACGACAAGGCGGAGCGGTTCGTCATCGTGATTGTGCGGCCACGCGAATAGCCGCGTCCGTCATTGCGAGGCGTGCGCAGCACGCCGAAGCAATCTCGATCAGCGATTCGCGGCGCGAGATTGCTTCGTCGCTGCGCTCCTCGCAACGACGATCAATACCGATATTGATCCGACTTGAACGGCCCCTCGGCCGGCACGCCGATGTAGCTCGACTGCTTGTCGGTCATCCGCGTGAGCTTGACGCCGATCTTGTCGAGGTGCAGCCGCGCCACCTTCTCGTCGAGATGCTTCGGCAGCGTATAGACCTTCTTCTGGTACTTGCCCGGATTGGCCCACAGCTCGATCTGCGCCAGCGTCTGGTTGGTGAACGAGGACGACATCACGAAGCTCGGATGCCCCATGGCGTTGCCGAGGTTCACGAGGCGCCCTTCCGACAGCAGGATGATGCGCTTGCGGTCCGCGAACTCGATCTCGTCGACCTGCGGCTTGACGTTGTGCCACTTGAGGTTCTTCAGCGCCCCGACCTGGATCTCCGAGTCGAAGTGGCCGATGTTGCACACGATCGCGCGGTCCTTCATCGCGCGCATGTGCTCGATCGTGATCACGTCGACGTTGCCGGTCGCGGTGACGAAGATGTCGGCGCGCTTCGCCGCCTCCTCCATGGTGGTGACCTCGTAGCCTTCCATGGCGGCCTGCAGCGCGCAGATCGGGTCGATCTCCGACACCAGCACGCGACAGCCGGCCTGGCGCAGTGAGGCGGCCGAGCCCTTGCCGACGTCGCCAAAGCCCGCGACCATCGCGACTTTGCCGGCCATCATCACGTCGGTGCCGCGGCGGATGCCGTCGACCAGCGACTCGCGGCAGCCATAGAGGTTGTCGAACTTCGACTTCGTCACCGAGTCGTTGACGTTGATGGCCGGGAACAGCAGCTTGCCCTCCTTCTCCATCTGGTAGAGGCGGTGCACGCCCGTCGTCGTCTCCTCGGTCACGCCCTTGATGTTCTTGGCGAGCTCGCTGTACCAGCCGGGCTTGCTCTTGAGCCGCTGCTTGATCGCGGCGAACAGCACCTCCTCTTCCTCGTTGCTGGCCTTGTCGAGGAAGCCGGTGTCGCCCTTCTCGGCGCGCAGGCCGAGATGCACCAGCAGGGTCGCGTCGCCGCCGTCGTCGAGGATCATGTTGGGCGTGCCGCCGTCGGCCCATTCGAAGATGCGGTGGGTGTAGTCCCAGTACTCCGTGAGGCTCTCGCCCTTCACGGCAAACACCGGCGTGCCGCCGGCCGCGACCGCGGCCGCGGCGTGGTCCTGGGTCGAGTAGATGTTGCACGAGGCCCAGCGCACGTCGGCGCCGAGCGCCGCAAGCGTCTCGATCAGCACCGCGGTCTGGATGGTCATGTGCAGCGAGCCGGCGATGCGGGCGCCCTTAAGCGGCTGCTTGCGTCCGAACTCCTCGCGCGTCGCCATCAGGCCGGGCATCTCGGTCTCGGCGATGGCGAGTTCCTTGCGCCCCCATTCGGCGAGGCCGATGTCCTTGACGACGTAATCGTGCGAAGCGGCCTTCTTTTGCGTTGCGGTCATGGGCGGTCCTTGTCTGGGGGCCTTAGTGGCGCGCCGGGATCAGCCGCGCCGGTGTCCGGCGTGCGTATAGCAGGGGCTCCGGCCGCCTGCAACGAACATATAAAGGTTTCTTTATGTCCCGCAGTGGGCTAGCCCGCATGGGCGGGCGGGCTACTCTTCCTCGCCGAAGCGGCTGGAAATCAGCGCGTCGAGGGCGGCAATCACGGCCTCCGCCTGCTTGCCGCAGGCATCTACCGTGATGTCGGTGCCGGGCCCGGCGCCCAGCATCATCAGGCCCAGGATCGATTTTCCACCCACGCTCTCGCCGCAGCATGCGACCCGCACGTCGGCGTCGAACTTCTCCACGGTCTGCACGAACTTGGCGGAGGCGCGCGCGTGCAGCCCCTTCTCGTTGCAGATGCGCATGACCCGGACGATGGCGCCGTCACGCGCTGGTGCGGCGTCGCTGCATTCGTCATTGAGACCGCGCGATTCAGTCATTTCCCGGCAAGCACACGGCTCGCGATCGTGATGTATTTGCGGCCGGATTCCTGCGCCGCGACCACCGCCTCGGCGAGCGGGCATTCGCCGCGCACCTTGGCGAGCTTCACCAGCATCGGCAGGTTGATGCCGGCGAGTACCTCGACCTTGGGCCGGCTCATCACGGAGATCGCCAGGTTCGAGGGGGTGCCGCCGAACATATCGGTGAGGATTGCGACGCCGTCGCCGCTGTCGACGCGCTTGACCGCCTCGATGATGTCCTTGCGGCACTGCTCGCCGTTGTCGTCGGGGCCGATGCTGATCGACTCGATCTGCGACTGCGGGCCTACCACGTGCTCCAGGGCGGCGCGGAACTCGACGGCGAGCCGCCCATGGGTAACGATCACAAGGCCGATCATCGGAACTCCCCGCGGGCGCTGCAAGTGAGGGTGCGCCGCACGAAAGGGCCACATTCATGACCACGCGAGGCCTGAAGTGCAAGGGCCTCGCCAGCGTATGTAGGGGCTATGCCGCATTGCAGCAACACCGACCAAGAATCCGTCCCCGGAGGGCGGTCTGACGGGCTGCGAACCTAGTCCCGCTATGGTTAATTTTTGTGCTCCATGGGATTTGGCGATGGAATTTGGCGCGTCCCAACGGCCTCAGCCTGTCGGTCCGCTCGCGAGCGAGGCCAGGACCAGGGCCAACGGATCGCCCTCGGCCGCGACCGCAAGCCGCGCCAGCAAAACCCCCTCAATGAGCACGCGCTGGCTTGCCGCATCCGGCAGGCGGTCGCCATCCTGGGCCGCCAGATCGACCACTTGGCCCACCACCGCGGCGGGCTCGTAGGGTAGCCGGCGGATGCCGAGCCCGCGCACCTCGATCAGCCCCGCCAGTCCAGGCGCCGCGCGCACCACGAGCCGGCCGTGATGCGGCTCGATCAGGCAGCGGTCGTCGGCGACGAGGCGCGCGAAGGCCGGATGCCCAGTCTGCGCCGCGCGCAGCAGGGCAAGCGCGAGGCGCGATTTGCCGGCGCCCGACGGCCCGCGGATCAGCAGCGCGCGTGCGCCGAGGAGCACCGCGGAGGCATGGACCGACGGCATGGATCAGTGCCCCGTGATGATGCCTGCGCCGGCCAGGCGGCGCCGCATCACATCGCCGGCAGGCGCACCACGAAGCGCGCGCCAAGCACTTTCGCGGGCTCCCCGGCGGCCGCCGTCTCGACGCGGTCCTCGGGCCACAGCTTGCCGCCATGCGCCTTCACGATCTGCTGCGAGATCGACAGGCCGAGACCCGAGTTCTGGCCAAAGCCCTGGTGCGGACGGTCGGTGTAGAAGCGCTCGAAGATCTTCTCCATCGCGTCCGGGTTGATGCCTGGCCCGTCGTCGTCGATCACGATCTCGATCTCGCCGCGCAGGCGCCGGCACGTCACCCGCACGGTGCCGCCCTCCGGCGAGAACGAGCGCGCATTGTCGATCAGGTTGTTGACCACTTGGCCGAGCCGCAGGTCGTGGCCCGGCACCGCGAAATTGCCGCTGCCCTCGAACGCGAGCGCGACCTTGGCGCCGTTGTCCTGCTTGACCTCGTTCGCGATCGTCGTGACGGTCTTGAGCAGCTTCACGAGGTCGACCGGCGCGACCACCTGTCGCTGCATCTCGGCGTCGAGGCGGCTCGCGTCCGAGATGTCGGAGATCAGGCGGTCGAGGCGCCGCACGTCGTGGAAGATCACCTCGAGCAGGCGCGCGCGGCTCTCCTCGCTCTTGGCGAGCGGCAGCGTCTCGACCGCCGAGCGCAGCGAGGTAAGCGGGTTCTTGAGCTCGTGCGAAACGTCGGCCGCGAACCTCTCGATCTCGGCGATGCGGCTGTAGAGTGCGTTGGTCATGTCGCGCAGCGCGCCCGACAGATGGCCGATCTCGTCGCGCCGGCGCGTGAAGTCGGGAATGTCGACGCGTCCGGTGGTGCGCCGGCGCACCAGCTCGGCCGCGTCCGACAGGCGGCGCACCGGGCGCGCGATGCTGCCGGCGAGCAGGATCGACAGGATCACCATGATGGCGGCGGCGATCAGGCCGGTCTTGATCACCTTGCGCCGCTCGGCCTCGATGCGCTGGTCGATGTCGCCGCCCTGGCTCGACAGCAGCACGACGCCGCGCACCGAGCGGAAGCGCTGCACCGGGACGGCGACCGACACGATCACGCGGCCGCGGTCGTCGACGCGCACCATGCTGGCGTTCTGCCCGGTCGCCAGCGCCTGCGCGACCTCCGGATAGCCCTTGCCGTTCTCGCCCGGATTGAGCTCGCGGTAGCGCTCCAGGCCGCCGCGGCTGGACAAGGTCCGTATCCAGATCAACGCGCGCTCCATCCAGCCCGGCTTTTCGTTGGACGACGAGGGCAGGTCGGAGCCGAGCACGTCGCTGCGCCCGTTGCGGCTGTCGAGGATGAGCGCGCCGTCCGAGCCGTAGACGCGCGCGCGCGTGTTGGTCGGCGATACCAGCCGTTTCAGCAACGGGCCCACCCGGTCTGGATTGATCGAGAAATCGAGCCCGGAGTTGTCCTGCGGCCCGTAGGTCTCGCCGGTCTGCAGATCGGGGATCTTGTTCGGATCGATCGTGATGGTCGAGCCGTTTTCCACCGTCGCCTCACCCGCGATGGCGCCGGCCATCATCTCGCCCTGCACCAGGAGGCTGCGCACGCTCGCCTGGATGAGGCCCTCGCGCGCCTGGGTCAGCGGCACGATGCTCACGACCAGCGCGAACAGCCCGAACACGTTGAGGAAGACGATGCGGCGCGTGAGGCTGGAGAAGCCCTGGGTGACGAATATCTGCCAGGCATGGCGCACCAGGCCGAGCAGGCCTTCGGTGCGCAGCACGCGCCACATCTCGCGGAAGAACTCGGCGGTGCGGATGGCCGAGCCGGCCAGCAAGGTCGCGGCCCGCCGGCGCCAGATCACCAGCATGCCGGCCGCGCGCCGCACGCGCCGCAACGCTTCGCTGGGACGGACGGTCCCAGCGGCGGCCTGCAAGGCTTGCGTGGTTCGATCGAGCACCCGTGACGTCCCGGTCTCGTTCGCTGCATCCCGCCGGCCGGCGCGACCCCGTTACACGGTTGGTCGTCACCCGGTTGGCCAGCGGCCGCACCAGTGGGCTACATCTCCTTGAAGCGGTAGCCCACCCCGTAAAGCGTCTCGATCATATCGAAATCGTCGTCGCTTTGCTTGAATTTCTTGCGCAACCGCTTGATGTGACTGTCGATCGTGCGATCGTCGACATAGACCTGATCGTCATAGGCCGCATCCATCAGGGCATTGCGGCTTTTCACCACGCCGGGGCGGGTGGCCAGCGCCTGCAGGATCAGGAACTCGGTGACCGTCAGCGTCACCGGCTCGTTCTTCCACGTGCAGGTGTGCCGCTCCGGGTCCATGCGCAGGAGGCCGCGCTCGAGCACCTTGGCCGAGTTCGTCTCCTTCGGCTGGGTCACATCCTTGGGCGCGCCGCGGCGCAGCACGGCCTTGACCCGCTCGACCAGCAGACGCTGCGAGAACGGTTTGCGGATGAAGTCGTCGGCGCCCATCTTGAGGCCGAACAGCTCGTCGATCTCCTCGTCCTTCGAGGTGAGGAAGATCACCGGCGTGTCCGACTTCTGGCGCATCCGGCGCAGCGTCTCCATGCCGTCCATGCGCGGCATCTTGATATCCAGGATCGCGAGGTCGGGCGGCAACGTCTTGAAGCCTTCAAGCGCCGAGGCCCCATCCGTGTAGGTCATGATCCGATAGCCCTCGGCTTCGAGCGCGATCGAGACCGAGGTCAGGATATTGCGGTCGTCATCGACCAAAGCGATTGTGGGCATTGAGCCTCGTCCCGTAGGTTCCGATCGTCGTCTAAGCCCTTCAAGCACGGCCGAAATGTGACACCGGGCTGCTTGGGCGGGTGTTAACGCACTGGGCGCAAATCACTAATTGTGGCCGAATCTAGTACTTGCGCGCCTGCGGCGCCAGGAAAACCGGCCAAGAGGCGCCAAAGACGCGCTAATTGGTTGGTTAACAGGAACTTGCGGAGTTGCCCGACCACATGAGCACCGCCGATCGCCCGCTCCCCGGCACCATGCCGGACCGCTTGCCCGAGACCGCCGCGCCCGCGGCCGATTTTGACCCGAAGGCGCTGGCAAAAAGCCTGCTGCGCGCCATCCGGGCCGGCACGCTCGCGACCCTCGACCGCAACACCGGCCATCCGTTCGCGTCCCTGGTCAACGTTGCGACCGACGCCGATGGCTCGCCCGTGATTCTGGTGTCGCGGCTCTCGACCCACACGGCCAATATTGAGGTCGACGGCCGCGCCTCGGTCCTGCTCGCCGAGACCGGCAAGGGCGATCCGCTCGCCCATCCGCGCCTCACGACGCTGGGCCGGATGACGCCGGTCGCGCGCCCGAGCGACGACGAGGCACGCGTGCGCCGACGCTTTCTCGCCCGCCATCCGAAGGCGGAGCTCTATGCCGGCTTCGGCGACTTCGCGTTCTGGCGCATGACCGTTGCGTCGGCCCATCTCAACGGCGGCTTCGCCCGCGCGGCCGACCTCAAGGCCGCGGATATCTTGACCGAGATCGCTGACGCTGCCGATCTCGTCGCCGCCGAGGCGGACGCGGTTGCGCACATGAATGCGGATCACACGGAGGCGTGCCGCCTTTACGCCACCAAACTGCTCGGCGAGCCGGACGGCGCCTGGCGCATGACCGGCCTCGATCCCGATGGCGCCGACCTCGCGCTCAATGACCGCACCGTACGGCTCGCCTTCCCGCAGCGGGTGACCGGGCCCGAGCAGCTCCGGCACATGCTGGTCGCGCTCGCGGGCCGCGCGCGCGCGGCCTGAGGCCGCCATGCGGGCGCCCTACAGCTATCGTGACGACCCCGCCGTCCCGCGGTTTGCCGACGATCGCCCGGTCATCATCTTCGACGGCGAGTGTGTGCTGTGCTCCGGCAGCGCGCAATTCGTGCTGCGCCATGACAAGCGCAAGGTCTATCGCTTCCTGGCCGCGCAGGCGCCGCTCGGCCGCGCGCTCTACGTCCATTACGGTCTCGATACGCGCGACTACGAGACCATGATCCTGATCGCCGACGGCGTCGCGACCTTCAAGTCGGAAGCCGTGGTCCGCATCGGCGAGGGATTGGGCTTCCCGTGGTCGCTCGTCGCGGTTTTTCGCGTGATCCCGCGCCCTTGGCGCGATCGCCTCTACGGCGTGCTTGCCCGTAACCGCCTGCGCATCCTCGGCCGGCGCGAGCGCTGCTACGTCCCGTCTCCCGCCGACGCGGATCGCTTCCTCGCATGAGCGCGGCGCGCATTCTCATCGTCGGCGGCTACGGTACGTTCGGCGGCCGGCTCGCGCAGCTTCTTGCCGACGAGCCGCGGCTGACCTTGCTCATCGCGGGCCGCGACCGCGCGCGGGCCGAAGCCTTTTGCCAGACTTTGCGCGGTACCGCGGCGCGCGAGCCGCTCGCCTTCGATCGTGAAGGCGATCTCGACGCCGTGCTCGCCGCCGCCAAGCCCGACGTCGTGGTCGACGCGTCCGGCCCGTTTCAGGCCTACGGCGGCGATCCCTACAAGCTCGTGCGGGCGTGTATCGCGCGCGGCATCGACTATCTCGACCTCGCCGACGGCTCCGATTTCGTCGACGGCATCGCGCAATTCGACGCCGCCGCACGGGCGCGCGGCGTGTGCATCCTGTCGGGCGTGAGCAGCTTTCCGGTGCTCACCGCCGCGGCCGTGCGACGCCTCGCCGAGGGCATGACGCGCCTCAACTCCGTCACCGGCGGCATCGCGCCATCGCCCTATGCGGGCGTCGGCCTCAACGTCATTCGCGCCATCGCGAGCTATGCGGGCCGGCCCGTGCGGCTCGTGCGCGACGGGCATGCGACGACCGGGACGGGCCTCGTCGAGACGCGCCGCTTCACGATCGCGCCGCCCGGGCGCTTGCCGCTGCGGCCCGTGCTGTTCTCGCTCGTCGACGTGCCCGACCTGCAGGCGCTGCCGAAGCTATGGCCGCAGCTCAGGTCCGTGTGGATGGGCGCCGGGCCGGTCCCGGAAATCCTGCACCGTTTGCTCAACCTGCTGGCGCGCTTGGTCCGGCTGCGGCTCGTGCCGACGCTCGTCCCGCTCGCGCCGTTGATGCATGCGGCCATCAACGTGCTGCGCTGGGGCGAGCATCGCGGCGGCATGTTCGTCGCGCTCACCGGCGCCGGTCCTGACGGCCGTGCGATCGAGCGCTCCTGGCACATGATCGCCGAAGGCGACGACGGGCCGCTCATTCCCTCGATGGCGGCGGAGGCGATCATTCGCCAGCGGCTCGATCGCCGGCGGCCGGCCGCCGGCGCGCGTGCCGCCGTGCGTGAGCTCGAACTGTCCGACTACGAGGCCCTGTTCGCGCGCCGCCAGATCGTCAGCGGCGTGCGTGCGCCGGTCGACGCCGCGACGCCGCTGTACCGGCAGCTGCTGGGCGATGCCTATGCGGCGCTGCCGGCGCCGATCCAGGCCCTGCATGACCTCACCGGCACGCCCTCGGCCGAAGGCCGCGCGACCGTCGAGCGCGGCACCGGGCTGCTCGCCCGCGCGGTCGCGGCGCTGTTCGGGTTTCCGCCGGCCGGGCAGGACATTCGCGTGCAGGTCGACTTTACGCGGCGTGAGGGCTGCGAAATCTGGCGGCGGGATTTCGCCGGCCGCACCTTCGTGAGCACCCAGGAAGCCGGGCAGGGGCGCTTCGAGCGGCTGCTGTGCGAGCGGTTCGGGCCGTTCGCGTTCGGCCTCGCGCTGGTGTGCGATGCGGAAAAGCTCAACCTGGTGCCGCGGGCGTGGAGCGCTTTCGGCATTCCGCTGCCGCACGTGCTTGTGCCGCGCGGAACCGCCTATGAGAGCGCCGAGGACGGCCGCTTCCGCTTCCACGTCGAGATTGTGTTGCCACTGATCGGGCTGGTCGTGCGTTATCGGGGTTGGCTGGCGCCGTCGTCCGGGGCGGCCCGCCCGAGGTAACCCTTCCCGTAGACCGTTCT
>CAVPGG010000155.1:0-57152 GCA_963703755.1 uncultured Pseudomonadota bacterium
AGCCAACCCCACCACGAGGCAAGATAACGAGGACGATCTTTCCCGGACCCGCGGCCGGTCATCATGAAGCATCGTGAGGTTTGTCAGCGGTGAAGACAGATAGCTAGAGGCAAGTACGTGGGTCACTTGATCTAGGTTAAGTACTATTGCTCGCTGTTTTTTCTTTTCTTGTTGCACCAATTTTCTTGCAGCAACGCCTCTCTCGCAGAGTATATTTTCCCTCCCACCTTCTTCTCTCTCTCACCATAGATCTGCCAACTGTCCCTCCCCCTCCCACTTTCGATTTCCACTCAATTGCACTTTTCTCACCACCGTCAAACCCCAAAATACCAGTAACTTTCAATTTCAACTCAATTGCAATTTCCTCACCCATCAACCCCAAATACCAGCAAAATGACAATCCCCTCGCGCACCTGGTGGAAAGATGGCGTCGTCTACCAAATCTACCCCGCTTCCTACAACGACTCCAACGGCGATGGACTCGGCGACATCCCCGGCATCGTCTCCAAAATCGACTACATTCACAGTCTCGGAATTGACATTGTATGGCTCTCCCCCATGTACGACAGTCCCCAATACGACATGGGCTACGACATCTCGAACTACGAAGCCGTCTACGCACCCTACGGAACCGTCGCCGATATCGAGCACCTGATCGAAGCCTGTCATTCCCGCGGTATGCGACTGATTCTCGATCTCGTGGTAAACCATACTTCCGACGAACACGCCTGGTTCAAAGAATCCCGTTCCTCGAAAACAAACCCGAAGAGAGATTGGTATATCTGGCGGCCTGCGAAATACGCTGCTGATGGAACGAGGATGCCTCCGAATAATTGGCGGTCTTTCTTCAGTGGAAGTGCATGGGCTTGGGATGAGGAGACGCAGGAATATTACCTCCACCTCTTCGCAACCCAACAACCAGACTTGAATTGGGAGAATCGTGAGACTCGCCGCGCGATATATGATTCTGCGATGGAGTTTTGGTTAAAGAAGGGGGTGGATGGATTCCGAGTCGACACGGTGAACATGTACTCGAAGGGCAATGACCTCCCCGATGCTCCTATCATTGATCAGGGCATTTTTGAACAGCCAGCGAGTGGACTATTCTGCAACGGGCCGCGGATGCACGAATTCCTGCGCGAGATGAACACCGAAGTCCTCAGCAAATACGACACCATGACCGTCGGCGAACTCCCACACACACCCGACCCAGCACACGTTCTCCGATACGTTGGAAGCGGAGACAAACAACTAGACATGGTCTTCCAATTCGACATAGTCGATCTCGGCATCGGCAAAACCCACAAGTACGAATACGAAGGGTACAAGCTCTCCGAGCTCAAATCCGTCATCTCGAAATGGCAAACCTTCATCGACGACACCGACGGCTGGACGACCGCCTTCTGCGAGAACCACGACCAAGGCCGCTCCATCTCGCGCTTCGCCTCCGACTCCCCGCAGTACCGGGAACGCTCCGCGAAGATGCTCGCACTGATGATGTGCGCACTCACCGGCACGCTCTTCATCTACCAAGGCCAAGAAATCGGCATGATCAACGCGCCGAAATCCTGGCCGATCGAAGAATACAAGGACATCGAGAGCATTAATTATTATAATTCTGTGGCGGAACGGACGGGTAATGATCCTAAGGCTGTGGGGCACGTGATGAAGAGTATCCAGATCCTCGGCCGCGATCACGCGAGGTTGCCTATGCAGTGGGATGATTCTCCCCACGCGGGCTTCACGACGAAAAAAGAAGGACCTTGGATGCGTGTCCATGACGATTATCCTGCTATCAATGTCGCGAAACAACAACATGACCCTAGCTCCGTCCTCAATTTCTGGCGAAAGGCACTGAAGATTCGGAAGGAGTATAGGGATTTATTCATACATGGTGCGTTTGAAACGTATGAGCCGGAGAATGAAGAGACGTTTGTGTTTGGGAAGAGGTATGGAAATCATAGAGCGATTGTGGTGTTGAATTTCACCGGGGAGGAACAAGGGTTTAAGAGGCCGGAAGTTGGGGGGAAATTTGAGTTGCTCGTGGGGAATTTGGAGGGTGGTGATGGGACTGAAGACGTGTTAAAACCGTGGGAGGGGAGGATTTATCTTGTTAATTGATTTGGCTGTTACATTTCGCCGGGGAGGAACAAGGGTTTAAAAGGCTGGAGGTTGGAGGGAAGTTTGAATTACTTGTGGGGAATTTGGAGGGGGATGGGACGGAAAATACATTAGCACCATGGGAAGGGAGGATTTATCTTGTTAATTGATTTGGCTGGTAAATTTCACCGTGAAAGAACAGGGGTTTCAAAGGCTGGAGGTTGGAGGGAAGGTTAAGTTGTTGGTCGGGAATTTGGATGGTGATGGATGGAGGAGGTGCTTAAGCCTTGGGAGGGGAGGATTTATTTGGTTAACTGATCTGAATGTCGGTTGCTCGATTCTAAAAAGTTGGACGGCTTGGTGTTAGTGTGGTTCGGTGTTTGTGGTTAAGGCAAGGATTTTTGACGGTTGTTTTGGATAGATGAGGATTTAATATGCATAGAGATGCCGACGCGCGTACGCATCGAGAGTTGGCTCGTGTCGGTGCGGTCGAAACGGCCAGCTGCCGCCGCGTCGGTGGCGCCGAAGCCGATCGGTACGCCGCCGTTGCCGGCGTTCCATTCGACCTGCTCGCGGATGTACGAGCCGATCTTGAGGCACGTGTCCGTGCCCGGCACGTACCAGAAGCCCGCGCCATAGAGGCTGCAGACCTTCACGTATTCGACCGGCTTGGCCTTGACGGGAAAATCCGCCGCCTGCGCTCCAGTGACCGCGAGCACGCACGCGGCCGAACCGAGGAGAACGTTCCTCACGCTACTCATTGCCGACCCCCTTGTCGTCCCGTCGAAAGAGCGTCGCGGTCACCCCTCCGGTCGCCCCCGCATTTCGTCCTGACAGCAGGTGGAACTACGGCCGCATTGCGAGCCTATGCGGATGGCCGGCAAGGTCAATTCGTAAGCAAGCGGTAAGCCGGATTTTACAGAGAAACGTTGCAATAAAGACACAAATCGACCTTCCTAAACGCCGTCGGCGCGCATCCAGCGGTAAAATCGCCGGGGCATCGCAAGACCGCTACACGACGGCCGGCCCGCATCGACAACCCGGCCGCGAAGGCATGTGGAATCTCACGGCCGGCGGGACCGGCCGCAATGCACGCCCCGATGGCGTGCATTGCCTTGATGCCGGCTGCTGCTCCGCTCACCTCACCTTGCGCATCTTCCCCCAGCTCTTGAGCGAGGCCCAGATGCCGCGCTCGAGGCGGAAGCGGTCGACCGGCGCCGAGGAATGGATCGCGCGGATGCGGCACAGGCCGACGCCGGTCCATTGGAAGCCGCATTTCTCCAGCACGTGGCGCGAGGCCGGATTGGTGACGCGCGCGCTCGCGTGCAGCTCCTCGTGCTCGAGATCGCCGAACGCATGATCGATCAGCGCGCGCACCGCTTCGGTCGCGTAGCCTTTGTGCCAGTGCGGCTGGCCGAGCCAGTAGCCGATCGACGGCGCCTCGTCGCGCATTTCGATGCCGCAGGCGCCGATGAGCGTGCCCTCGCTGAGCGTGATCACGTACTGCTCTTCGTCCGGGTTCTTGTTTGCCGCGCCGATCCAGTCTTTCGCGTCCGTGATCTTGTACGGATGCGGGATGCGCGCCGTGTTCTCGGCGATCTGGCGGTCGTTGGCGAGCGCCGCGATTGCTTTAGCGTCCCCGAGGCGCGGCGCACGCAGGATCAGACGCGCGGTCCCGAGGACGGGGATACAGCTTTCTCGGAAGGTCTCCGAGGGGACATGCTCCAGGCCGGTCATCGCAGGCTCCTTGCTTCGAGAGGTGACGTTGGAAAGCACGCACTTCGAAAGCATCCTTCTCGAACAGCAACCTTCGAAAAGGATGAGGGGGAGCCGGCATCCCGTCTCCCCCTCTTGGAACCTGATGGTCCCCGCCGGTTCGGACTGAATGCCGGCGGACCTCACTATGGTGTCCCCCGGTTTACTCGGCCGCAGCCTCCGTCATCGGAACAACGGAGACGAAGGTGCGGTTTTTGGCTTTCGCGCGGTACTCGACGCGGCCGTCGATGAGCGCGAAGAGCGTATGGTCCACGCCCACGCCGACGTTGTGGCCCGCATGCCATTGCGTGCCACGCTGACGCACGAGGATATTGCCGGCGCGACAATGCTCGCCGCCGAACAGCTTCACGCCCAGGCGCTTGCCGGCCGAGTCACGGCCGTTGCGCGAAGATCCGCCTGCCTTCTTATGTGCCATTGTCAGAATCCGTCTTCGCCGACTGTATAACCGATTTTGGTGACGAAATCATCACTGGATTTCGTCATTTTTCCTCAGCGGCGGCATGCGCCTCCGGTGCAGCCTCCGCCTTCGGCGCGGGCTTCTCCCGCTTGGGCCGCGGCGGCGGCGTCGATGACGCCTTCTTGCCCTCGGTCAGGATCTCGGTGATCCGCACCAGGGTGTATTCCTGGCGGTGGCCGCGCTTGCGCCGCGAGTTCTTGCGCCGGCGCTTCTTGAAGGCGATGACCTTCGGGCCGCGGCCCTGCTCGAGCACCTCGCCGGCGACGCTGGCGCCCGCGACGGTGGGCGTGCCGATCTCGCCGCCGACCACCAGCACCTCGGCGAACTCCACCACGTCGCCGGGGTTGCCGGCGACTCTTGCGATTTGCAGCTTGTCCTCGGGGGCGACGCGGTACTGCTTGCCCCCCGTCTTGATGACCGCGAACATCGTTTTCATCCTCGTGTTCGATTCCGGCGCTCGGAGGATTCCGGACCGGCTTCTTGGCAGTCGGGTTGGGTTTCAGGGTTCGGCCGTCAACATGCACAACATGTCGGACGGCCTAATGCATGCGCGGGCCGAACATGGCCCGCGCCGCGAGAGCTTATGGCGCCTCCGGGGCCGGGCTGTCAAGGAAGCGTGGAAATGAAGCAATTCCAGCTAGTTATGATCCTTCCTCTGATCCTGGGCCTGGCCGCGCTCGACCTCCCCGCCAGGGCCCAGGCCTACCCGGCGCGCAACGTCACCATCGTGGCGCCCTCGGCGCCGGGCGGACTCTACAGCCTGTTCGCCCGCATCCTCGGTCACGCGCTGGAGCAGCGGCTCGGCCAGACCTTCGTGGTGGAGAACCGCCCGGGCGCCGCCTCGCTGGTCGGCGCCGGCGTCGTCGCCCATGCGGCACCGGACGGCTACACGCTGATGATCGCGAGCGGCGCCACCATGGCCGTCAACGTCACGCTGCACAGAGCATCTGCCCTACGACCCGGTCGCCGACTTCGTGCCGATCGCGCTGATCGCGCGCGTGCCCGAGGTGCTGGTGGTCGCGCCTTCGCTGCCGGTGCACACGCTCGCGGACCTGAAGGCGCTGGCGAAGACGCGCCCGCTCACCTTCGCGTCCGCCGGCCCCGGCACCGCGCAGCATCTCGAGGGCGAGATGCTCAAGGCCGCGCTCGGCCTCGACATGACGCACGTGCCCTACAAGGGCGCGCTGCCCGCGCTCAATGACGTGGTCGGCGGCCACGTCACCATGATGTTCACGCCCATCCCCAATGCGCTCTCGATGATCCAGGCCGGCAAGGTGCGCGCCATCGGGCTTGCGGCGCGCGAGCGCGTCGCGGCGCTGCCCGATGTCGCGCCGCTCGCCGACATCGGCGTGCCCGGCTTCGAGGCAAGCGGCTGGTTCATGCTGGTCGCCCCCGCCGCGACGCCTAAGCCGATCGTCGCGCGGCTGCACGACGAGAGCGCTGCCATCCTCGCCGACGCGAAGCTGCGCGCGCAGTTCGTGCAGCAGGGCCTGCTCCCGGTCGAGACGCCGTCGGTCGAGGAGATGAAGATTTTCGTGCGCGAGCAGATCGCCTACTGGGACCGCACGCTCCACAAGATCGGCCTCGCCGGGATGGAGTAGCGCCGCAAGCACGGTGCCCGCGCGACGACAAAAGGCGCCGCCCAGGACGAAAAAAATCGGCGCGCTCCTGCAAAATTTTTTTGCGCGCCGTCTGCAGGCGATCTGCAGGGGTTTGCGGAAGAAGGCTTTGAAATACCGACGAAAAGGCGCGGTGCGAAAAACGACGAAACGATAAAGAACAGGCGAGACAGCAGGAAAGCCTGCGGCCGCGATGCCCGCTGCGCCGTCGCTCGCGTCATCGGCATCGACGCCGTCGCGCCGTTTCCGTAACCTCGTCTCGACCATCTTCCGGGGGGCGCCATGACCGACACCACCGAATCCGATCCGCAACCCATCCTGCCGTTCCTGGCGCCGTTCTACCGCGCCGTCGTCCCGCTCGCCTGGCCGCTGGTGCGCATCGCGGTCGGCTGGGACCTCATCGTGCACGGCTGGGGCAAGATCCTGCGCGGGCCGACCCAGCAGGCCGCGCTGCTCGCCAAGGACGGCACCGACTTCGGCGTCGCCTTCGCGGTCGTCCTCACCGTGATCGAGCTCGGCGGCGGCATCGCCATCGCGCTCGGCCTGTTCACCCGCTTCTTCGCCGCCGCGATCGCGATCGAGATGGGCTACTCACATTTCACCAGTACTGGAGCCACGGCTTCTCGTGGACCAACCGCGGCTACGAATACGTGCTGCTGTGGGGCCTGGTGACGCTCGCCATCGCGCTGCGCGGCGGCGGGCCGTGGTCGCTCGACCGGCGGATCGGGCGCGAGCTGGGACGGCGGAAGCGCGTCGGCGCTCGAGACGCGCCGGCGTTCATCATCGTGCATTGAAATATCGGAGCTTTCGCCGGTGGCTTTGTTCTGCCAGCGCCGGTCGCGGAGAAAGACGTACCGCCATCGATCCTCCAGTTGTGTCAGTGATTTCACTGCAACTATTTTTGCCGCTGCGCAAAACAAACCCAATTGCCGTCCAAGCCGTTGCGCCGCGGGCCGTTTTCGAAGCACCGCAGGCGTCGGCTTGCGGCCACTCCGCGTCGTCATCCACCCCGCATGCCGCCGCCCCGCCCGAGCGATGACATCGCGCACGTCCACTGCGCCAAGCGCATGGCTTCGCGGCTCTCGCGACGCGATTCGAGCCAAAAAATTTTCGCCGCGAAGATACAACGGATTTACAAGAGGGCCGCGAGGTCCAGATACCAATCCAAGTCGCTGATCAAGCGCGTAAAAGTCGGCCTTGCGCCATAGCAACGCCAGGCCGTGCGGGATCAACGGCAAAACAAGGCGGAACAATTGGACCTGCATTGTTCTGCTGCACTTGCGGTTGTGGCAGCATCGCCCACTTGGCCGCGCCCAGTGCATGGCTCGCGCCGCCGCCGCGGGCCACGGAAAACAAATACGCCTCGCGTGCCAGCCGCGAGGCGCAACTCGACGTGTCCCATTTCACCATAAGCCGTTTGACGCGCAAGGGGAAGAATTTTTGGGTCGCCAACCCGCCTCGGCCCGCCATCCGCCAGCGACTTGTCTGTTCACACAGCCCTGGCTAGATAGGCCGCACGACCCGAGGGCCTCGCGGCCCTTCGCCCCGACGGAGAGGTGGCAGAGTGGTCGATCGCACCGCACTCGAAATGCGGCATACGGGCAACCGTATCGGGGGTTCGAATCCCTCCCTCTCCGCCACCCTTCGCCCTGACGGGCTTCGGGTGGCAAGCCACTCGGCTGTGGTGGCGAAGCCGCCGGCGGAGCAGAGATCGGGCGGTGTGCCGGCTGAGCCAGCGCGCTCGCGCCGCAGCTATTGCGTGCCCGCCAAGCCGGCCTCCTTGATGATCACGGCCCAGCGCTCGGTTTCCGACCGCACAAATGCGTCGAGTTGCGGCAGCGACTTGTCGCCGAGCGCGATCATGCCGAGCTTTTCCAGGGGTCCTTTCATCTCCGGCGAGCGGACCGTGGCGTTCACGTCCTGGTTCAACCTTTCGAGGATGGGCGTCGGCGTGCCGCCGGGCGCGAGCAGGGCCTGCCACGCAACGGTGTCCGGCCAAGACGGAAGGCCGACCTGGGCCAGCGGCTTGATCTCCGGCGCGGTCGGGAATGCCCGATCGCTGGTGATGCCGAGGGCGCGAGCCTTGCCGGCCCTGATCTGCGGCAGCATCGGCCCGAGGTCGACGAACAGCACGTCGATCTGGCCCGAGATCAGCGCCATGGTGGACGGTGCGCTGCCCCGGTAGGGGACATGGGTCATCTGAATGCCGGTCAGGCTGCTGAACAGCGCGGCGCACAGATGATGGAACGCGCCGACCCCGCCGGAACCGTAGGTCAGCGGCTTGCCCTCGGCGGCTCTCTTCTTGGCGAGGGCCACCAGGTCCGCCACGCTGTGCACCGGCAGTGCCGGATTGACGGTCAGCACGAACGGCACGCCGGCGATCAACGACACCGGCACCAAGGTCTTCAAGGGCGCGTAGGAGAGATGCTTGAAGACGGTGGGGTTCATCGCCATCGTGCCGCTGGTGCCCTGCATCAGCGTGTAGCCGTCCGCCGTCGCATTGGCCGTGGCCGTCGCCGCGATCGTCGTGCCGCCGCCGGGCCGGTTCTCGACGACGAACGTCCTGCCGTACTTCTTCTCGAGAAGCTGCGCATAGGCGCGCGCCAGCACGTCGGTGCCGCCGCCCGGAGCGAACGGCACCAGGATGGTGACGTTGCGCGTTGGATAGTCTTGCGCGCGCGCCGCGAGCGGCATCGCCATCAGCGCCGTCAGCGCGACCACCATCACGTGCCATCGGCTCATGACCATCTCTCCCAGGTGCACGCCCGCGGTTCTGCTGCCGCTCTCGCAACGGCAAGCTAAGCGGGTGAATGGAGGAGTGCTACGCGCCATAGGAGCGCATCCCCCGCCGCCCTCGCGAGGGAGGCGCACGACGCGAGGGCCTAACGCATGAGACGGATCACGCCGCAGCGAGAGGCTTCGCGCGGCCGATCCGCTTGCGCTTGCGGGGACTGTTCATCGCCTCCCACTCCACGGCATCAACACCTCCCGCCGCCAAAGGGCGAAAAGTGTTACCCATGTGTCCGGTACGATGTGTCGCCTTTTGTCTCAGGCCGCTCAATCTATGTCTCAGGGCCGCTCATCTCATTCGTCGAGCCTGATTTGGCGTCGCTGGGGCGAAGATCGCCCGCGCTCAGAGAGCGGAGGTTCGAAGCCGAACAAAAATGAGATCGTCCGCCGCTCCGGCCGGGAGCGCCGCCGCATCCCGCTTTGTATGTTCCGCAGCCGTAACAGGGTACTCACCCTCTGATTTTAAAGGTGCTATATACGACAATTAGCTGCACCGGCGGGGGCGGTGGCTCAGCAAAACTGAAGTCCCGACGCCGCCCCGGCGCTTTTCGAATGCACCCAATTTGCGGGGCTCACGACCGTCTCTGATTCCGACAAGCAGGCCGCCGCGGCGCGCCATGAACTGCAAGTCTGCGAATTCCAGGGGTCACGATGCCCGACGATCGGACCAGTGGACGAGACGGCGCCGGCGCAACCATTACGCGCGGCTCGGCATTTGCAGCCCCGCGGCTCGCCCTGCCGAAGGGCGGCGGCGCACTGCGCGGGATCGGCGAGACCTTCACGCCCAACCTCGCGACCGGGACCGGCGCGCTGTCGCTGCCCATCCCGCTGAGCCCGGGCCGCTCCGGCTCGGGGCCACAGCTGTCGCTGAGCTACGGCTCGGGTGACAGCAACGGCCCGTTCGGGTTCGGCTGGCACCTCGGGCTTCCCGAGATCACGCGGCGCACCGACAAAGGGCTGCCGCGCTACGACGATGCGCCGCTTATCACCGACTCGAGCGACACCGATATCTTCATCCTGTCGGGCGCCGAGGATCTGGTGCCGCTGCTCACACGCTCCGACGATCGCGGCTGGCACGTCCCGCACGCGCCCGCGCGCGAGGGCTACGCCATCCAGGCCTATCGTCCGCGCACCGAGGGCCTGTTCGCCCGGATCGAGCGCTGGACGCGCCTTGCCGACGGCGACTGCCACTGGCGCTCGATCTCGCGCGAAAACGTGCTCACCATCTACGGCCTCGACGCCAACTCGCGCATCGCCGATCCGGACGATACGCGCCGCGCCTTCACCTGGCTGATCGCGCGCAGCTACGACGATCGCGGCGAGGCGACGGTGTACGACTACGTGGCCGAGGATGACCGCGGCGTCGACCTCGCGCGGCCGAGCGAGCGGCGGCGCATGCGCGCGGCCAACCGCTACCTGCGCCGCATCCGCTGGGGCAATCGCACCCCGCAGATGCTCGACCCGCAGCGGCCGAGCTTTCGGCCCTGCCATCTCGACGCCCCCGATCCCGCCGCGACGGAGTGGATGTTCAGCGCCGTGCTCGACTACGGCGAGGGACGCTACGACGAGCTGCCGCCCGACCCGGCGGGCCGCGCGCGGGTGCGGGCGAGCGCGGCCGCGCAGCACGACTGGGGTGCCCGCCGCGACCCGTTCTCCAGCCATCGCGCCGGCTTCGAGGTCCGCACCCACCGGCTGTGCCGACGCGTGATGATGTTCCATCATTTCGCAGATGAGCTGGGTACGGTGGATTGCCTCGTCCGCTCGACAGGGTTCTCGTATCGGGAGCAGCCGTTCGGCTCGTTCCTCGCGCACATCGAGCAATGCGGCCACAAGCGCGAGCCCGACGGCCTCTATCTCACCCGCGCGCTGCCGCGGCTCGACCTTGCCTACACGACGAGCCCGCTCGAGGACGGCGAAGCGCACGATCTCGTGCCGCAGCAGCTGGACGCAGCGGGCCTCGCCGACCTGCCGGGCGGCGTCGAAGGCGGAGCGTTTCGCTGGCTCGACCTCGACGGCGAGGGCATCTCGGGGGTGCTGGCCGAGAAAGGCGGCATCTGGCTCTACAAGCCCAACCTGGGCGAGGGCCGTCTCGGCGCGATGCGCACGGTTCCGGTGCGGCCGAGCGCGGCCGGCATGCCGAGCCCCGCGCACCATCTGATGGACGTTGATGGCGACGGCTTGGTCGACCTGGTCGACCTCTCGCCGCGGTCGCCCGGCTACTACGGGCGCGACATCCATGCCGACTGGGAGCCGTTCCGCACTTTCCGCAGTGTTGCCGCGATCGATTGGAGCGACCCCGATCTGCGCTTCATCGATCTGACCGGCGACGGGATCGCCGACGTGCTGATCACGCGCGACGCCGCCTTCGAGTGGCGCCCGTCGCTCAAGTGTGCGGGATTCGGCGTTGCGCGGCGCGCGCACGTGCCGACCGAGGAGGAGGAGAGCGGCCCGCGCCTGCTCGTCGCCGACGCCGTGGAGACGATCTTCCTCGCTGACATGAGCGGCGACGGCCTCACCGATCTGGTGCGGGTGCGCAACGGGGAGGTCTGCTACTGGCCGAACCGCGGCTATGGGCGCTTCGGCGCCAAGGTGACGATGGACCGCGCGCCCTGGTTCGACGAGCCCGACCAGTTCGACCCGCGCCGCATCCGCCTCGCCAACGTCGACGGCTCCGGTTGCGCCGACATCGTCTACCTCGCGCGCGACGGCGCGCGCATCTATCTCAACGAGGCCGGCAATTCCTGGAGCGACGCGCGCCGGATCGGCGGCTGGCCGAGCGCCGACCGGACGGTTGCGGTAGACGTCGCCGATCTGCTCGGCCGCGGCACCGCCTGCCTCGTCTGGTCGAGCCCGCTGCCGCGCGAGGCCGGGCGGCAGATCCGCTACATCGACCTCATGGGCGGCCGCAAGCCGCACCTGCTCTGCCGCGTCGACAACAACATGGGCGCGACGACGCGGATCGAGTACGCGTCATCGACCGAGTTCTACCTCGCCGACAAGGCCGCCGGCACGCCGTGGATCACGCGGCTGCCGATGCCGGTGCATGTGGTGCGCCGGGTCGAGAGTTGGGACGCGGTCAGCCGCAACCGCTTGGTGCGGCACTACAGCTATCATCATGGCTATTATGACGGGGTCGAGCGCGAATTCCGCGGTTTCGGACGCGTGGACGAGCTCGACACCGAGGACTTCACCGGCCCGACCGGCGCGGCCGGGCGCGAGCAGGCAGCGAACTGGGACGCCGCATCGAGCGTTCCGCCGGCGCTGACCACGACCTGGTACCACACCGGCATATTCATCGACGGCGAGCACATCAGTCGTCAGCTCGCGCACGAATATTTCAACGACCGGCCGGCGCGCGACGATACCGACTGGCTCGACCGGCGCGGGCGCATCCCGCTGATCCCCGACACCGTGCTGCCGGACGGCCTCACGCCGTTCGAGGCGCGTGAGGCGTGCCGTGCGCTCAAAGGCTCGATGCTGCGGCGGGAGATTTATGCGCGCGACGGCGCCGCCGTGGAGCGCACGCCGTACCTGGTCGAGGAGCACAATTTCGGCATTGCGCTGGTCCAGCCGATCGGCGCGAACCGCTACGCCTCCTTCTTCATCCATCCGCGCGAGAGCATCACGGTCCATTACGAGCGTAACGCCGCCGACCCGCGCATCGGCCACGATCTCACCCTCGCGGTCGACGCCTACGGCAACGTGCTTACGTCCGCCTCGATCGGCTACGCCCGGCGCGTGCCGGCCCATCCGGAGCAGGCCACCGCGCTTGCGACCTTGGTCGAGAACCTGTTTACCAATCCGGTGCTGCTGCCTGATGCGCATCGCGTGCCGCAGCCGGCGGCACAGAGCACGTGGCAGCTCACCGCCCCGGAGATCGAAGGCGCGATCCCGCTCGCATTCGACGCGGTGGCGGCGATCGCGGCGCGCGCGACGCCTATCTCCTATCGCACGACGCCGACGCACGGGCGGACCGAGAAGCGCTGCGTCGCCCGCACCCGGTCGGTCTTCCGCGCCAACGACCTCGAGCGCCTGCTGCCGGACGGCGTCATGGAGGCTCTGGCCTTGCCGGGCGAGTTGTTCAAGCTCGCGCTCAGCGGCGAGCTGCTCGATCTGTTCGCCGAGAAGGCGCCGGTCGAGGAGCTGGCATCGCTGCTCACCGCGCGTCATGCCGGCTATCGCGATCTCGACGGTGACGGGATGTTCTGGGCGCCATCCGGCCGCCTCTACTACGCGCCCGAGCCGCACGTGTCGCCGCGCGAGGAGCTCGTCGTCGCGCTGCGTCATTTCTTCCTGCCCCACCGCTATCGCGATCAGTTCGGCCACGACACGGTCGTCGGCTACGATGACCACGATCTCGCGCCCGTCATGACGCGGGACGCGGCCGGGAACGTGACGCGCGCCGAGCTCGACTATCGCGTGCTCGCGCCGCACCGCCTCACCGACGCCAACGGCAATCGCACGGAGGCGCGGTTCGACGCGCTCGGTCTGCTCGCCGGAACCGTGGTCGCCGGCAAGGCGCAGGGGCCGGCCGAGGGCGACTCGTTCGACGACTTCGTCGCCGATCTGTCGCCCGCCGAGATCGCCGCCTATTTCGCGGCACGCGACCCGCGCGCGCTGGCGCATGCGGCGCTCGGCACCGCGACCAGCCGCTTCGTCTACGACTTCGCGCCGCTGCCCGCCTGCGCGGCGGCGATTTCGCGCGAGACCCATGCGTCCGCTCTCGCGCCGGGCGAGCGCAGCCGGCTGCAGCTGCGCTTCGTCTATGCGGACGGCTTCGGCCGCGAGGCGCAGACCCGCGCCCAGGCCGAGCCGGGCCCGCTCGACCCCGCGGATCCGGACGCAGGAGAAGCGTCGCCGCGCTGGGTCGCGAGCGGCGCGACGATCTACAACAACAAGGGCAAGCCGGTCCGCAAGTACGAGCCCTTCTTCAGCGCCGGCCCGCAATTCGGCATCGAGCGCTGGGGCGTCAGCAGCATCGTGTTCTACGATCCGCCGGAGCGCGTCGTCGCCGTCCTGCACCCGAACAAGACGTTCGAGAAGACCGTCTTCGATCCCTGGAGCCAGGCCACCTACGACAGCAACGACACGGTGACGCTCGACCCGGAAACCGATCGGGATATCGGCGGCTACATCGCCCGGCTGCCGCCGTCCGACTATCGACCCAGCTGGTATCGGCAGCGCATCGACGGCGCGCTCGGCCCGCACGAGCAGGAGGCCGCCCGCAAGGCCGCGCGCGCGACCGATACGCCCACCCGCGCGCATTTCGACGTGCTCGGCCGCGTCTTCCTCAGCGTCGCGGACAACGGACGTGACGCGGAGGGCGAGGAGCGGCGCTACGCCACGCGCTCGGTGCTCGACATCAAGGGCGCGCGCGTGGCTCTCATCGATGCGCTCGGCCGCACCGTGGTGCGCGACGACTACGATCTCGGCGGCGCGAAGCTGCGCGAACGCAGCCTGGAGGCCGGCACGCGCTGGATGCTGCAGGATGCGGTCGGCAAGCCGCTGCGTTCCTGGAACAGCCGCGGCTACGCCTTGCGCATGGAATACGACGAGTTGCACCGTCCGCTGAAGTCGTTCGTGCAGGGCGGGGCGCCGGACGAGCACGAGCAGCATTTCCCGCGCGAGATCCTGTTCGAGGAGACGATCTACGGCGACAGCGCCAGGACCAAGCTGAGCGAGGCGGAGCAGCAGGCGCGCAACCTGCGCGGCAAGGTGTTCGCGCATTTCGACGGTGCGGGCGTGGTCCATACCGACCGCTACGACTTCAAGGGCAACTCGTTGACCAGCGCGCGCCGGTTCGCGCGCGATTTCATCGCGCCGCCCGACTGGTCGGGCCCGGTCGCGCTCGAAGCTCGAGCGCTTCGATTCCCACAGCGCCTACGATGCGCTCAACCGCGCCATCGCGGTCACGGCGCCGGACGGAAGCGTCTATCGGCCGACCTTCAACGACGCGAGCCTGCTCGAGCGCGTGGCCGTGAACCTGCGCGGCGCGACCGTCGACGGTGAGCGCGTGTGGACCCGCTTCATCGACTTCATCAACTACGACGCCAAGGGCCAGCGCACCTTGCTGTGCTACGCCAACGGCGCGCGCACGACCTACGCCCACGACCCGACCACGTCCCTGCTGATCCGGCTCGAGACCGTGCGACCGCGGCGCGAAGAGGGCAAGGCGGCGGGCATCTTCCACGACCCGGAGCTCGTGCAGGACCTGCATTACACCTACGATCCGGTCGGCAACATCACCCGCATCGAGGATCGCGCGCTGCGCACCGTCTTTCACGGCGGTCGCCGCGTCGATGCGGCGAGCGACTACACCTACGACCCGCTCTACCGCCTGATCGACGCGAGCGGCCGCGAGCACAAGCGCCAGTCGGCGCTGTCGTTCGCGCCGCCGGACGGCGACTTTCGCGACTTCCCGTTCGTCGGCGCCGCGCACCTGCACGACCTCGAGGCGCTGCGGCGCTACGTCGAGCGCTACGACTACGATCCGGTCGGCAACATCCGCTGCATGGAGCACGCCGCCGAGGGCGGCAGCTGGACGCGGACCTACGACTACGACGAGCCGAGCGAGCTCGATCCGGACCGTGTCAGCAACCGCTTGAGCCGGAGCGCGACCGGCAGCGGGCCGACGACGCTCGTCGAGCGCTACCGCCACGACGCGCACGGCAACATCGTCGAGATGCCGCACCTGCCGATGATGGAATGGGATTTCCACGACCAGCTGTGCGCGAGCTCGCGCCAGGTCGCCGAACGCGGCGAGCGCGAGGTGACGCGCTATGTCTACGACGGAAGCGGCCAGCGCGCACGCAAGGTGACGCTCGCGCCCGATGGCAGGCGACGGCACGAGCGGCTCTATCTCGGCGGGTTCGAGGTTTTCCGCGACTACGCGCGTTCAGGCGACGTCCGGCTGGAGCGTCAGACGCTGCACGTGATGGACGACGTGAGACGGATTGCGTTGGTGGAGACGCAGACTGTCCAGGACGGACGGACCTTTGCGCAGGCGCGGTCACTGCAACGGTTTCAGCTGGTCAACCATCTGGGCTCGGCCTGCGTCGAGATCGACCACGAGGGCGCGCTGATCTCGTTCGAGGAATACAGCCCCTATGGATGCTCGTCTTTTCAGGTGGGCCGCGCTGCCGCCGAGGTGGAACGCAAGCGCTATCGATATAGCGGCAAGGAGCGGGATGACGAGAGCGCGTTCAACTATCACGCGTCAAGATACTACGCCCCTTGGCTCGCCAGATGGACGAGTTGTGATCCTGCCGGGACGGTAGACGGGCCAAATCTGTACGTCTTCGTGAAATGCAATCCTGAGACGTTGGTCGACCCCTCGGGGCGAAACGGCGAAAACCCGTCTGGCGGCGGCTGGTGGCCCCCGAAATGGTGGCCTTGGCAACCGAAACCGGAGGCGCCTCCTCAACAACTTCCGCAACCGCAACCGCAACCGAAACCGACCACCCCGTACAGGGAACCGGGAAAGCCAACACCGGATCCGCCGCCAGCGTTCCCGCCGCCTCAACCCAAGCCAGCGCCAACCCCGGCACCTACTCCGGCGCCTCCTCCTCCTCGCACCCCTGACCGCCCGTTTCCGAAACCACCACCACCTTTGCCGCCCGGCACCTTTCCGGATAAGGGCCGACCGGGACCTTTCAGGGATCCCAAATGGAAGCCCGAACCTCCCCCTCTCGTGCCAGTGCCGCCGCCTGTGCCAGTGCCGCCGCCTGTGCCAACGCCGCCGCCTGTGCCGATGCCGCCTCCCGCGACGGACCCGCCGCCCACGACCGATCCGCCGCCCACGAGCGAGCCGCCGCCCCCGCCTCCCTCATCAGATCCCAAGCCAATAGTCCCGCCCCCGCCCGAAGGCACCTGGAAAGTAGTCACAGTCGTGGTCGTCGTGGTGGTGGTGGCGATTGCCGTCGACATTTTGTGTCCGCCCTTAGCGCTTCGGCACCTCGGTGGAAGTCCATGACAAGTCCGCTTCATCGCCGGCGCGAAAGCGCGACTCGAACAAAGAACTGAAGAGCAAAGAGGATCCTGATCGACAGATTGGAGAGAGCCGTGGCCACTCAGCTTGTTGCCCTGAAGAACCAGACCGTCCTCGTCTCCATTCCGACGCTGTTCGGCGACAGCGAAGCGCGTCAATGCCGAATCCTCGCGGCGGAGCCGTTCGGTGTCTGGCTCGTCTCGAACGAGCTCACCGCGCGCGTGTTGCCGCACGGTGCGCCCGACCAGAGCAGGGCCGGGCCGGCGATCTTCGTTCCGTTCGCCCAGATCGGCGCGATCGTTGCGATCGAGCCGGCACCGAACCCGAGTCTCGGCCTAAAGCCGGCCGCGGCCGCCGGTTCACCCGCGGTGACGCCGGCCACGCCGGCCAAGTCGAAACCCAAGCGATCCCGTTGACCGCACCAGATCCGCAGGGAGCGTGACATGTCGAGCCTGATCGTCATTCGGATCGTCCCGCAGAAGCCGACCGATCCGCTGTCCTTCACCAACGCCTTGACGGCGGGCGGCGGCCTCAAGATCACGGTCGCGACGCTGTCCTTCGCGAGCGTCGACAACCAGCCGCCGGGCGCGAACAGCGTCACCGTCACGTTCTCCGACCCTGCGCCGAGCGGAGGATGGATCGTGTCCGACGGCTCGGTGTTTCCGCAGGGGGCGGTGATCGCCGGCAGCCTGCCGGCCTATCCGTCCGGGCTCACCGGCGGAATCGTCCAGCAGGTCGACTACATTGCCTCGCCATTTCCAGCGGCAGAGCTGCAGGCGGTCGCAACGGCGGTGGTCCAGGTCCCGTGGTCGGCGCCGCAGCTCGAGAACGTCACCGTCACGGCGACGCGCGGCAACCAGACCATCGCGCTCGATGCTGACTACTACGTGCTCACGCCCGACACCGCCACGGTTCCGGATCTCTCGACGTGGGCTCCTTCCGGCAGCTCGACCCAGCAGGACCCGTGGGCGCAGTTGCCGGCCAATCTCTATTTGTCGCTGCCGCCGGCACCGCCCGCCAATCCGGCCGCCTCCTTCCAGATGCCGTCCGACGGCTCGGCGCCGCCGTTCGATGAGCTACTCGCCGCGGTCAACGCGATCCTCGCGCTCGATCCGGGATCGACCGCGGCCACCGCCCCGGTCGCGGCACCGGGAGCATCGGCCGGCGCCACGCAGCTGCCGCTCACCAGCGCGCCATCCGGCGTGACTGTAGGCATGGCGGTCAGCGGAACGGGAATCACCGCGGGCACCAACGTGGTTGGCCTCTCGGGCAGCAACGTCATCCTCAGCCAGGAAGTCGGCGCCGCCGGCGTCGCCGCCGGAACGACCGTCAGCTTCACGCCATCCCTCGGCAGCCTGACCTTCAACCAGTGCCAGAATATCGCCGCCGAGCTGCTGTGGACGCAGCAGGGGCCGCTGCCGAAACCGCCCGACCCGATCGAGAGCCTCTACACCAATCCGCCCAACACCGGCTCGCTGATGTCCGGCGGCACCAACCCCAATCAGCAGGAGAGCGATCGCCAGCAGTTCGAGGCGCAACTCAAGAGTTATTATGCGAGCCCGAACGCCAATGCGGCGCGGCTGACCACCTACATCTATGCGCTCTCGGCGGCGGTCGCCTGCGAGCAGATGAGTCTTGCGGCGACGCAGGCGCTGATCCATTTCCCGAGCCAGCCCGGATCCGGAGCGACCAACGACCAGTCGGTGATCCTGACCGCGCTCGACACGCTGGCGGCGCCGGCGCATTTCGGCGTGCCGGCGGCATACTTCTATGCCATCGCCGGCGCGACCCCCACCAGCCGCAACGCACTGCAGCGCTACACCGACGCGGCCGGCGATCAGCTGGCGCAGCTCCTGAGCGAGCTCACCGAAGCGATCAGCGCCGGAGTCATCTCGGACGCGGAGCCGTTCGTCACCGCCGGCGTGACCGGGAGCATCAATGCGGCGCAGGCGGCGCGGCGCATCCGCGCGCTCGGCGTTCCGACGGGATCCAGCACGGCGTTGGCGCCGCTCAATACGATCGCGCTTGCGGTCGGCAAGAAGGCAACGTCGGGCACGACGCTCACCTTCTCGTCGATCGCCGGGCTGACGACCGGCGCTGCCGTCACGGGCCCCGGGATCGCGCCGGGCACGACGGTGTCGTCGCTCGGCACCAGCACACCGACCGTGACGCTCTCGACGCCCGTGCTGGCGGAGGTGAAGGTCGGCGCCACCATCGTGTTCACGCCGGCCTATCCGCCCGAGCTCGCGCAACTGGTCGACGACTGGCTCGCCTTCCCGTCGGTGTCCGCCGGCGTCGTCAGCAGCCAGTCCTACCAGCCGGGCGACGACGATGCCTTGCTCTGGCCGAACGAGGCCACCGCCCAGCCGCTCGCGTTCCTCGAGCTCGTGCTGTGCGCGCTGACCGGCGGCTACATCATTCCACCGCCCTTCGCGGTTGCGCTCGGCAGCCGGATTCTGACCTATCTCAAGTCGCTCACGCCAAACCCGACCGTCGCGACGCTTGCCGAGGTCACGCAGGCGCAGTGGACCGCCTTGTTCAAGGCCAATCCCACGTGGCTGCCGCCGCAGCCGGGCGGGATCGGCGCGCAGATCAATGCCTTCATCGAGACGCTGCGGACGTTCTTCCCGGTCGGCGCCGGCGGCCCGGTCAGCGTCGTCACCATCGCGACCAGCGCACCCACCAGTCTCGGCAACAAGGTTCTGAACTTCGTGGCGAATGCCGACGCGAAGGTGCAGGACGGATGGAGCGTGTCCTGCGCGGTGCTCACGTCGACGGGTCAGCCGGCCATTCCGCCCGGCACGCAAGTCGACAAGGGCGGCGTAACCGCGACGACGGTGACGCTGACTGCGTCGGTCGGTGCGCTCATCCCGACACTCACCACGATCACGTTCCGGCCGGTCGTCAGCGGCGCGGCGGCGGCGAGCCTTCCCGGCTTCGCGCTGCCGCCGACCGATTGGCTCGGCGCATGCCTGAAGGGCTACGATCCGAGCTTCACGTTCGGCCAGGGCACCAATCCGACCGCCCTCGCCACCGCCGCCGGCAACGTGTTCCCGAATGATCCGGCCGCGCAGGCGTGGCTGCAGGAGGCATTCGTCGCGATCGATGCGCTGTGCGCGATCGTGACCAGCGCGGGCCAGACCGTCACCAGCACGCAAGGTCAGGCGCCGCTCGCCGGCGCGCTCGGCTTCTCGATCGTCGAGGCGCTCTATGCCTGCGGCTTCCAATCGGCCGCCGACATCAGCGCGCTCACGCAGGCGGAGTTCACCCAGGCGGTGATCGGTACGCCGGCCTTCGCGGTCGCGAGCGCGATCTATGCCGCGGCCGGCAAGATCAGCCCGCCGGCGCCCGCGCCCCAGCCCGGCCAGCCGGGCTTCCATCCGATCAACCCCGACGGATCGCTCACCGATTGCATCCCGCCCGAGAGCCTCTCGCCGCTCGGCGCGGTCGCGTATCTGGCCAACCTGCTGAAGCTGTCCGAGGCCGCGACGTGCGACGATCCATCGCCGGCGACCGGCACTGTGCTCGGCGATGCGGTGAAATCGCGCCGCGGTCCGCTCGCGAACCTCACGGCCAGCGCCGCAAACCTGGAAACGCCGCTGCCGCTCGTCGATCTCGTCAACGAGTGCCTGGAATCGATGGTCGCGACCGCCACCCCGGTGGGCACGGTCTACGACACCGCTCAGGACAAGCTCGCCGGCTTGACGCTCTGCCAGCGCGATGATTGCGCGTCCGACCCCGACGATTGCGGGTCCGAGTCGAAGGCTGCGGCGGAGCACTGCCACGATTCGGCGCGCATCTTCGCGGCGCTGCCCGAGCATTCCAGCCCGGCCGATCCGACCGCGGCCAACAGCGCGGTCGAGCCCGCCGCCTACACCAAGCTCAAGAGCGATTTCTCGACGCCGCTGCTGCCCTATTCGCAACCGCTCGACGTGAGCCGCAGCATCCTGCGCCATTTCGGCAGCTGCCGGTTCGAGGCGATGCGCAGCTTCCGCCGCTGCATCACCGAGTTCGTGCTCGCGCCGGCACATGATCCGCTCGGCTTCGACGACTACGTCTGGCGCTACCCGGTCCGCATCGACATCGCGATCGAGTATCTCGGCATCACGCCCGAGGAATACGCGCTGCTGTTCCAGGGCACGCCGGCGCCTTTCTGCGGACAACGCGATCGCCGCGACGACAGCGTGCCGGCGTCCGCGCCCGCGGCGGCGCCGCCGCCGACGGGCGGCCTGTCAACGGTCGGCCTCTCGGCCGGCAACGGCGGCAACGCGGTCGCGAGCCGGGGCGCGCTGCCGCTGCCCGCGGTCCTCGCCAGCCTGGGCCTGAGCTATTGCGAGTTCTTTTCCTTGTGGCAGTCCGGTGTCGTGACGTTCGGCAGCCGACCGACCGGGGACGGCACGACCGATGATCGCAATCGCGAGATCGCGCCCGAACCGTTCCCGGAATGCGAGCCGTGCTGCCTCGACAAGCTCACCGTCGCGTTCCCGGGCGACTCCAACTGGGAGACCGGGCCGCTCAAGCTCGCCGTCTTCGTCCGGCTGTGGCGCAAGCTCAAGGAGCACGGCTGCTGCGGCTACAGCTTCGACCAGCTGCGCGACATCTGCGACGTGCTGGAGCTGTTCACGTCGACCGGCACGAATCCGGAATTCATCCGCCAGCTCGCCGCGTTCCAGATGCTGCGCGACGATTTCCAGTTGCCGCTCGCCGAGCACGCGCCGGCCCCCGGCGTCACCGGCATTGACCGCACGCCGCTGCTCGCGCTGTGGGCAACGCCGCAGCCGGCGCAGTTCGCCTGGGCGGTGCGCCAGCTGGTGGCCGGGATCGCGCGCCACGCCCGCCGCCGCTACGGCGGCGAGCGACATACGCAGGACTTCCTCGACCGTCTCGCCTCCGAGCTCGATGCGCTCTCGCGTCTCGCCGGCTTCGACCCGACCTCGGCCACCGACAACTGGCACGCCGCGCCGACGCACACCCTGCGCTTCGCCGAGATCCTCGCCAAGCTGATCGCCTCGCCGTTCCGTCTCGCCGAGGTGCGCTACCTCTTCACGGTCGATCCGCTGCCGCACGGCCACGCGCCGTTCCCGCCGCAGGATCCCCACGA
This sequence comes from uncultured Pseudomonadota bacterium, assembly GCA_963703755.1. Classification (GTDB taxonomy): domain Bacteria; phylum Pseudomonadota; class Alphaproteobacteria; order Rhizobiales; family Xanthobacteraceae; genus JAVDCA01. The sequence goes on from CAVPGG010000155.1 coordinate 21,831, forward strand.
CGCGCTGGTGCGGCCGCTCGACCTGCCCGAGCACCGGCACGAGCACTCGCTGCTGGCCCTGCGCCACCGGCTGCTCGACGCCGAGGTCGGCGAGGAGGAGCTCGAGCACTGGCACTGGCACCGCGTCGCCGCCGAGCTCGACACCGCCTTCGGCTTCGCCGACGCCGATGTCCTGGCGCTGGGCTCGCACTTCTTCCCGCGCGTCCTCGAGCGCGCCGGCATCCATGTGCCCGCGTCGGCCACCCGTTTCACCAGCGCGCTCGCGGCCACCACCGCCTCGACATGGAATGTCCCGCCCGATGGCCCGTTCCAGTACGACACCGGAAGCGGCGTGCTGTGGACGACCGTGCCGCTCGATGACTGGGCGGTGCTGGCCAAGCTCGCCGGCGGCCACGATTTCTCCGGCCCCGAGCAGACCGCGATCCAGGATCTCTACTTCCAGCCGCGCGCGATGCTCGCCCGCTTCGGCCTTCTGTTTCCCGATTTCCCGGCCGCGGTGCGCATGATGGTGGAGGCGCACGGGGAGGAGGAGCGCTGGCACTATTTCCGCCGCAGCGTCGTGCTGTGCGTGCGCCGTCGCCGTCTCATCGCCGAGCACCTGGACCGGCACGTGTGTGCGGCCACCGATGCGGAGGTTCCGCACGGCACCGACGTGGCGTTGCTGTTGCTCAACGCGATCCATGCCGACGAGAACGCCGCACAGGCGGGCCAGAGCTGGGAAAACCAGAACGGCCAGCCGCCGGCCGTAACCTGGACGGCGCCCAATGGCGGCGCGCTGGCGGGTCTGATCGCGCTCGTCGGCACCGGGCTCGTGGCCGAGTACGCGACCGGCGGGAGCACGGTCTGGCGCGATCCCTCCGCCGCGCTCGACGGCTTCGGCCGCCTGCGCGACCGGGACAATTGCCCGGTTCCGACCGTGCTGCCGGCCTTGAACGCGACCGTGCCGGCGAGCCAGTCCGGGTTCGTCACCCCGCATAACGGCCTGCTGTTCGCGAACGGCTCCAACGAAAAGCTCGGCGGCGCCCAGGGCTTCACGGTCACCTGGAGCGGCGCGCTGCTGATCGAGCGCGAAGGATATTATGAATTCCACGCCGGCGCGCCGCGCGGCCGCGAGCACCGGCCGGATTTCGACGCGGAGTCCGGCGCCGCCTGGCGCGTCACGTTGCAGCGCGGCTCGCGCTCCTGGGTGCTGTCGAGCCGCGCGTGGCCCGCACAGGAGGATCGGCGCTTCGCTTCGCATGAGCTGCGGCCAGGCGCCTATGGGCTCACCATCGAGCTCACCCAGCCGGGCCCGGATTTCACCAGCGCCGGCGCCGTGCGGCCGCGCCATGCCGGGCTCGAGCTCGCATATGCGGGTCCCGACACCGACGACGCGTGCGTGCCGATCCCGCATCGTCAACTCATGGCGGTGTCGAAGGACAAGCCGCTGAGCGACCAGCTCACCGGCCTCAGCCCGGGCGCCACGGACTACCTGAACTCGCTCTATGTCGGCTCGCTGCGCGACATCCGCCGCACCTATCAGCGCGTGTTCAAGGCCCTGCTGTTTGCCACCCGTTTCGCGCTGCGTGCCGCGGAGCGTCCGAACGAGCCGTCGGAGCTCGGCTACATGCTCGAGCACGGGGCCAGCTTCGCCGGCACCGGGTTCAAGCGCAGCGGTGCGAGCTTCGATTTCCAGAAGGCGAACTTCGACTTCAACTTCCTGCCGGTGCTGGACGACTACCATCCGCCGGCCGGCGATCTGCGCGCCAACCCGTCGCCGTTCCGGGTGTGGGCGATGCTCGACTGGTGGGAGCGCGTCCACGACTGCGTGGTGCTGCGCGCGGACGCGCATCGTCACCACCGCCGACCCTGGCAGCTGTTCGAGCAGGCCGCGAACGATCCGCCGTCCGACCTCGGCGCGCTGCTGCGCGAGATCGACGCCGCGCCGCCGCACTGGCCGCTCGATCTGCGATTCTTCCAGGGACATCTGCGGGCGCCCTACGCGGTGACGGATGTCGACCTCGAGGACGAGCGCTGGACGATCCGGGCGTGGCGCGCCGACCGCTGGCTCGACGCCATGCAGCGCAGCTTCCCGGCGAAAGACCTCAGCGGGGCGCGACCCGACCTCTGGGTCGACGACGATCCGGCGGCGGTGGCCGGCCAGGAGACCGGCAACGGCAACCTGCTCGCGTTCCTGTGCGCGGGCGCCTTCGCGGTGCCGGAGCGATCACGCCGCTACGAGGCGGTGCGCAAGCTGAGCGACGGGCTGCGCCTGCGCGCGCGCGATGCGCTCGCATCCTATCTGTGCGCCGCCAACCGGACGCTGCTGCCGTGGGGGATCAATCACCATGCGGTCGCCCCGATCGAGCTCAGCGCGCTGCTGCTGATCGATGTCGAGACCGGCATCGTGGAGAGGGCGAGCCGCATCGAGGAGGCGATCACAGCGGTGCAGACTTTCGTCCGGCGCGCCCGGCTCGGCCTCGAGCAGGGCTGGACCGTGAGCGGCGGGTTCGCCGGCCTGTGGGACAGCCAGTTCGCGACGTTCCAGATCTGGCGCGCCTGCAAGGCGCGCCATCTCTACAAGGAGAACTGGCTGGAACTGACCGAGCTTCCGCGCGCGCGGCGAACGGATGCGTTCCGCCTGCTCGAGAAGCAGCTCGCGGCCGGCGCGCTTACGGTCGCGGCGCCCGGCGGCGACGCGTGGTGGCCACACGACGCGCTGCCCGAGCATGCGGGCCTGCCGCTCGCCGAGCGGATCGAGCCGATGGAGCTCGACCTGCTCACGCCGGCACGCGAGGGCCTCGGCGTGCTGGCGACGCCGGAGCACCCCGGCCGACCGTCGTGGCTTGCCGCGCTCGGCGCCACACCGACCCCTGGCCAGGCGAACAACCCGACCATGGGCAGCAGCTCGGGCACACCCGCGCCGCTTCCGCTGTGGATGCAGGCGGCGATCCGCCTCGGCGTGCGCTTCGTGCGGCTCGCGGCGGCCGGCGCGCCGGTCGCGGCGCATCGTTTCGCTCCCGTCCACCGCCGCAAGGGCTGCGTCGAGTGCTGCGCGACCTGCGGACGCGAGCACGAGCCATGCGTCGACGAATATTATTTCTGGCTCATCGGCAGCCGCTACTTCGACAATGCGCCGCTGCCGACGGGCGTACAGCCGAGCGAGAGCGACGACGGATACCAGTTCGGCTTCCAGGACGACTTCTACGATGCCGACCAGCAGCAATCGGCCTACTGGCAGGATCCGACCCAGCTGCCGCAGCTCCTCGCCTGGGATTCGCAGCCGATGGTCCGCCTCGCCTGGTGCCGCGTGCACAATGGCGAATTCCTCCAGCCGCAGCGCTCGATGTTCGGCGTGGCGGTGCAGGCCAGCGGCAGCGCGGATCTCACGCTCACGGGCCGCACGGCCGACTCCCTGTTCTTTGCCGTCTCCGGCGGTGTCGCGCCGCAAGGTTACGCCGATCCGTCGCAGCCCGGCTTCCGCTACGACCTCGCCGAAAACGCGGCGCTCACCCTGCCGCAGGTCGCGGCACCCGCACCGGTCGGTCCGCCGATCGGCGGCCTTCCGGCCTATCCGTGGTTCGTCTACGCGGCGCCGGGCTGCAGAGCCCTCCCGCTCTCGGCGTTCAGCTCATCGCTCGCCGTGGCGCATTGGCTGCGCGCCCATTGCCGGTTCGAGGCGGCGCTGCGCTGGGCACGGCGCGCCTTCGATCCGGTGCAATCGGACTGTGCCTGGATCCGCTGCGCGCCGACGCAGCCATCACCGCCACCGGCGACGAACCCGAACTCTCCGGCTCCGGAGGCCGTGCGCGTGCCGCCGCCGGCCGATCCCTACGCGGCCTGCTGCGACAGCGCCGACGTCTCCTGCGAGAAGGCGGAGCAGCGCGCCGTGCTGCTGTTCTACCTCGAGACCCTCGTCGACTGGGGGCACGCGATGATGCGCCGCCGCCGCTCGCGCGAAGCGGCCCAGCAGGCCCGCGTGATCTTCGACGCCGCGCGCCGGCTGCTCGGCCGGCGGCCGGTCAGCGTGCGCATGCCCGAGCCGCAAAAGCCGGCGACGGTCGGCACGTTCAAGCCCGCGGCCGCGTCGCTGAACCCGCGCCTGCTCGACCTCTATGACCGCGTCGCCGACCGGCTCGCGCTCGTCCATCTCGGCGAGGATGCGCGCCGACTGCCGGAGGAGGGCGCGTGCTTCGCGGCGCCGTATTTCGGCGACAGCCCGCTGCGGCAGGGATGGCGGATCGATGCCGAGCCGTGCATCGACGATCAGATCTGGTGCCATCCGCCGAGCCCCTATCGCTTCACCTTCCTGATCCAGAAGGCGCTCGAGTACTGCGCGAAGGCGCAGGAGCTCGCCGGCGCGGTATTGTCCGCGCTGGAGAAGGGCGACGCCGAATACGTCGCAGCGCTGCGCGCCAGAAACGAGCTCGAGCTGCTCCATCTCGGCCGCGATAGCAAGCAGGACCAGTGGCGCGACGCCGACTGGCAGGTCGAATCGCTGCAGAAGACCAAGGCGGTCAACCAGGCGAACCTGACCTACTACAACGGCCTGGTCGCCGTGAACCTGATCGACGGCGAGCTCGAATATCAGGACTACGTCAACTCCGCGCTCTCGCTGCGGAGCGCCGCGAATGCGGTCGAGGCAATCGGCGAGGGGCTGCGCCTCATCCCCGACTTCGTGGTCGGCGCGGCCGGATTCGGCGGCACCCCGGTCGCGATCTCCTGGCTTCCTCTCGGCACGAAGCTCGGCGACATGTTCGCGGCGGTGGCGCGCATCATGAACAACTTCGCCCAGATCGACAGCGAGACCGCCTCGCTCGATCTGACCCAGGCCGGCTGGGTGCGCCGCTATGCCGAATGGGTGCACCAGCAGACCGTGCTGGCGATCGAGATCCAGCAGATGGAGCGGCAGATCCTGGGTGCGCAGCGCCGGCGCAACCAGATGCTGCACGACCTCAACACGCATCAGCGCCAGATCGAGCAGTCCGCCGAGGTCGATGCGTTCCTGCGCGACAAGTTCACCCACCAGGACCTGTATCTCTACATGCACCGGGAGCTCGCCGCGCACTATTACCGCACGTTCGATCTCGCCCTCGAGGCGTCGCGCCAGGCCGAGCGCGCCTTCAACCTCGAACGCGGGCACACGACGCGGCGCTTCCTTGCCGATTGCCGCTGGAACGACCTGCGCGAGGGGTTGACCGCCGCCGAGCAGCTCTCCACCGCGGTGCGGCGGATGGAGAAGGCCTATTTCGACGAGAACATCCGCGAATACGAGCTGACCAAGCACGTCTCGCTCAGGTTGAGCTTCCCGTTCGCGTTCCTCGCGCTGCGCACGACCGGGCGCTGCGAGATCGAGATCCCGGAGTGGATGTTCGATCTCGATTTCCCCGGTCACTACATGCGCCGCATCCGCGCGGTCTCGCTCACGCTGCCGTGCGTGGCCGGGCCCTACACCGGCGTGCACTGCCGCCTGACCTTGATCGACAGCGTGACCCGCATCGACCCGCGGCTCGATCCGCCGGCGCACCACTGCTGCTGCCCGCCGCAGCCGTGCGATTGCGACCACGATTGCGAGCCGGGCGGCTATGGCCTCTGCCCCGATGACCCCCGCATGGTGCGCATCTTCGGCGAGCGCGAGGCGATCGCGACGTCCGAGGGGCAGAACGACGCGGGCCTGTTCGAGCTCTCGTTCAACGATCCGCGCTATCTGCCGTTCGAGTACATGGGCGCGGTCAGCCGCTGGCGCATCGAGCTGCCGCCGGAGAACAACTACTTCGCACCGAATTCGCTCACCGAGGCCGCGCTGCACTTCAAATACACGAGCCGCGAGGGCGGCGAGGCCCTGCGCGGGGCGGCGGCGCGAGCGGCACGCTGCCGGCTGCCCGGGGACGGCTGGGCGTTTTTCGATGCGCGTCACGATTTCCAGGATGCATGGGAAATGTTGCGCCGACCGCCGCGCGAGGAGCACGGGCGGCGTACGCTCGCGATCCGCCTGGGCCGCCGTTTCTTCCCGTTCGTGCCGCACGATCCGCCCATCCGGATCGACTGCGTGACGCTCTGCTTCAAGGTCGAGCAGGAGCGCGCGTGCCCCGAGCCCGACGGCTGCCCCTGTCCCGAGCCGAGAGCCGACGGCTGGCACAAGATCACACTGCGGCAGCAGCGCCCGGACGGCGATGACCATCTCCGCGAGCACGAGGAACGAGCGCATCGCCGGGGGCCCGAGGAACGAGCGCATCGCCGGGGGCCCGAAGAACGCGAGCATCGCCGCGAGCCCGAAGAACGCGAGCATCGCCGGGGGCCCGAAGAACGCGAGCATCGCCGGGAGCCCGAAGAACGCGAGCATCGCCGGGAGCCCGAGGAACGCGAGCATCGCCGGGAGCCCGAGGAACGCGAGCATCGCCGGGAGCCCGAGGAACGCGAGCGTCGCCGGGGGCCCGAAGAACGCGAGCATCGCCGGGAGCCCGAAGAACGCGAGCATCGCCGGGAGCACGAGGAACGCGAGCATCGTCGAGAGCACCGGGAACGCGAGGAGCATTTCCGGTGCTACGCCGACGCGGCGCGGCGGGGCCTTTATATCGGGGCGACCGACCTCGACGGCATCGTCTTGCGCCGCGACGCGGACCGGTGCCGCTTGGACTTCGAGTTCCCGGCCGAGGTCGAGATCACCGAGGCCTATCTGATCGTTCGCTACGCGGTGGACGAGCTGTGTTGCTGCGAGCCGCTCTATGCGGGGAACGGGAAGGAGCGCAAACCTGCACCCCGGCAGCCGCCGCCCCGGCAGTCGCCGCAGCAATCGCCGCCGCCGCAGCAACCGCAGCAACCGCCGGCGGCGCCCGCTTGAGCGGCCGGCGGCGGGCTGGGACGATCAGCCGGCCGGCTGAGCGCCAGCACTGCCATGGCGTGCAGGAGCGACAGTGTGAGGGTGGTGAGCTTCGTTGTGATGGCGCCGCGCGAGTCGCCCGCTCGTACACTCATGACGCTACGCTCCCTCCGGCATCCGCTGCGGAACTACGATCCCGAAGCGCGCGGCGACACGGGAGAGTCTAGCCTAGCCCGGCAAATGGCGCCGCGGCGTCTCGCGCTTGTCGTCATACGCCGCCTCGAACACGGGCTCCGCTAGCATGGACTGGATGCGCAGCACGGTGTTGCCGGTGTTGGAAAAACCGTGCTTGCGGCCGGCCGGCACGACGACGAGCTGGCCCGACGTGAGCGTGGTCCGCGCTTCGCCGATCCATACCTCGGCCTGTCCTTCGAACACGTGCAGGATTTCCTCGACGGCGTGCAGATGCGTCGGCGCGCCGTGGCCCGGGTCGCACCACTGCTCGAACACGCAAAGCTGCGTCGTGCCGTTGCGCGCCGAGACGTGCATCTGCGTCATGACGCCCGGCCGCCATTCCTCCTTCGGCTGATGATTGAGATCGATGATTTGCATGGGGACGGAGTCCTTCTTGATTGCAGCTATTGTGAAGTAACACCACAAGCACGCGAGGATCGTGGCACTTGCGCATAACCGCCGGATACGACTTGCCGGCGACGCGATAGAAGCCGGTCGCATAGGGCTGCACGTGCGTGCGCCAGGCGCCGCCGAGCAGCTTGTGCACGGGCTTGCCGAGCGCGCGGCCGAGGCAATCCCAGATCGCGATGTCGACGCCGGCGATCGCGTTCGGCACCGCGCCCTTCTGTCCGAACGGGCGCGTGAGGTTGTACATGCGCTCCCACAGCACATCAACGTCGAACGGATCCTGCCCGATCACGATCGGCGCGAGCGCCGTCTGCACGATGTTGGCGGCGATCTCGGGCGGCTGCAGGCCGTGACAGAGCGACTTGCCCCAGCCCGTGATGCCGTCGTCGGTCGCCACCTCGACCACCATGGTGCTGCGCTTCGCCACCCAGCCCATCGAGAACGCGAACGGCTCCGCGAGCGGCGTCGAGAGCACGTGGGTTTTGACGTCGGTGATTTTCATGTTCGAGCCAGCGCCGCGACGGGGTCGCGTCGCGACCACCGGCGCAACATGCGGATCACGGGCCTCTCGACGAAAAAGTGCACCGCCAAGGCGACGCCGATCATCAAGGCGACCAGCGCGATGCCGTAGGCCATCGGGTGATCGCGCCACGCTGCCGGCGTCGCCCCAAATATTTTCGCGGCCGCGAGCCGCGGCATGGCCATGAACGGGTGGACGAGGTAGAGCGCGTACGAGGCGTTTCCGAGCACGATCAGCGGTCTCCAGGGCCAGCTCGCCAGCGCGAATCGGTGCAGCGTCGCACCGGCGACGACGAACGCGCAGGGAATGCCCCAAAGGGCGAAGCGGTAATCGGATTGCGGCGATGCTTGCGCCACGACGACGAGACCGGCAATGCCGATACCCAGGATCGAGAGCGCGCCGGCGCGCGGGAGCTTCATGGCGCCGGCGATCAGCGCGATGGCCATGCCGTAGATGAATTCGACGGCGATCAGCGCGGGCCATCCCGCGGTCGGCCCCGGTGGTCCGGCGCCCGGCACCGCGGCCGCGACGGCGGCGATCAGCATGAGCGCGGTCGCGCCGACGGCCGCGCGTCTCGGCAGCGCAAGGCTGAGCGCCAACAGCAGGTAGAACAGCATTTCATAGCTCAGCGTCCACCCGACCGCGAGCAGCGGCGTCATGTCGCCGTCGGGCCTCACCCACGGCACGAAGAAGAACGACGAGATGATGAGACCCGGCGAGAGATTCGCCGCCGTGAGCCCGGTCGTGCCGTAGCGCAGAAGCGCGTGCACCGCGAGCACGCCGGTGATCATCCAGTAGAGCGGCACGATCCGGATCAGCCGTCGCCGCACGAATTCCCGGCGCATCGTCGCCCGACCGAACATGTCGCGCGACGCGTGCACCATGATGAATCCGGAGATCACGAAGAACAGGTCGACGCCGCCCGCCAGGACCGTCAGATGGGGAAGCGGATCCCAATGCGCCGTGTCGTACAGCTCCGTCGCGAGGTGGCCGGCGAACACCGCGAGCGCGGCGACCGCACGCAGGACCTGAATTGAGGCGATCTCTTCCGGCTTTTGTCCCACACCGTGTTCCCGTGCGTCGGCGGCACGCATGTTATCGGCGACATCACCTGGAAACAAATCGCTGCTCTCGCGCGGGCCCAGGACACGAACCCCGCGCGCGACCGGTCGCTGCGCGTGCGCGAGCCGCTGCTCGCCGCGTTCAGTGACGTGCCGGCCGCGAGCCATGTGCTCGAGGGCCGTGACGATCGTCGCATTCGCAGCGTGCTGGTGTCGTCGGACGATCGTCGCAAGGGTCCCGTTCGCCGGGTTCCACGCCGTGCTGATGAACGAGATCGATCTCGTGCATTGAGGATCGCGCGAGCGGCGCCAAACTCTGCCTCGCCGCGGCATCGGCAGCCCTGGCGATCACCCATCGGCCGGCGCTTCGGCCCACGCTTGGGCGCGTCTTTTGCCCGCCATTTCGCCGGGGGAGTACGCCTTTGGAACCGCTTGATTTTTTCGCAAAAACCCCCCATGTGAAGCGCCGAGATTGCGGACCGCGCCGCCCCGGCGGCGCCTGCAACGCGCCCCCGTCCATTTCGCAGTTCCGGCCGGTTCTGGCGGCGGTCTCAAGTCTTTGCCGGTCCTAGGCTTTTCCGGCGGCCGCTGGGCCGCCGGAAGCGTCTGCCGGGGTTGCTGCCGGAAGCAGTATTGAGCAGTATGATGACCGAAATGACCGAAATGACGCTGGAGTATCGGGTCCGCGAGGAGGCCGAGCTGCGTGAGCGCCCCGCCCTGGTGGCCGGGCGCCCGGCGCTCAATGTTCCCGCCCTGGGTGCCGACGAGGCGCCCGAGCTCGGGGAGGCCGACGCGGTCGACCTCGAGATCACGCCGGCGCGACGCCCGGCCGTGAAGCCCGATCGCGCCGAGCCGCGCTCGCCCGACCTCATCGCCACCTATTTCCGCCAGATGGGCCGCGCCGAGATGATCACGCGCGAGCAGGAGGTTGCGCTCGCCAAGCGGATCGAGGCGTCGCAGCAAGCGCTGGTCGCGGGTCTCTCCGCCATTCCGATGCTGATCGCGCGGATCGAGCAGTGGGGCCAGGAGCTGCGCGAGGAGCGCGTGCGCCTGCGCGACCTGATCGACCTGCCGGTGAACGACACCTCGGGCGCACCGGCGACCTATCGTCCGCCGGTCGTGGCGCCGACCCCGTCGGCGGACGAGAGCGAGGAAACGGTCTCCTCGAGCGAGGAGCACGGCGACGTGCAGGCGCGCGAGGAAGCGCTGCTGCCGGTCGTGCTCAAGCGCTTCAAGATGCTGTCGACGCTCGCGCGCGAGATCGCGGAGCTCAGCCGCAAGCGCGTCATCGCTGTCGTGCGCGGACGCGACATCCTCAAGTCGCGGGTCACGCGCCTGCGCGAGCTCATCGCCAAGTTTTCCCGCGAGGCCGTCCCGCTGCGGCTGCGCGCCGATCGCGTCGCGGAGCTCGTTTCCGCGCTCGAGGCGGAGCAGCGCGCGCTCGCCCACGCGGATCGCGAGCTGGTCCGCCTCGCCGAGCACTGCGGCGTCGCGCGTCGCGACATGCTGGCGCGCCACATGGGCCACGAGCTCGATGCCGACTGGCTCGCCGACCTGCCGCGCTCGATCGCGTGGCAGAAGCTCGCGCGCCGCAACGCCGACCGCGTCGCGCAGCTGCGCGGCGAGATCGTCGCGGTCGCCGAGCGCGTCGGGCTGCCGATCGTCGAGTTCCGCGCGCTCGCCGCCGAGGTCGGCAAGGCGCGGCGCGAGGTCATGCGCGGCCGCGAGGAGATGGTGCGCGCGCATCTGCCGCTCGTGGTCGCGATCGCCAAGCGCTACCGCCGCAACGGCGCGATGGATCTCCTGGACCTGATCCAGGAAGGCAACATGGGCCTGATGCACGCGATCGAGAAGTTCGACTACCGGCGCGGCGTCAAGGTCTCGACCTATGCGGTGTGGTGGATCCGCCAGTCGATCGCGCGCGCCATCGCGGACCAGAGCCGGACGATTCGCATCCCGGTGCACATGACCGAGGTGGCGGCGCGCGTGCTGCGCGACCGGCGCAAGCTCTACCAGGAAAAGGGCCGCGAGCCCGCCGCCGACGAGATCTCGGTGCGCACCGGCGTGCCGGTCGCGCGCATCGAGCAGGTGCTGTCGCTGGTGCAGCAGCCGGCCTCCCTCGACATGCCGATCGGCGAGGACGGCGACGCCACGCTCGGCGACCTGATCGCGGCGCCGAACACGGTCGATCCGCAGGCCGCCGTCGAGGCGAGCGTGCTGCGCGACGTGGTGACCGAGGCGATCGGCGCGCTCACGCCGCGCGAGGAGCGCATCCTGCGCATGCGCTTCGGCATCGGCGGCATGGCCGAGCACACGCTCGAGGAAGTGGGCCAGATCTTCGGCGTGACGCGCGAGCGCATCCGCCAGATCGAGGCGCGCGCGCTGATGAAGCTGCGCGACCCGAGCCAGCGCGGGCGGCTCGCGACTTTCGCGGAAGGTTGACGGCGCGGCCGGCGCTGCCTGCGCCGGCCGTTGCGGGGCGCGGCTCAACGTCCACTTTCGCCGCATTCGCCGTGCTATCAATTGATTGCACCAGGGGGTGGCACATGCGATGGCGCGCGCCGACGCGTGAGGGTCATGTCTGCCAGTGAAGTGCCTGCCAGCACGACGGCTGCCGACACGACGGCTGCCGACACGATGGCCGACGGCGCCGTTGCGGCCACGGCGGCGCCGGCCGCACGCGTGCCGTTGCTGGCGCGATTGCGCGCCGCCGGGTACGTGCTGACCGGCGGGCTGGCACTCTCGGCCATCGTTCATGTGGCGCTGCTCGGCACCGTCCTGGTGCTGACCCCCCGGCTCCTGGAACCCGAGCCCGCCAAGGCCGTGACGGTCGATCTCGTCACGCCGGAGGATCTCGACAAGGCGGCGGAAAAAGCCAAGGAGGAAAAAACCAAGGCGGAGACGCCGCCGCCGCCGCAGTTTCCCGACATCACGGACAAGCCTCAGCCGCCGACGCAGCCGCAGCAGGCCCAGCCGCCGCGACAGCCCGCATCGGCGCCGCAATCAGCATCGGGCGCACCACCTCCGCCACCTCCGCCGCCGCCGCAACCCGCGCTCGACGCCTTCGCGCCGCCGCTCGCGCCCTCCGCCGCGCCGGCGCCAAGCCCGCCGCCTGCGCCGCCGGCATCCGGCCAGGCCGCGCAACTCGCGCAACTGCTCGGCCTGCCGCCGCCGGTCGCCGGCCTGAGCGGCGGCCCGCCCTCGGACTACAAGGCCAATCTCTCGGCGGAGGAAATCAGCGGGTTCGCGGCGCACCTGCAGGGCTGCTGGACGCCGTCGCCCGCGCTCGCCAAGGCGGCCAACCTGACGCTCTACGTCCGCGTCCGCCTGCGGCGCGACGGCAGCCTCGCGGCGCCGCCGGAATTGCTCGGCGGGTCGGCGTCGATGCAGGCGTTCACGCTCAAAGAGCTGGTGATGAAGGCGCTGACCAAGTGCCCGGCCTACACGTCGCTGCCGGCCGACAAATACGACGAGTGGCGCGTGCTCGACCTGCACTTCACGCCCAACGGCATCTCGACCGCGGCGCCGGCGCCGAGCAGCCAGCGCAAGCCGCAGCGCGCGGGCTGAATGCATCTCTTCGTCATGCCCGGGCTTGTCCAGGCTTGTCCCGGGCATCCACGCCTTTGCCGCAAAAAGAGAGACGTGGATGGCCGGGACAAGCCCGGCCATGACGAGCTCATGCGGATACGGATCGCGACGAGTGCCCGAATCCGACCGACGAATACCGCTTTGCGCATGTGATCGCGCCGCAACCCCCGTTTCAATGCGGCTGACGTAGCGATAGACTCGCGTCGAAGCGGCGGTATCGGCGATGTGCGCCTGCTCCCGCTCAATCCTCCGTCGTGAACACGAACGGCCCGTAAGGCCAATGGAGAGGACGCGCATGACAAGGCTCAACATCAACGGCAAGGTGCATGAGGTCGAGGCGGAGCCCGATACGCCGCTTCTGTGGGTCATCCGCGAGCAGATCGGGCTGACCGGCACCAAGTTCGGCTGCGGCATCGCGCAATGCGGCGCCTGCTCGATCCACCTCAACGGCGAGGTGACGCGCTCCTGCTCGCTGCCGCTCTCCGCCGTCGGCGCGACCGACAAGATCACGACCATCGAGGGCCTCTCGGCCGACGCGTCGCATCCGGTGCAGAAGGCCTGGGCCGAGATCGACGTGCCGCAATGCGGCTACTGCCAGTCCGGCCAGATCATGGCGGCGGCGTCGCTGCTCGCCAAGAAGCCCAAGCCGACCGACCAGGACATCGACGAGGCGATGACCAACATCTGCCGCTGCGGCACCTATCAGCGCATCCGCGCCGCCGTGCATCTCGCGGCGGGCCAGACCGAAGGCTCGGTCGTGCCCGCGACCTTGCTCGAGCGCCGGGGCTGAGGAGGTCCGCCATGAAAAACACAATGAAGCACACGATCGACAACACGACCTCGCGCAAGGTCTCGCGCCGCAAGTTCGTGGTCGGCTCCGCCGCCGCGGGCGGTGGCCTCGCGCTCGGCATGCATCTGCCGTTCGACATCGACACGGCGCGCGCCGAAGGCGCGGCCGGCGCCGAGGTCAATGCCTGGGTGGTGGTGAAGCCCGACGACACCTGCGCGATCCGCATTGCCCGCTCCGAGATGGGGCAGGGCACGCTCACGGGCCTCGCGCAGCTCGTCGCCGAAGAATTGGAATGCGACTGGAAGAAGGTCGCGACCGACCCGATCACGCCGCAGCAGAATCTCGCGCACAAGCGCGTGTGGGGCGAGATGGGCACCGGCGGCAGCCGCGGCATCCGCATCTCGCAGGACTATGTGCGGCGCGGCGGCGCCGCGGCGCGCATCATGCTGGTGCAGGCCGCGGCCACCAAGCTCAACGTGCCGGCGAGCGAGCTCAGCGTCGCCGACGGCGTGATCACGCATGCGGCGTCGAAGCGCAGCGTCCGCTACGGCGAGATCGCGGCCGACGCCGCCAAGGTGACGCCGCCTGATCCCAAGAGCATCACGCTCAAGGATCCGCGCACCTGGAAGATCGCCGGCCATCCGTTGAAGCGGCTCGACACCGCGCCCAAGCTCGACGGCAGCAAGGTCTACGCGATCGACACCAAGCTGCCCGGCATGCTGTGCGCCGCGATCAAGCAGTGCCCGGTGTTCGGCGGCAAGCTCAAGGGCTTCGACGAGGCGAAGATCGCCAAGCGCCCGGGCTTCCGCAAGGTTGTGCGCGTGAACGACTCGACGGTCGCGGTCGTCGCCGACACCTGGTGGCGGGCGAAGAGCGCGCTCGAGGCGCTGCTGATCGAGTGGGACCTCGGCGCCAATGCGGCGGCATCCGACGCGACCATCGCGGCGCATCTCGCCGAGGGCCTCGACGCGCCGGCGAGCAACGGCGGCTGGGGCGTGGGCGACGCGCCGCAGGCGATCGCGGCGGCGGCGAAGAAGGTCGAGGCGGTCTACCGCACGCCCTTCCTCGCCCATGCCACCATGGAGCCGATGAACTGCACGGCGCGCGTCAGCGCCGACAAGGCCGAGGCGTGGGTGCCGACGCAGAACGCCGAGGCGTCGCTCGCGGCGCTCTCCGAAGCCTCCGGGATTGCGCTCAACAAGTGCGAGGTCTACCGGCCCGATCTCGGCGGCGGCTTCGGCCGGCGCGGCGGCACGCAGGACTTCGTGCGCCAGGCGGTCGCGATCGCCAAGGAGTTTCCCGGCACCCCGGTCAAGCTGATCTGGGCGCGCGAGGAAGACACCGGGCACGACTTCTACCGGCCGATCTCGCAATGCAAGCTCACCGCCGGCCTCGATGCCGACGGCAAGCTCACCGGCCTGCGCATCCGCGTGTCCGGCCAGTCGATCAACGCGTTTCTCGCGCCGACCTTGCCGGTCGGCGGCCCGAAGGAGCGCCAGCTGCAGGGCTGGTACCAGGCGCCGGGCGACTCGCAGTTCGGCTACGGCGTGCCGAACCTGCAGATCGAGTACGCGATGCGCAACACCCACGTGCCGGTCGGCCCGTGGCGCGGCGTCAACACCAACCAGAACGCCGTCTATCTCGAATGCTTCATGGACGAGGTGGCGCGCGCGGCCGGCAAGGACCCGCTCGCGTTCCGCCGCGCCCTGATGGAGAAATTCCCCAAGCATCTCGCGGTGCTCGATACGGTGGCCGAGAAGGCGGGCTACGGCAAGCCGCTGCCGGCCGGCGTCCATCGCGGCATCGCGCAGTTCATGGGCTACGGGAGCTACTCGGCGGCGGTCGCCGAGATCTCGCTCAAGGAGGGCAAGCTCAAGGTGCATCGCCTCGTGCTGGCGCTGAACTGCGGCCATGCGGTCAATCCCGGCCAGATCGCCGCGCAGGTCGAGGGCTCGGTCGCCTATGGCCTGACGGCCGCGCTCTACGGCGAGTGCCCCGTCAAGGACGGGCGCATGACCAACGTCAACTTCGATCGCTACCAGATCCTGCGCCTCGCCGAGATGCCGAAGGTCGAGACCGTGATCGTCCCGACCTACGACTTCTGGGGCGGCGTCGGCGAGCCGACCATCTGCGTCACCACGCCGGCGGTGCTCAACGCGATCCAGGCCGCGACCGGCCAGCCGGTGCGCAGCCTGCCACTGAAGAACGTGAAGTTCGCGTAAGACGGCCGCGTGCCCCGGACGCAATGCAGCACGCAGTGCTGCGGCGCAGAGCCGGGGCCCAGGGTGGTGCGAGCACAAAGCGTGGGTCCCGGTTCTGCAAAGCAGCACTTCGTGCTGCATGGCGCCCGGGACACGAGGAATGAGTTCGATCGCCACTTCGTGCTCGCAGGCGCGGAGTGGCGGTCAACATTTGGGGCGAGGAAAAACGTGATGCAACGTCGCGATTTCATCGCCGGCGGATTGGCGGTCGCCGGCGCGGCCGGCGCGCGCGCCGGCTTGGCGCAGGCTCAAAAGCCGCGCGCTCCGATCCGCCGCCTGATCGACGCGCACTGCCATCTGTTCAACGCGCGCGATATTCCCATCGAGGGCTTCACCAAGAAGGTGCTGATCCCCGCCTATAAGCAGCTCGGCTCGCTCTTTGCGCGCTATCCCCAGGCGTTCACGGTGATGATCCACGCCTTGGCGACCATCATGCAGGACCAGGCGCCGCTGCCGGCCGCGGAGATCAAGTTCATCGACGCGCTCGATGCCGGCTCGGCGCGCCTGCCGACCGCCGCCGAGCAGCGCGCGCGCGACATCGCCAATATCGAGCGGGTGCTGCGCAAGATCTGGTCGAAGGATATCCTGCGCGAGCTCACCGTCCGCAACGCGCGCGCCGCCGATGTCGGCATCATCGAGCTGCAGAAGCTGATCCTCAACGAAGTCTCGCCGGGCATCTTCTCCAGCAACCCGCGCGCCGACGAGGTCGCGGCGCTGATCGAATCGCAGAACCTCTCCGACGTGGCGCGCCGCCTCTACGACGGCGGCGCCGAGCACACCATCGGCCGCAACGTGCAATGGGCGCTGCTGTTCACCCGCCATCGTCTCGAGCTCGCCGAGGAGCTGCGCCGCCTGCATCGCAACCGCGCCGCGTTGGTGACGCCGGCTTTGGTCGATTTCTCCATGTGGGTCGAGGACAATGTCCACACGCCGATCCAGGACCAGGTCGACGCGATGACCCGCGTCTCGCTGCGCCGCAACGCGCAGCGCAGCCACGGCTTCGTCGGTTTCGATCCGCTGCGCCAGGCGCTGCACGCCAAGAACGGTACCAAGAGCGGCGGCGCGCCAGCCGCCGAGCCGCTCGCGATCGTGCGCCGCGCGATCGAGCGCGGCGGGTTCATCGGCGTCAAGCTCTATCCGCCGATGGGCTTCCGCCCGATCGACAATGTCGGCATCGGCACCGACTTTCCGGATCACGTGAAGGCGCAGCTCGGCGAGCAGACGGGCGAAGCGCTCGATCGCGCGCTCGCGCAGCTCTACGGTTGGTGCGCCGAGAAGAACGTGCCGATCATGGCGCACGCGGTGGCCTCGAACGAGGCGGGCCCGGGATACGGCCTGCGCGCCAATCCGAAGTTCTGGGCGATGGTGCTGGAGAAATTTCCGACGCTACGCCTCAACATGGCGCACTTCGGCGGCTTCCGGCAGATCGGCCAGCCGCCCAAGATCGATGCGACATGGGAGTGGACGGTCGGGCGAATGTTCGCCCGCGCGCCGCAGTCGTACGCCTTCGCGGATCTGAGCTACTACAGCGAGATGCTCGGCGACGCCGACGCGAAGCGCAAGGCGCTGCTCGGGCACCTCGCGTCGTTCCGCCGGACGTTCCCGGCGAGCGCCGACCATCTCATCTTCGGCAGCGACTGGACCATGGTCGGTCGCGAAGCGGGGTTCACGCCCAAGCGAGCGAACGTCTTCTACGTCGATCTGGTCGGCGACTTTCTCGCCGAAGCCGGCTTCCGCGACGGCGAGATCGACAAGATCATGTTCACCAACGCGGTGCGCTTCCTCGGATTGGCGCCGGCCGATCGCGAGAAGGGCACGCGCGGAAGGCTCGAGGCGTTCTATGCGGGCCACGGTCAGAGTGCGGATTGGATGAAGGCATTCGATGCGTGAGATTAAGGCTGCCGCATACGCGGAATCGTGCCCCGGACGCGCTGCAGCACGAAGTGCTGCAGCGCTGAGGCGGGGCCCATCTTTGCCGCATGACACGAAGCGTGGGTCCCGGTTCTGCAGCGCGGCACTTCGTGCCGCACTGCGCCCGGGACACGATGCTGTGCGTTACAACAGCGCCCCCGGGCTCTTCTTGTAGCGGCTCACGATCGCGTCGGCGCTGTAGTACGCCAGCGCCTGGATCGTCAGCGTCGGGTTGAAGCCGGCGCCCATCGTGGGGAAGGTCGATGAGCCGATCACGAACAGGTTGGGATTGTCCCAGCTCTGGCCGTAGCGGTTGACGACCGAGGTCTTGGGGTCGCTGCCCATGCGCGTGCCGCCCTCGTGGTGCGCGCCCGGAATGCCGGGCGGCAGCGGCGTGCGCCACACGTGCGGCGAGCCCATCGCGCGGCCGATCTCCTCCATCTTGGCCTGCACGAACGCGATGCGTTTCATCTCGTTCGGGCGGCGGAAGTCGTAGGTCAGCCGCGGCGCCGGCAGGCCCCAGGCGTCGCGCACATGCGGATCGAGATCGATCGCCTGGTCCGGGTAGGGCAGGTTCTCGGTCTGCCCGACCATGACGCCATGCCGCGCGTAGAAGTGCGAGAAGAAGTCGCGGTAGCCGGCGCCCCAGCGCGGCACGCCGGGCGGCGGCGCCACCGTCGAGGCGGCGATCGGGCCGCCCTCGAGGTTGGGCGTGCCGATCGAGATCTGCGAACCGCGGATGAAGCCGAGCCCGCCATGGTCGAAGTTGTCGGCGTTGAAGTCGTCGATCGTGTGCTTCTGCGCGCTCGGCCCCATGAAGTTGTTGACGAAGCGGTCGTCGAAGGTGACGAACACGTTCGGCATCATGTGCGCCATCAGGTGGCGGCCGAGCTCGCCGCTCGAGTTGGCGAGGCCGTTGCGATGCTTGTCGGATTTCGCCAGCATCAGCAGACGCACGTTGTCGTAGATGAAAGTCGTGAGGATCACGAGCTCGGCCTCGATCTTCTCGTCGTTGCCGCCCGGGCCGTAATAGGAGACGCCGGTCACCTTGCCGCTGGTGTCGGTGTTGACCGCGTGGCACATGGCGCCGGTGACCAGCGTGAAGTTGCCGGTCGAGTCCGCCTCCGGCAGCTTGGTGACGAGGATCGACGACTTCGCGCCGACGTGACAGCCGAAGGCCTGGCAGAAGCCGCAATAGGTGCAGCCCGGCCGCCCGTTGTAGGGCTTGGACACGATCGCGCGCGGCGACGAGAACGGATGATAGCCGAGCTTGCGCGTCGCCTCGTCGAACAGGGTGCCGGACTGGTCCATCAAGAGGGGCGGCAGCGGATAGTCGCGGCGGCGCGCCGCCTCGAACACGTTGCCGCCGTCAATCTTTCGTCCCTGCAGGTTGCCGGCCTTGCCGGAGATGCCGAGCTCGTACTCGGCCTTGTCGTAGAACGGCTCGAGCTCGGCGTAGCCCACGGGCCAGTCAACGAGCGAAAAGTCCTGCGGGATCGCGGCAGCGCCGTAGCGTGCGATCGTCTGCGTGCGCGGACGGAAATCGTCCTCGTGCATGCGCCACGACAGCGTCCCGTAGTGCACGGTGCCGCCGCCCGCCTGGTTGCCGTAGTTGAGCGAGGCGAGCGGATGGGCGCGCGCCTTGTCGTTGGGCCGCCAGGTGACGGGCTGGCGCTTGGGATCGGGACGCAGATCCTGGCGCTGGAAGTAGCGCAATTCGTCATGCGGCTCGAAGTCCGCGGTCTTGAGGCGCGGTCCGCGCTCGAGCCCGATGACCTTCATGCCCGATTTGGCGAGCTCGGCCGCAAGGATGCCGCCGGCCGCGCCCACGCCCACGATGACGGCGTCGGTCTTGGTGAGTGCCATGGCTTTAGCCCCTCCGCGAGTTGTCGGCGCGGGACTGCAGCCCCACGATCGGCGCGCGCGTGAACGCCTCGCGGCTCTGCATGTCGGCGGCGGTGAAGACGGGCTGGGCGCCCGGGAAGTTGACCTGCCGCCAGCCCGCGAAGTTGCGATTGCCGCCATAGACCGGGTCGGCGAACATGCCCTCCATGGTGTGCGTGCGCACCGTGTTGAAGAACGCCGGCGCCGCGGGCCACACGAAGCCCGTCGCCTTGCCCTGCTCGAGCGCGCGGATGACGTCGATCCTGGGTCGCGACGTTGAGCTGGGCGAACGGCTTGCCGTGCGCCGATTTGCAATAGGCGTCGAGCTGCGCGAGGCCGCGCCGGTAGAAATCCTGTTGATCCGCGTACGCGCCGGCGAGCGCGAGATCGATGTAGTTGAGCACGCCCATGTCGATCGCGCCCGGCTTGCCGGGCGCCGCCGGCCACAGCCGCTCGGTGAACGCCGCCACCGTGGCGGCGTCATCATCGTTGAAGAAGGCACCGTGGCCCTCGGCCGGGCCCATCGGCTGGGCCGCGTCGGGCACCTTGTGGGTGGTGTGATCCTCCGCGCGCACCTCGGTCGCGAGGCTGGCGCCCGCGGCGGCGACCGCGGCGCCGAGCAGGAAGGCGCGGCGCGCGTCATCAGGCTTGTCGTGTGGCTTGCTCATGGTTCCTCCCTCGGCATGTTCTGGGTGGGATCACCGTCCCCTTCGTCGTCCCCTGCCGTGCGGGTATCAGCCTGCGCCTGTGTATGAGCGCCCGCAAGACGGCGCTGAGGATGCGCCACTATCCGAGTAGCGTCGGCAGCAGGTCGCAAGGGTGGCATGGCCATGGCGCAATGCTGACCGTAAGATCACGGCAGCTGCCGCAGCCGCGATACTGCGACCCGTTTCACATCGACGGCAGATCGATCACCGGGAGGAATTGCCATGTTCAACCGCAGAACCTTCTTGTCCGCTGCCGCCGGCAGCCTCGCGGCGTCCGGGGTGGCGTCGGCGCAGCAGCCGGCCGCGAAGGCCGCGCTCTATGCGAATGTCGGCCCCGACCTCACGCATTACGATGTCGACGTCGCCAAGGCCGAGCTGATCAAGCGCGAGACCGTGACGCTGCCGGCCGGCGTGCAATATGCCTGGCCGCATGCGTCGCGCCGCTATCTCTACGTGGCAACGTCGAGCAGCGCGTCGGGCTATGGCAAGGCCGGAACCGAGCATCACGTCACCGCGTTGGCGATCGACCCGGCGACCGGCGCGCTCACCAAGCACGGCGCGCCAATTCCGCTGCCGGTGCGCCCGATCCACTGCAGCCTCGATATTCCGTCCGAGCACATCCTGGTCGCCTTCAACAACCCGAGCGGCGTGCGCGTTTTTCGCATCAACAAGGACTTTTCGCCCGGCGAGGAGGTGAAGCAGCCGGGCCCGATCGAGGCCGGCATCTTTGCGCATCAGATCCGCACCACGCCCGACAACCGGCTTGCCATCCTGGTCACGCGCGGCAACGAGGGCACGCCCACCAAGGCGGAGGATCCGGGCGCGCTGAAAGTGTTCGACTACAAGAACGGCATGCTCTCGAACGAGGTGTCGGTCGCGCCGAACGGCGGCAAGGGGTTCGGCCCGCGCCACCTCGATTTCCATCCGACCAAGCCGTGGATGTACGTGTCGATCGAGACGCAGAACAAGATGGTCATGTACCGGATGGAGCCGGGCCGCATCGTGCCCGACATCGTCTATCGCGCCGAGACGCTCGAGCAGCCCAACAACATCCGCGCGCGCCAGGCGGCCGGCACGGTCCATGTCCATCCCAATGGTCGTTTCCTCTACGGCGCCAATCGCGCGGAGGCGACGGTCGAGTTCAAGGGACGGCAGGTGTTCAAGGGCGGCGAGAACAGCATCGTGGTCTACGCCATCGACCAGGCGACCGGCGAGCCGAAGCCGATCCAGCACATCGAGACGCAGAAGATCCACCCGCGGACCTTCCACATCCATCCGAGCGGCAAGCTCCTGGTGGCGGAGCACAATCTGCCGGTCGACGTGCGCGACGGCGATGCGGTGAAGACCGTCGCGGCCGGCCTCTCGGTCTTCCGCATCGGCGACGACGGCAAGCTCACCTTCGCGCGCACCTACGACATCAACGTCGGCGACAAGCTCATGTTCTGGATGGGCATGGTGCCGCTCCCGAGGTGATGCACTGACGGTGACGGTCTAGCCAAGCAGCGCCGGCAGCCAGGTCGCGATCGCTGGGAAGATGATGATCAGCACGAGCAGGACCAGGCTCATCGCGATATAGGGCACCACGGCGCGGAAGATGTGCGCCATGGTGACGGTGGGCGGTGCGACGCCGCGCATGGTCATGAGCAAGAGCCCGTGCGGCGGCAGCAGCAGGCCGAGCTGCATGCAGATGAGATAGAGCACGCCGAACCACACGAGGTCGATGTCGAGCTTCTGCACGATCGGCATGAACACCGGCAGCGTGATCAGCATCATGCTGACCTGGTCGACGAAGATGCCGAGGAAGATGAGCAGCAGCATCATGCCGGCGAGGATCGCGAACGGCGAGAGGTTGCCGGCGAACACGGTGGTGACGATGCCTTCCGTCGCGCCCGAGAAGCTGAGGATCTGCGAGAACGTGGTGGCGCCGAGGATGATGAACAGGATCATCGCCGAGATGCCGACGGTGCCGCGCAGCGCCTTGGCGAGCGCCGTCGTGGTCAGCGCGCGATAGGCGGCGGCGAGCCCCATGGTGGCGATGGCGCCGAGCGCCGCCAACTCGGTCGGCGTCGCGAAGCCGCCCGACATGGCGCCGATCACGACGACGAAGATCGAGACCAGCGGCAGCACGTAGTAGAAAAGCAGCTCGTAGCGCGCCCAGCCGGTGCGCGCCTCGATCGACGTCGCCGGCGCGAGCGACGGGTCGGCGCGCACGCGCACCACGATGTAGGCGACGAAGGCGACGCTGAGGATCAGCCCGGGCACGACGCCGCCGATCAAGAGCTTGGAGATCGAGATGCCCGAGAGGCTGCCGAGCAGCACCGTGAGCGCCGAGGGCGGGATCAGCATGTCGACCGCGCCGATCGCCATGATCGGGCCGGTCGCCATCACGGGATTGTAGCCGCGCGCGAGCATCACGGGGAGCATCAGCGAGCCGAGCATCGCGGTGGTCGCGATGGTCGAGCCGGAGATCGCCGAGAACACCGTGCCGGCGACGACCGCCACGACCGCGAGCCGCCCCGGCACCTGGCGGATCAGCCGCTCGATGCCGTCGATCACCTTGACGGCGAGGCCGGTGTGAAACAGCACCTCGCCCATGAGAATGAACAGCGGGATGGGCGTGAGCGAGAAGTTAGTCACGCTGGCGGCGCTGTTGCGCACGAGCTGGGCGAGGCCGGGCTCGCCGCCGAGGAAGAGGATCGCACCGATCAGGTTGATGGCGATGAACGAGAACGCGACCGGCATGCCGATGAAAAGCAGCACGGTCGATCCGCCGAGCAGCAGCAATGCGGCCATCTGCCAGGACATTATCGATCCTCGCCGTTCAGGCTGCCGAGACCGCGTCTTCGCGCGGCTGCTTGCCGCCGCGCGCGAGCCGATGCATGCGGAAGATGAACTCGATCGTGAGCAGCACGAACGCGACCGGCATCGGCACCAGCAGCCACCACTCGGGCATGACCAGCGTCTTGATCGACAGCGACCCGTTGGCGAGGCTGTCGGCGGCGACACGGATGCCGTAGCGCACGAAGAAGAGGCAGCAGACGAGGCCGAGAATGTCGCCGATCCATTCCAGCACCCAGCCGGCGCGCAACGGCAGCGCGCGCAGCACGATGTCGATGCGGATGTGCTGCCCCTGCCGCAGCAAGCCGGGCGCCGCCAGCAGCGTGATCAGATAGAGAATGTCTTCCGAGAGCTCGTTGCTCGGCGGTATGCCGCCAAGCCCGAGATTGCGCAGCACCACGTCCGCGCCGATCATCAGCGTCATGATGAACAAGAGCGCGCAGGCGATGATCAGCATGCCCTCGAGCAGCCGCCCGTACCAGCGGGAGAGGGTGAGCATCACAGCGGCTTGCTCCAGCGATTGCGGCTCTTGCGCACCCTCCCCTGCAGGGGGAGGGTCGCTCGCCGCAGCGAAGCGAAGGCGAGCGGGGTGGGGTGGCTGCGGCGCCCACACCCCACCCCGACCGCCTTCGGCGGTCGACCCTCCCCCTGCAGGGGAGGGTGACGAAGCGCGATCACTTGCGCTACTTCGTCTTCGCGAACAGCGCCCGCAACTTCGGGCCGTTCTGCGAGCTCTGGCGGATCACGCCGTCCCAACCGGCCTGGTAGGCCTTCGCCAGATATGCCGCCGCCTCCGCGTCGCCGAGCTTGATCGTCTGGATGCCCGCATCCGCCTGGCGCTTGGTCTCCTTGGCGTTCTCGGCCGCGAACGCCGCGAAGGCTTCGGTCTCGCCGGCCTCCGCTGCCTTGCGCAGCACGTTGCGCTGCGCATCGGTGAGCTTCTCCCACGTCGCCTTGTTCACCAGCACCGAGACCTCGGCGGTGTAGAAGCCCGGATCGACGCGGTATTTCGTCTTCTCGTTCCAGCCGAGATCGAACACGCCGGTGATCGGCCAGCCATAGCCGTCGACCACGCCGCGCTCGAGCGCGGTGTAGACCTCGCCGGGCGCCGTCTGCACCACGGTCGCGCCGAGCGCCTGGAAGAAGTCGCGATAGACCGGCGTGATGCGCAGCTTGAGGCCGGTGAGATCGGGCTTGCTGATCGGCTTGTTGAGGTAGAGGTGGAACGGATTGTTGTCGACGAGGCGCGCGAGAAAGATCGCGTTCATCTTCTGCGCATAGAGCTGCGCCATGAAGTCGTAGCCGCCGTTCTTGCGCAGCTCCGCCATCGAGTGCTCGGTGAGCTTCCAGGCGTCGGCCTCCGGCATCACGTTGGTGTAGAACGCGCCGGTCGCGTTGGCGATGTCGACCACGCCGCTCTTGAGCGCATTGCCGACCTCGAACGGCGGCATCGCCTTCGGCCCGCCGATATAGTTGATGTGGATGAGGCCCTGGCCGTCCTTGTTTACGCGCGCGACGAAGCGTTCGAACGGGCGCGAATAGGTCGTGTTCTCGGCAAACGCGGTGATCGCCTTGAGCGTCACCTCCTGCGCCGACGCCGAGCCGGCCAGCACGGCCAGCACCGCGGCCGCAATGATGCGCTTCATGTGATGGATCCCCCGGAACGGAATGCCGACGGCTCGCCGTCCGCGACGGCGATCGGCTCGAAGGCAGCGATGATAGATGCGCGCCTCGGCAGCGCCAAGCCTGCGCTGGCGCAGCCAATTGCCACGCGGCAACGGCTCAGTGCTTGTCGGCAGGTGGCCGCGTCGTCGCCCAGGGATCGTAGGTCTGCGCCGGCAGCCGATCCAGCGCCGACTTGTAAGCCTTGTCGTCGGCCTTCACGCCCGGCGTCTGGGTCTTCTCCTCGGTCTTCTTGTGCCGGCTGCCGCGCGACGCGTCTTGCGCGAATGCGGGTGCCGCCAAGGACACGACCATCACGCCGATCACCAGGCGTCGCATGCGAGGTCTCCGCAACAGCAATCGGGCCGCCCGCCTCCATATGCCAGAACGCGCCAAATCCGGCAAAAGGTTGCCGTCGGGCGCCGGCCTTGCAATGCGCCGGCCGTGCAGGCATGTTTCCGGGACGGGTCCCGAACCCATTGATCTCAATCAAGAAGTCTGGCGGCACCGATATCGCGATCGGCCCTGTCGCACATGAGGAAGCCATGCTCGATCTGCCCGCCGGCGCGCCCGATCTCAAGGAAATCCTGATCCAGTCGGACGCGTTGCCGTGGCGCGAGAAGTCGCTCAAGGGCATCTCGGAAAAGATGCTGTGGCGCGACGAGGCGAGCGGCGCCTCGATCGCGCTGATCAGGTTCGCCAAGGGCGCCGGCATTCCGCAGCCGCACCTGCACGCGTCGAACCAGTTCATGTTCTGCCTGAGCGGCCGCTACGAATACACCAAGACCGGCGTGGTGCTCTCGGCGGGCAGCTTCTACTGCAACCCGAAAGGCCACGTGCACGGGCCCGCGGTCGCGCACGAGGAGACCGTCGTGATCGAGATCTATGACGGCCCGCACTATCCGCAGAAGCCGTCGTGGTACACCGACGAGCAGGACGCGCGTTAGCGCATGTCCCGGCGAAGTGGACACCGGTTCGCCGTCAAGGACATGCGCCAAATAATGGATTAAGCGCGATGATGGTTTCGCCCGAGCGTGTCGCCATCGCTCCCGGCGAGCTCATCGACTTCGTCGTCGCCATTCTTGCGTCGACAGGCGTGCCCGCGCGTTCCGCACGACTCGTCGCTGAAGGACTCGTGTCCGCGGATTGCGAGGAGATCGAGTTGCACGGCGTCATGCTGTTGCCCATGTATGTCGACCGCATCGCGGCTGGCTCGGTGTCGCCGACTGCGGTGGGACACGTCGCGTCGGAGCGCGGCGGCGCGGTCGTGATCGACGGCGATAACGCGCTCGGTCAGGTCACCGCCGTGATGGCGGTCGAGCTGGCCGTGGCGCGGGCACGCGAGCATGCGCTCGGCGCCGTGGCGGTGCGCAACGCCTTCCATTTCGGCACGGCCGGCCGCTGGGCCGCGGAGATCGCGCGCGCCGGCTGCATCGGCATGGTGCTCTCCAACACGCGCCCGCTGATGCCGGCGCCGGGCGGCGCCGAGCGCCTCGTCGGCAACAATCCGCTGGCGATCGCGGTGCCGGGCGACGGTGCCCCGATCGTGCTCGATCTCGCGACCAGCGCGAGCGCCATGGGCAAGATCCGTCTTGCCGAAGCGCGCGGCGAGCGCTTGCCGGAGGGCTGGGCGAGCGACGCCCAGGGCGTGCCCACCACCGATCCGGCCGCCGCCATCAAGGGCATGCTGCTGCCGGCCGCCGGGCCGAAGGGCTTCGGCCTCGCCGTGATGATCGACTTCCTGTGCGGCGGCCTCTCCACCGGCGGCATGGGCGACAACGTGATGCCGCTCTATGGCGACGCCGCGGTGCCGTACGACTGCGCGCA
Source organism: uncultured Pseudomonadota bacterium (assembly GCA_963703755.1). Lineage (GTDB taxonomy): Bacteria > Pseudomonadota > Alphaproteobacteria > Rhizobiales > Xanthobacteraceae > JAVDCA01. The sequence goes on from CAVPGG010000155.1 coordinate 48,321, forward strand.
TTTCTTCCTGGCGATCGACGTCGGCGCCTTCCGCCCGCGTGAGGATTTCGCCGGCGCGGTCGATGCCGTCGCGCAGCGCGTGCGCTCCTCGCGTCTGGCGGCCGGCGCCGCGGCCGCGATGATGCCGGGCGATCCGGCCGCGCGCGCCGCCGCGCGCAATCGCTCGACCTGCCGCGTCGCGGCGGTGACCGCGGCGGCATTGCGTAAGCTCGCGGAGCGTCTCAAGGTGGATGTCCCGGCCGCGCTCAAGTCCTGAAAACGAGGATCCCGATGCCCAAGAAACAGATCGTGTCGCCAAGAATCCGCCAGCCCAACGGCCACTTCTCGCACGCGACCGCGATCGCGGCGCGCGGCACATTGGTCTTCCTCTCTGGCATGACGTCGCGCCGCGTCGACGGGACGATCGCGGGCATCGGCGACATCGAGGCGCAGACCCGGCAGGTGTGCGAGAACCTCAAGGCCGCGGTCGAGGAGGCCGGCGGCACCCTCGACGACGTGTGCCGCGTCGATGTCTACGTGCGCAACATGGAGCACTTCGACACGATCCACAAAGTGCGCCGCGAATACTTCAAGGCGCCGGCGCCCGCCTCCACCATGGTCGAGGTGTGCAAGATGACCTCGCCCGAGTATCTGATCGAGATCAATGCCATCGCGGTGCTGCCGGATAAATGACGCCCCGCAGGGGCGTCATTGCGAGCGAAGGCGAAGCAATCCCTCTTCACTTGCCCATGCGTTCGCGGGTCGCGATTGCTTCGTCGCGCTATGCGCTCCTCGCAATGACAGCGTTGTGCATGCGCTCGCGGATTGCGATTGCTTTGGCCGGATGTGCTCGTTCTCGAACAGGATCTTGTCGCCGATCGGACCGAGCGTGCGTTTCGTGCCACTGTGCGACGTCATGCTGACCTCATGATGCGGCTCTGCGGGCTCTTGCGCCGCGCGAGCGCCGCTGCAAGAGTTTCCACATAGCACGGGCTCTTGCGAAAGGACGCGGACATGTCGCCGGCACGCTTCACGCTCATCGGCTTTGCGCTGCTCGCCGCGGCTGCGGCGTGCGCGCCCGCGCAGGCGCAGACTCAAACGCAGACCCGGGTGACGTTCTCGCTCGATTTCCGCGCGCTCGGCCGCCATGCCGCCTGGTACGTCGCGCTCGACAAGGGCTACTACAAGCAGGCCGGGCTCGACGTGACGATCATCCCGAGCCAGGGCACCGCGCAGGCGATCCAGAGCCTCGAGTCGGGCGTCGTGCAATATGCGTTCTCGGACGTGGCCGGCCTCGTCGCGGCGCATGCCAACGGCGGCTCGACCGCCCGGATGGTCGCCGTCATCTACCAGAAGGCGCCCTACGCGATCTTCTCGCTGCGCTCCGGCGCCAACGTGACGCGGCCCGAGCAGCTCGAGAACCTGGAGATCGCGAGCGGCGCCGGCAGCTTCACCCAAAAGGTGATCGAAGCCTTCATGACCGAGCGCGGGCTCAAGCCCTCGACGGTGAAATACGTCAACATCGATCCGGCCGCGCGCGTCGGCATGCTGGTCGCCAAGAAGGTGCCGGCCATCGAGACCTTCGTGATGTCGCAGCCCGGCGTCGCCAAGGCGGCCGAGGCCAATGACGCGCAGACCTTCCTGTTCGCCGATCACGGGCTCAAGCTCTATTCCAACGGCATCCTGGTGCGCGGCGACTACCTCAAGGCCAATGCGGCGCAGGTGCGGGCGTTCGTGCAGGCCTCGCTGCAGGGCTGGCGCGATACCATCGCGGATCCGGCGGCGGCGGCCGCCATCGTCGCCAAATACGTCAAGGGCCTCGATCCCGGCGTGGTCGCGGCGGAGATCAAAATCGTCGACGACCTCGTCGTCACGCCCGACACGAAAGCCAAGGGCCTCGGCGTCATCGATCCCGCCATCATGGAGGCGAGCGTCAACCTGATCGCGAAGAACACCGGCAGCACCAAGCCGGTCGCGGCAACCAACGTCTACGACGCGAGCTTCCTGCCGCAGCCGCCGATCAAGCCATGACGGCGGCGGCCGGCCCGTTCGGGCGGCTGACCGGGGTCCGCAAGACTTTCGCGGGCGTATCCGAGCGTGACGGCGAGGTCGTCGCGCTCGCGGAGGTCTCGTACGAGCTGGGGCGCGGCGAGCTCGTCGCGCTGCTCGGGCCGAGCGGCTGCGGCAAGACCACGCTGCTGCGCATCGTCGCCGGCATGACGCGCGCGAGCGGCGGGCGCGTCGAGATGCGCGGCCGCGCGGTGACCGGCCCGCAGGAGGATTTCGGCTTCGTCTTCCAGAGCCCGACCCTGCTGCCGTGGCGCAGCGTGCTCGGCAACGTGCTCTTCCCGATGGAGATCCTCCGCCGCAGCGACGTGGCGGCGCGGCGCCGCGCGCTCGAGCTGCTCGATCTCGTCGGGCTCGCCGGCTTCGCGCGGCATCGCCCGCATCAGCTGTCCGGCGGCATGAAGCAGCGCGTCGCGCTCTGCCGCGCCCTGATCCATTCGCCCTCGCTCCTGCTGATGGACGAGCCGTTCGGCGCGCTCGACGAGCTCACCCGCATGGAGATGCAGGACCTGCTGCTCGACATCCGCCGCGTGTCGGGCGCGACCGTGCTGTTCGTCACCCACAGCATCGCGGAAGCGGTCTATCTCGCCGACGAGGTTCTCGTGTTCAGCGCGCGCCCCGGCCGCGTGGTCGACCGCATCCGCACCGGGCTCGCCTATCCGCGCACGCCCGCGATGCGTTACGCGCCCGACTTCACCGCTCTCGCGCGGCGCGCCGGCGCCGGGCTTGGAGTGCTGCATGGCTAGCTTGGCGCGCTACATCCTGCCGATGGTCGGCCTCGCGCTGCTCGGTCTCGCCTGGCACGTCTATGCGGTCGCCTTCCATGTGCCGACCGCGGTGCTGCCGCGGCCTGATCTGGTCGGCGGCGCGATGGTGGACAACTGGCGCCTGCTCCTCTCCGAGGGGCAGGTCACGCTGATGGAGAGTCTCTACGGCTTCCTGCTCGCCTTCGCGCTCGGCGTCCCGATCGCTGTGATGATCGCGACCTCGCCGACGCTCAATCTCATGTTCTATCCGCTGCTGATCGCGACCCAGTCCGTCCCCAAGGTGGCGCTGGCGCCGCTCATCCTGGTGTGGCTCGGCATTGGGATAGAGTCGAAGCTCGCGATCGCCTGGATGGTCGCCTTCTTCCCCATCGTGGTCGACACCGCGACCGGCCTGCGCAACACGCCGCCGGAGCTCATCGACCTCGCCACCTCGGTGCGCGCGAGCGGCTGGCAGACGTTCTGGAAGATCCGCTTTCCGGCCGCGCTGCCGTTCGTGCTGTCCGGCTGCAAGGTCGCGATCACGCTGGCCGTGATCGGCGCCGTGATCGGCGAGTTCATCGGCTCGAATGACGGGCTCGGCAACCTCCTGCTCGTCGCCAACTCGCAGGTCAACGCGCCGCTCGCCTTCGCGGCGCTGTTTGGCCTCGCGGCGCTCGGCATCGGGCTCTATGCGGCGGTGGTCGCGGTCGAGCTTGCGCTCAAGCCGTGGTTCGGTGCGGCCGGGCACGGCTGATCGCGCAGGTCGCGGCGCCTAATGCTGCGCGCGGCCTTCGCTCATGACGATGCGGATGAGGTCGGCGGCGTTGCGCGCGCCGATCTTCTGCATCAGGTGGGCGCGGTGCACCTCGATGGTGCGCGGGCTGATGCCGAGCTTGCGGCCCGCTTCCTTGTTCGACGCGCCGTTGACGATCTCGCCCAGCACGTCCTGCTCGCGCCGGCTCAGCGGCTCGCGGCCGGGGAAATAGAACCGCCGCGCATCTTGTGCGCTCGCGTCCGCCTCCTGCGCGGCGCGCGCCTCGATCGCGGCCTCGATCCGCGCCACCACGTCGCTGCCGCGAAACGGCTTCTCGATGAAGTCGAGCGCGCCGTTCCTGATCGCGTCGACCGCCATCGCGATGTCGCCCTGGCCCGACATCATGAAGATCGGAACCGGATAGTCCTGGGCGTTGAGCTGCTTGAGGATATCGAGCCCGGATTTGCCCGGGATGTGCACGTCGAGAATGATGCACAGCGGCGTGCCGATGCGCGCGGCCGCGACCAGCGCCGCGCCCTCCGCAAAGCAGGTGACCTGGTACCCGGCGCGCGTGAACACCGCCGACAAAGTGGTACGCACTGCCGGATCATCGTCGACGATGTAGACTTCGCCCGTGCGCGCCGTCATGGCCCTCGTCCGGCCTGCCGTCACTCCGACGATTACCCCAGTGGGTAATCTACTCGCGGAAATAGTGGAGATTTCATAACTCGGCAAGACGGATTCCGCCACCTCCACTATGCGTGCGCCGCAAGATGTCGCGGGTCACGCAGTGTCCCGGTACCAAAATGTCAGTCGGCGCATATCCGGGCGACGTAGTTCGCCGACAAGGGTACGCGCTTAGTTCGACTTGATGTTGGCGCCCTTGATGATCGGCCACCACTTGGCGATCTCGGCCTGGTGGAAGGCCGCGAGCGCCGCCGGGTTCTGCTGGTCCTGCGGCGGGATGACGGCGCCGAGATCGGTGAGGCGCTTGCGCAAGTCCGGATCCGCGAAGGCGTCCTGCACGGCGCGGTCGAGCTTGGCGATCACGTCCGGCGGAGTGCCTTTCGGCACCCACAGGCCGTGCCAGAACGAAATGTACATGCCGGGCACGCCGATCTCGTCGGTGGTGGGCACATCGGGAAGCGCGGGCCAGCGCTGTTTCGACATCACCGCGAAGGCCTTCATCTGGCCGGCCCGCACGTAAGCGAGCGTCTGCGAGGCCTCGGCGCACATCAGGTCGATGTTGTTGGCGATCAGGTCCTGCATCGCGGGCGCGCCGCCGCGATAGGGCACGACCTGGAAGCTCGTGCCGGTCTCGCGCTCGAAATAGAGCTCGCAGATATGCGCCGCGCTGCCGGCGCCGACGGTCGCGGCCGAGGCCTTGCCGGGATTGGCCTTGAGCCAGGCGATCAGCTCCTGGCCGGTCTTGGCCGGCAACGCGTTCTTGCCGACGATGATGAGCGGGGTCGCGGAGAGGACCGAGACCGGCGCCAGGTCCTTCAGCGCGTCCCAGGTGACCGGATACATGGCGCCGGCGCCCACGTGGCTCGTCCAGTTGCCGATGCTCAGCGTGTAGCCGTCCGCCGGCGACTGGATGGCGCGGCCGACGCCGATGCTCGCGCCGGCGCCGGTGATGTTCTCGATCACGATCGGCTGGCCGAGGCTCCTGCGCATGCGCTCGCCCATGATGCGGGCGAGCGTGTCGGTCGGGCCACCGGCCGGGAACGGCACGATCAGGGTGATCGGTCGAGACGGGTACTGATCGGCGCAAGCGCGCCAGGGCAGGGCAACGAGCAGGGCCGCGACAGCGGCAATCGCAAACCTTCGCATCGGCATCCCCCTCGCGCATGTCCCGGCGAAGTGGACGCCGGTTCGCCGACAAGGACATGCGCCAATACGTGAATCCTGATCCGGCACGATGGTGGTCCTGGTCTAGCCGGACCACCAGAGGACACACCGCCGCATCGCGGTGCGCAAGCGCCATTAACCTCCGGGTACCGCAAATCGGGCGGCGATCGGGATTATTTTTCAGCGGCGGGAACGTTTTCGCGCGGCGCGGGTTCCGGCATCGGGTCGAACCCCAACCACCGGGAGGGCGTCATGGAGCCCAGTTGGACGTTCCCGATCCCGCAAGCCATGCAGCAGCACCGCGGCACGCAAATCCAGCGCGCCGCACCGGCGAAAGGCCCGCCAGCAGGCACGCACGCGGATACCGCGATGGCGCGCGCGAGCGAGTCGCCGCGTGCGGCTGCACATTCGGACGACCGGGAGCCGCGACTGTCTTAGTGCTTGGCGGCCTGCACGAGGTATCCGACGATCGTTTCCTCGCCGAGCGCCTTGCACGCCTCCAACCGGTGCAGGCCCTCGACCAGGACGAAGCGGTCGCCGTCGCGTCGTACCAGGATCGGCGTCTGTTGCCCGATCTCCAGCATGCTCTGCGCAATCTCCTGCACGGTCGCGGGCTTGAGCGTCGCGCGGCGTTTCGCCGGCACGTAGACGTTCGCGATCGAGAATTTCTCGCGCTTCATCATGGATGGGCGCACTCCGACGCCACCGCCGGAGTGTAAGCGGGTAATCCGACGCGCGCCAGCTATGTGCCGCTGCTCCAGCCATAAGTCCGTTGCGCCGCGGCGGGCGAAACATAACCCTTCTTGACATCCTCGCGCACCTTGCCGCGGCTGCGCCGGCGCGGATCGCCGAACCCGCCGCCGCCGCCGGTGTCGATGCGCACGCGGTCGCCGGCCTTGAGCTGCACCGCATCCTTGAGCGCGTGCCGCGTCGTGCCGTCGGCGGCATCGATCGTCACGTTGCCGGGTGCGGCGTCGTGGCCGCCATGCAGGCCCCAGGCCGGACACAGCGTGCGCTCGAAGCGCGTCGACATGCGGCACGGCGCGAGCATCAGGTAGCAGCGCGTGAGCCCGAGCCCGCCGCGGAATTCGCCGGCGCCGCCCGAATCCGCGCGCAGCGCGAAGCCCTCGATCATGAACGGATAGCTCGCCTCGTGCACCTCGATCGGGATCATGCGGGTGTCGCCGTGGCACATGGTGCGGAACGGCCCCGGTCCATCCTGGCCGCTGAGCGCGCCCCAGCCGCCGAAACCGCTGTCGTGGCATTGCCAGAATATGCCACCGTCGGGCCGGCGGCCCGCGAAGGCGAGCGTCGCGAAGGTGCCGTAGTGGCCGCCCGCCACGCGGTCGGGCAGGGCGGGCCCGAGCGCGCGGATGACGAGATCGATCAGGGTCGGCAGCGCCGAATTGTACGAGCCCATCGGCGCGGTCGGCCGTGCGCTGACGATCGTGCCCTCCGGCAGCACCAGCTTGAGCGGCCGGAACGTGCCCTCATTGGCGTCGCCCTCCGGCAGGATCATCGGCCGCGGCGGAGGCGACCCAAACAGCCGCCAGCAACGTGGTGACGGTGCAGAATGGGCAGAAGAGCCTCGCGTCGGTCCGGGATCAGGTCGCCAAGGCAACCCAGAGCAACTCCAGGTCGCGGTCCAGAACGCCCGACCGCGCTGGAGAACGCGCAGAAGAACCTGACGGACGTCAAGGCGCAGGTCGCCGCCCAGGAGAAGGTCAACGAGGCGGCGATCCCGACCGCAAACAACAACATCAACGCCGCCGACATCGCCCGCGACGCGGCGTGCGGCCAGGGCAACGGTCAGCCCCAGTGCAAGCAGGCCAGTGCCCAGGTCAACGCGGCCACCACCGCGCTCGATCAGGCGAACGCGCAGCTCAAGCTCCAGCAGCACAGGGCCAGGCGTCGATCAGGCCGCGCAGGCCGCGGTGAACAGGCGCAAGCAGCGCTAAAGACCGCACAGGCGCGCAGGCCCAGCAGGCCGCGCAGGGCCAGTCCCAGATCGACCAGGCCCAGGGCGGCGCTGAAGGCGGCGCAGGCCCAGGCCGCGCAAGCCGCGACGGAGGCCGCCACGCAACGCAATCGGCCCAGAACGCGGTCGATGGCGCCAAGGCCCAGCAGGTTGCACGATCGGACGAAGGCGGCCTCCGCGATGAGCAAACGACCCGGGACAGGTCATCAGGCGCAGGATGGACTGGAGTACTGCCGGGCGACCATCGCCGCGGCGAGCTCAAGGCGCAGAGCAGCGTGACCCTGAAGCCGCTCAGAGTCAGGTGAACACTGCCAGGCCGCGGCAAAGCAGACCGCTCGGGCGAGCTACGACAGAACGGTCGCGCCGCCGACCAAAGCGGAGATCGACACTCGAAGCCGCGCAGGTGCAGGTCCAGGCTCAGGCACTCGGTCGATCTAGGCCCAGGCCAACCTGGACCGGCCACGCTACGGGCGCCCTCGGACGGGGTGGTGACGGCGATCAACGGAGCGGTGGGGCAATGGCTGGCGGCGGCTCGACCACCGGCGCGGCGGCGAGCGCGGCGAGCGGCGCGAACAGCCCGCGGCGCGCAACAGCCCGAGCAATTCATCAGCCTGACCGACCTCAGGACGTCGCAGGTCAAAGCCCAGGTGAACGAGGCCGACATCGGCCAAGGTCAAGGTCGGACAGCTCGTGGAGTTCACCGTGGATGCGTTCCGACAGACCTTCGATGGCCGGGTGGCCGTGGTCCAGCCCCTGGGCGCGACGTCGCAGAACGTCGTGAGCTACCCGGTGCGGATCCTCGGTCGCGCCGACCCGGCGAGATGGCTGCCCGGGATGACCGCCAACATCACGATCACTGTCGACCAACGTCCGAGCGTGCTGGTCGTTCCGGCCGCCGCGATCTCCTTCGCCCAGGCGCAGACTGCTTCGGGCGGTCAGGGAGTCGCGGTCGCGGCAACCGGTGGGTCATCAGTGATCGTGGTCGGCAGCGACGGCAACGCCACTGTTCAGCCGATCCAAACCGGGGCCAGCAACGGCCAGGAAACCGAAGAGTCTCTGTGACGGCCCGCCAGCGTGCTGGCGATTGGACGTGGGGGCAGTTGATGCCCCCGTACCCGAGAGGAGAATGGTTATGACCAGAGACGAAGATGGGCCGGTGGTTCGCGTGGAGAAATTGACGAAGGATTACACGATGGGCACGAGCACGGTCCATGCCCTGCGCGGCATCGATCTGACGGTGACACGGGGTGAGCTGGTGGCCATTATGGGGCCATCCGGTCGGGAAAATCCACCTTCCTGAACGTGGTCGGTTGCCTGGATCGGCCGACGGCCGGCCAGGACCGGCTGGACGGGATCGCCGTCAGCCTGATCGACGGGACAGCTCGCCACCGTCCGCAATCGCAAGATCGGTTTCGTCTTCCAGACGTTCCACCTGTTGCCGCGCGCGACAGCCCTGG
>CAVPGG010000156.1:0-8395 GCA_963703755.1 uncultured Pseudomonadota bacterium
GTGCTGTTCGTGACGCCCGAATACAATCGCTCGGTGCCGGGCGCACTCAAGAACGCGATCAACGTCGGCTCGCGGCCCTACGGTGCGAGCGTGTGGGACGGCAAGCCCGGCGCCGTGATCAGCGTGTCGCCGGGAGCGATCGGCGCGTTCGGCGCCAACCATCACCTGCGCCAGTCGATGGTCTTTCTCAACGTGCCGATGCTGCTGCAGCCGGAAGCCTATGTGGGCGGCGCCGCCAACCTGTTCGACGACAATGGCAACCTCGCCAACGCCGGCACGCGCGAGTTTCTCGGCAAGTTCATGCAGGCCTTCGCGGATTGGATCGAGAAGGTCGGGAAACGGTAGGTCGTCATGCCCGCGCTTGTCGCGGGCATCCACGCCTTCACGACCCACAGCAAGCAAGGCGTGGATGGCCGGGACAAGCCCGGCCATGACGATGTGGTGTCGTAGCCGCGCGTCTAAATCCGATCCGGGTACGGCAGGATGAAGTTGTCGCGGTTCGGCATCTTCACCTTGGGCAAGGTCTGCGCGTCCATCGTATCGTTCTCGCCGATGAGCTTGTTGAGGCTCAGGATGTAGGCGGTGAGTGCGTAGACCTCGTGGTCGGTGAGCGAGCGCGGCGCCATAAAAGGCATGGAGCGACGGATGTAGTCGAAGATCGTGGTCGGATAGGCGTAGTAGTTGGCAATGGTCTTCTGCGTCTCGATGCCGTTGGTGAGCGGCGCGCCGCCGACCAGCGCCGGGTAGAACGGCGCGACGCCGCCGCGGCCGCCCTCGCCGTGGCAGGCGGAGCATTTCTCCGCGTAGATCTTCGCGCCCTCCTGCGGCGTGCCCTGCCCGGCCGGCAGGCCGAGACCGTTGGGCAGCACCGCAATATCCCACGCCTGCACGTCGGCCTCGGTGATCGGCCGGCCGAGATTGGGCGACTTCGGCGACTGCGCCGGCGCCGCGACGGTGCCGAGCGCGAGCGTGGCCAGCGTCGCGATGATCGCTTTACGAATAGACATGCGCGATCTCCCCCTTGGCGTTGACGCCCCAGCTGGTGAGGCTGTTGTAGTGCTGGTTGGGGAAGGCGAGCGGCGTCTTCACCGGCGTCTTGGTCTCGCCGCGGGCGGCGACGAAGTCGGCGCGCAGCGGCTGCACGTTGCCGGCCTCGTCCCAGGCGCGGCTCTGCAGCACGGCGGGCGAGCCGTCCCAGCGCCACGGCATGACGAAGCGCGTGAAGGCCTTGTCGTGCACCGGCCCCTGCAGCGCGGCCTCGCCCCAGCTCTTGCCGCCGTCGGCCGACACCATCACCTTGGCGATGCGGCCCGCGCCCGAATAGGCGACGCCCGAGATCGCGTAGAACCCCGGCTCCTTGAGGTGGTGGCCGAACGACGGGTAGGTGACGAAGCTTTTCACCTCCATGAGGAAGTGGAAGCGCCAGGTTTTTCCGCCCGGCAGGATCTGCGAGTAGTTCTTGGTCTCGAAGTACGAATAGGCCGGCTGATCGATTGCCTTGAGGCGGCGCAGGAATTTTACGTTCATGTTGCCCTGATAGCCGGGCACCAGCAGGCGCATCGGATAGCCGTTGCCGGGCATCAGCCGCTCGCCGTTCTGGTAGATCGCGACGATCGCGTCGTCATAAGCCTTCTTGACCGGAATGCTGCGGTCGAGGAATTGCGCATCGCCGCCTTCGGCGACCAGCCACTTCGATTTCGGATCGATGCCGGCCTCGTCGAGCAGGATCGCGAGCGGCACGCCGGTCCATTCCGAATTGGAGACGAGGCCGTGCAGCAGGCCGGCGGTCGTCTGGATCGGCTCGTTGGAGAACATGCCCGCCGAGTTGCCGGCGCATTCGACGAAGTGCGGCCGCGTCACCAGCGGATAGCGCGACAGCGTCTCGAGCGTGAACTCGAGCGGCTGCTTCACCATGCCGTGGATGACGAGCTTGTGCTTGGCCGGATCGATGTCCGGGATGCCGCAATGGTTGATCGAGAAGTGCAGCGCGTTCGGCGTGATGGTGCCGTTGAGCAGATGATGCGGCGTGCGCGCATGCGAGTTGCGGAACTCGCCGGCGGGATTGCTCAGGGCCCGCGTGACGTTCTTCTCGAACCGCGACGGCACCTGCAGCGCCGGCGTGATCTCGCCGAAGGCGAGACTCCACGACTCGTCCTTGAGCGGCTCCGCGGCGGCGCCGGTCGCGCCGCTCACGCCCATCGCGCCCGCGAGCGCGATGCCTTGTCCGAGCAAGGCGCGGCGATTGAGAAGGCCGTTGCCGGCCACGGCCTCGGCCGAGGGCGCGCGCCCTCGATTGCTGGATGTGCGCATGATGTCCTCCCTGACGGAGGGGCGTCTCGCGCGGCCCCTCTCATCGCGACGGCATCAATGCTGCGCCTCGGTTTTTCGATTGTCTAGACGGCGACGATCGCCCGCCCGCGCGGCGCGCGGGCGCTGCAACGGAGCGGAAGAAAAACCGTCAGGAGACGACGCGGCGCGAGTCGATCAGCCGAGCAAGACGACGGCGACTGAGCGCGCGGCGCGAATAATCCCCGTCTAACCGGATCAGGGTCGCGGCTGGGCAGGCGGGAAGAAACCGCCGGGCGACGCGCTGGTAGCCGCCTCGCGCCCGGTCGATTTGCTCGGCGAGCGGCATGATTTCGTTCAGCCGACGTTGCATGCAGGTTCCCCCCAGTCGCGCGCAACTCTCTGCGCGTCCACCATCATGCCCGGGATTGAACAATTGGAGCGGGCGAAGGGATTCGAACCCTCGACCCCAACCTTGGCAAGGTTGTGCTCTACCCCTGAGCTACACCCGCATCCTTTACCAGCAGGCCCCGTGCTGGTTCGCTTCCTATGCCAAATGGGCTACGGCTTTGCAACAGCTTCGGGATACACACAAGTAAATCAGTTACCGTCCATCTCGGATCCCGAGACAACCCGCGGGAACTCGTCATGGCCGGAAGTTCTTACCAGTATTCACCTACCATGCCCGCCACCCCCGACGACCTCTTCGCCTTCCTCGACAAGCTCGGCATCGCGTACGCGACCGTGCACCATCCACCTCTGTTCACGGTTGAGCAGAGCCGTGCGCTGCGCGGCCAGATTGCGGGCGGCCACACCAAGAACCTGTTTCTCAAGGACAGGCGCGACGCGCTCTATCTCGTGGTCGCGCCCGAGAATGCCGAGATCGAGCTCAAGTCGCTGCACCGGCAACTCGGCGCGAGCGGCCGCTTCTCGTTCGGCTCGGCCGGCCTCATGCGCGAGGCCCTCGGCGTGGAACCAGGCGCGGTGACGCCATTTGCGGCGCTCAACGACACAACCGGGCGTGTCGCCGTCGTGCTCGACGCCGGCATGATGGCGCACGCAACCCTCAACTTTCATCCGCTGGTCAACACCATGACGACGTCGATCGGGCGCGACGACCTCGTCCGCTTCCTCGCCGCCACCGGTCACGCGGCCCGCATCGAGCCGGTTGCGATGTCGGCAAAAGGGGACTAGGCCCAAGCGGTTGCAAGCGGTTGGATGCGACGGGATGGCCGCGATGCGATTGCATTCGGCGGCGCTATCCACCATTTAATTGCGGAACGCGAAATTGGCCGGCCCCGCAGGGGTCGAGGGACCCGAAGGACATGCTGCAGAACGTGGGCACGGCCGCAACGGCCCCGGATGGTCTGATCAAGGACACGACCACCCAGACCTTCATGAAGGACGTGATCGAGGAGTCGAAGCGCCAGCCGGTGCTGATCGACTTCTGGGCGCCCTGGTGCGGCCCGTGCAAGCAGCTCACGCCGGTGCTCGAAAAGGTCGTCCGCGCCGCCAAGGGCAAGGTGAAGCTCGTCAAGATGAACATCGACGAGCATCCGGCAATCCCGGGCCAGATGGGCATCCAGTCGATCCCGGCCGTGATCGCCTTCGTCAACGGCCAGCCGGCGGACGGCTTCATGGGCGCGCTGCCCGAGAAGCAGGTGATGGAGTTCCTCGAGCGGCTCACCAAGGACAAGCTCGCCGGTGCCGCGCAGGACCTCTTGAAGGAAGCCGAGGCCGCGCTGGCGCAGAAGGACCCGGCGGCCGCCGCCGAGATCTATGCGGAGCTCCTGGCCGAGGAGCCCGGCAACGTGGCGGCGCTCGCCGGGCTGGCGCGCTGCTATTTCGAGACCGGCGCGGTCGACAAGGCCAAGCAGACGCTCGCGATGGTGCCGGAAGCCAAGCACAACGATGCGGCGGTCGCGGCCGTGCGCTCGCAGATCGAGCTCGCCGAGCAGGCCGCTTCGCTCGGTCCGATCACCGAGCTCGAGCAGAAGGTCGCGACCAATCCGCTCGACCATCAGGCGCGCTTCGACCTCGCGGTCGCCTACAATTCGCAAGGCAAGCGCACCGAGGCGGTCGACCACCTGATCGAGATCGTGCGGCGCGACCGCAAATGGAACGAGGATGGCGCCCGCAGGCAGCTGGTGCAATTGTTCGAGGCGTGGGGGCCGACCGACGAGGCGACGGTCGCGGGGCGCAAGCGGCTGTCGTCGGTGCTGTTTGCTTAAGGCGACGCGAATGGCGAGTGGCGAATAGCGAGTAGCGCAGCCCCCATTCGCTACTCGCCATTCGCCATTCGCCGGGAGGTGGAACACGCGATGCCGATGAACGCGGTCTATCGCGGCCCTGCCGATCTGCCGGAGACGATCCCGGTGTTTCCGCTGCCGGGCGCGTTGCTGCTGCCGCGCGGGCAGATGCCGCTCAACATCTTCGAGCCGCGCTATCTCGCCATGATCGATGACAGCCTGCGCGACGGGCATCGGCTGATCGGCATGATCCAGCCCGACACCGCGCATCCGGGCTCCGAGCAGAAGCCCAATCTCTATCGCGTCGGCTGCGCCGGCCGCATCACCCAGCTCGCCGAGACCGGCGACGGCCGCTATCTGCTCCAGCTCACCGGGGTCGCCCGCTTTCGCGTCGAGGAGGAGCTCCGGGTCGCTACCGCCTACCGCCAGTGCCGCGTGATCTATTCGCCCTTCGCGGACGATTTCGTCGCCCGCAGGGGCGAGGACGCGGTCGACCGCAAGTCGCTGCTGGAGGCGCTGCAGGCCTTCCTCAAGGCGAACAACCTCAAGGCCGACTGGCACGGCATCGAGAGCGCGCCCAACGAGGCGCTGGTCAATGCGCTCGCCATGATGTCGGCCTATGGCCCGGCCGAGAAGCAGGCGATGCTGGAGGCGCCCGATCTCAAGACCCGCGCCGAGATTCTCATCGCCGTCACCGAGATCGAGCTCGCCAGGGGCACGACCGAGGGCGAGCCGCCGCTGCAGTGAGGGCGCGGCCGATAGCGACTTCCCGCCGAGACGAAACGGTCCATTTGGCGCATATCCTTGTCGGCGAACCGGTGGCCACTTCGCCGGGATATGCGCTAGGATGCGGCGTTGCCCCGTCACGGAAGCGATCATGTCCGCATCCTCCGAACGCCCCGCCCACACGGTCGACCCAAAACTCCTCGAAATCCTGGTCTGCCCGCTCACCAAGGGGCGGCTCGAGTATGATGCCGAGAAGCAGGAGCTGATCTCGCGCGCCGCCAAGCTCGCCTATCCGATCCGCGACGGCATTCCGATCATGCTGCCCGAGGAAGCGCGGCGGCTGGAGTAACCCTCACGAGAGTCTCACACCGTCATGGCCGGGCTTGTCCCGGCCATCCACGTCTTAGTTACGTCAAAAGACGTGGATGCGCGGGTCAAGCCCGCGCATGACGGACACCAAAGCACGGAGGAACCACGCATGAAGATCTGGGGCCGCACCACGTCATCGAACGTGCAGAAGGTGATGTGGGCGATCGGCGAGATGGGGATCAAGCACGAGCGCATCAACGTCGGCGGGCCGTTCGGCAAGAACCGCGAGGCGGCTTATCTCGCGATGAACCCGAACGGGCTCGTGCCGACGCTCGAAGAGGACGACGGCTTCCTGCTGTGGGAGTCGAACACGATCGTGCGCTACCTCGCGGCCAGGCATCAGGCCGCCGTGCTCGAGCCGAAGGACCTGCGCACACGCGCGCTGGCGAGCAAGTGGATGGACTGGCAGCTCGCCGTGCTCGGGCCGGCGATCACGCCGGTGTTCTGGAACCTGGTGCGCACGGCGCCTGACAAGCGCGACGCAGCGGCGATCGCGGCCGGCAAGGAGAAGACCGCCGCGGCCGTGAAGATGCTCGACGAGCAGCTCGCCAAGACGAAATTTCTGGCGGGCGAGGAATTCTCCTATGGCGACATCCCGTCCGGCATCATGGTGCGCCGCTATCGCGACCTCGTCCCGGAGCGGCCCGCGTTCACGAACGTCGAGCGCTGGTACGCCGCGATCGCGGCGCGCCCGGCCTTCGCCGAGCACGTGACGAAGATTCCATTGGTGTAGTTGTTCACGCCTTCTTCACCGGCCCGCGCCGCATCGCGACCGCGATGCGGTTGAGCATGTTCATCATCGCGATCGCGTAGGTGAGGTTGGTCGCGTCGACCTCGGAGAAGTGCCGACGCATCTCGTCATAGACCGCATCGGGCGCGCGCAACGTCGCGATGTTGGTCACGGCCTCGGTCCAGGCGAGCGCCGCCTTCTCGCGCTCGGTGAAATAGGGCGACTCGTCCCACGCCGCGAGGCCGTCGAGGCGCTCGGGCGTCTCGCCGGCCGCACGCAGATCGCGGCCATGCGTGTCGACGCAATAGGCACAGCCGTTGATCTGCGACACGCGCTGGAAGACGAGGTTCATCAGGTTCACGTCGAAGCCGCTCTTCTTGAGCACCATGTAGGCGCCCATCAGCGCCTTGTGGAAGTCGGGCGCCACGGCGGCGTAGTCGATGCGTGCGGACATTGATGCACCTCCCCGGTCTCAGCGTCATGCCCCGCAAAAGCGGGGCATCCAGTACTCCGTTCGGTAAGTTGTAGTGCGGCAGCGCCGCAGACATCCAACGAATGTTTGTGATTACTGGATCGCCCGCCTTCGCGGGCGATGACGGTGTACTGAGTTGCAATTCACAACGCCTCGCCGCGCAGCAGCTTCGGCACCTCGCCGGTGAGGCCGGCGGCCTCGCGGATGAAGAAATCCTTCACGGCCGGCAGGCGCTCGACCACGCCGAGGCCGATGTCGCGCGCGAGGCGGAGCACGTCCGAGCGATTGGAGAAGAGCCGGTTGAGCCCGTCCGTCGCGAAGCCCATGGCGGCGGTGTCGAAGCGGCGCCAGCGCTGGTAGCGATCGAGCACGCCTGCGCCGCCTGGATCGAGGCCGAGCCGCGCCGCATCGACGATCGCCTCGGCGAGCGCCGCAACGTCGCGCAGCCCCATGTTGAGGCCCTGGCCGGCGATCGGATGGATCACGTGCGCGGCGTCGCCGACGAGCGCGACCCGATCGGCGATGAAGCTGCGCGCCACCGCAAAGCCGAGCGGAAAGGCGCGGCGCGGACCGGCAATCGAGATATCGCCGAGATGCAGGCCGAAGCGCTTTTCCAGCTCGCCATGAAAGCCCGCATCGTCGAGCCGCATGATCCGCTCCGCCGCGCCGGCGTTCTCGGTCCACACGATCGAGGCGCGGTTGTTCTGCAGCGGCAGGATCGCGAACGGGCCGGCCGGCAGGAAATGCTCCTCGGCGCGGCCGTGATGCGGGCGCTCGTGCGCCACCGTGGTGACGATCGCGGACTGGCCGTAGGACCAGCCGACCGACTGGATGCCGGCGTGCTCGCGGATCGCCGAGCGCGCACCGTCGGCGGCGACCAGCAGCCGCGCGCGCACCGTCGCGCCGGAGGCGAGCCGCGCCGTGACGCCGGACGCATTGCTCGCGAAGTCGGCGACCGCGTCGGGCAGCAGAACGATGTGCTCGGCCTCGGCCTTCGCGATCAGCGCGGCCAGCACGTCGCGGTTCTCGACCATGTGGGCGAACGGCTCGCCCGGCTGCACGTCGCCCGCGAAGGTCAGGAAGGTCGGACGCACCGCATCGTCGAGCTTGGAATCGGTGATCACCATGTCGAGGATCGGCTCGGCGTGGGGCGCGATTGCGTCCCAGGCGCCCAACGCCGCGAACAGCCGGCGCGCGGCCGCCGCGATCGCGGAGGCGCGCGCGTCCGCGGGCGCGCGGCCGAGCGCCGGATCCGCGACGGCGACCGCGAAGGTCTCGCCCAGCGCCTGACGCAGCGCCAGGGCGAGCGCGAGCCCGGCAAACCCGGCGCCGCCGATCAGCACGTCGACGCGGTCTTTCACCTGATCGTGGCGCTCAGGCATCGTTCGCAATCACCTTGCACCTTGCCGGCTCGACCGGCGGAAGGCGCCAGCATAGCATCCCGGCCGTCAGAGCATGATCCCGAAAAGGCCTGCCCCCGACGTGATCGGGGACGGATACCGGTTTTCGGAAAAGATCATGCTCCAACAATAAGCCAAGGCGGAGCGGTTTGATGAATCCGGC
>CAVPGG010000157.1:0-7914 GCA_963703755.1 uncultured Pseudomonadota bacterium
TTGAGCGAAGACCAAAGCGAAACACTGGCGTGCAAAAGCAGAAGTAGTCACTTTCCAGACATCCATCAGCACAGCAACAAATAAACATAACCTTAAACCCAGCAACGCCAGATATTGCTCTGCTGGATGATGACCAAGCTCCGATTCCCGGCTGAACGACATTTAGGAGCTCGGCTCTGCTGCAAAATAACGGTATTCTCCAACCGCAAAAGGATGAAATGGACGAGCTCCATGTTGAATCACAAGAATCGGTCCTTACGAGTTCATCGCAAAAGAAATCTCACAGAAAATACCATGGAAGGTCACGGGACTTTCCGGATACTTCTGTTCTGGATGTGGAACCAGATGATCTGAAGCCGGGCACCCCATTGAGATTGCGCAAGTGATTAGTCCCATGGCGCCGCGGGTTCAAGGGCACCGATTTCCCGTCATTGCGAGCGCAGCGAAGCAATCTCTCTTCACTCGCTCATGCGTCTGCGGGTCGAGATTGCTTTGTCGCGCTACGCGCTCCTCGCAATGACTACTCCACCACGATGTTGTTCTCCCTGATCACTTCTCTCCGAACGTCGTCTCATGGCACCGGATTGCATTCTTGGCCGTATCGTCGCAGGTTCGCGCCGGATTAGTGGCAGCCGCGGATGGCGCAATGGAGGGCACGATGACGGCAGGCACGGCGACACGACGCACGATCCTTCTCGCCGGTGCGGGCGGCACCGCGTTGCTGGTGGGCCTGACGCCGGCGCAAGCCGAGACCGCCACCGTGTCGGCCGCGATCATCGGGGTGAGCGTGTCGATCTGGCCCGCCATCGTCGCGGACCAGAAGGGCTTCTTCGCCGCCGAGGGCCTCCAGGTCGATTTCATCAGCTCCGGCGCGAGCGCGCGCTCGCTGCAGCAGGTCGCGGCCGGCAGCGCCAATATCGGCAGCTCGTCCATGGTCGACACGATCCGCGCCATCGGGGCCGGCGCCGACGTAAAAATCTTCCTCAACAGCCTCGCGGTGGGCACCCACAGCCTGATCGCCGGCAAGGCCATCAAGACGGTCGCGGACCTGCGCGGCAAACGCGTGATGACGGGCGGGCCGGGCGACATCACGAACCTGTGGTGGGCGGCGGTCGCAAGACATTTCGGGCTCGATCCCGCCAAGGATGTCGACCTCATGTTTTCGGGCGCCAGCACGGCGCGCCTCGCCGCCCTGATGGCGGGCGCGATCGACGCCTCGGTGCTGTCGACGCCGCAGAGTTTTCAGGCGGTCGAAGCGGGCTTGACCGATCTCGGGCCGGTCGCGCCCTATCTCGGCGACTTTCCGATGATGATCTGGCACGTCAACAGCGCCTGGGCGCGCACCAATGCCAAGGACCTCACGGCGTTCGTGCGGGCGCACAACGCGGCGGTCCGCTACATGTCGCAGCCCGCCCACAAGGTGGAGGCCGCCGAGATGCTCGCGCGCGCCTCGCATTCGAGTGTCGCCGACGCGCTCAAGACGTGGGACGTCTGCATGAAGATCAACGCGTTCGTGCCGACCGGCACGATCACCGACGGCGCCATCGAGCGCGTGCGCGACACGCTGATCCAGTCGGGTGACCTCAAGGGCCAGGCGCGGCCGCCGTCCGCCTATTACGACGGCCGCTACGTGCAGGAGGTCGCGAAGTAGATCGCGGTGTCATTGCGGGTGGAGCGAAGCAATCCCTCTTCACTTGCGCACGAGTTTGAGGATTGCGATTGCTTCGTCGGCCACGCAAGTCGGGCCTGCCCGACTTGCGCGTATTCAATTGCCGATCTCGGGTATACCCGAGATCGGTAGCCTCCTCGCAATGACACCCCTATTCCAGCACGATATTGTTCTTCCGGATCACGTCGCCCCAGCGCACCTTCTCGTCCTTGATGAAGGCCGCCATGTCGGCGGGCGTGCCGCCCATCGCGTCGACCGCGACGGCGCGCAGGCGCTCTCGCACGTCCGGCAGCTTGAGCGCCTCGTTCACGCCGGTGGAAATCTGCGCCGCGATCTCCGGCTTCAGGCCCGGCGGCCCCGCCATCGCGAACCAGCCGACCGCGACGAGCCCCGGCAGGCCCGCCTCGGCGGTGGTCGGCACGTCGGGCATCGCCGGCGAGCGCTGCTTGTCGGTGACGGCGAGCACCTTCACCTTGCCGGCGCGGTAGAGCGCGAGCGCCGCCGAGATGTTGCCGAAGAAGAGGTCGACCCGCCCGCCCAGCATGTCCTGCAGGATGAGCGTCTCGCCGCGGTAGGGCACGTGCACCATGCGGGTGCCCGTCATGGTCATGAACATGTTCGCCGTGAGATGCGTCGTCGCCCCGACGCCCTGGCTGCCGTAGATCACCTTGCCGTCATGCGCCTTGAGATACTCGATCAGCTCTTTGACATTGTCGACCGGCAGCTCCTTGCGCACGATGATGAGGTTCGGCACCGAGCCGACCAGCGCGACCGGCACGAACTTGTCGGGATCGTAGGTGAGGTGCTTGTAGAGCGTGCCGTTGATCGCGAGCGGGCCGGGCGCCGACACGAGCAGCGTGTAGCCGTCGGGCTCCGCCTGCGCGACGACCGCGGCGCCGATATTGCCGCCCGCGCCGGTGCGGTCGTCGATCACCACCGGCTGCCCCCACTTCGTCTGCAGCTTCTCGCCGACGATGCGCGCCAGGATGTCGTTGATGCCGCCGGGCGGGAACGGCACGACGAGCTTGACCGGACGCGACGGATAGGTCTGCGCCACCGCGCTCGCGGACGCGAGCAGGACGGCAAGCAGGATCAGGCGGCAGACGGCACGGAGCATGGCGTTTCCCCAGATTTTAGCGCGTGAGCATACGGCTTGAACGTCGTCATTGCGAGGCACGCGCATGCGTGCCGAAGCAATCTCGATCGGCATACACTTGCGGCGCGAGATTGCTTCGGCACGCTGCGCGTGCCTCGCAATGACGAGTTCCTACTCCACCCCTGCGCCGCTCGCCCGCACGGCCGGCGCCCAGCGCGTCATCTCTGACGCCACGTACCTGGCGAGATAGTCCGGGCCGAGCGCCTGGGCGAGCGCCGGCTGGATGATGCGGCCGAGCAGGTCGATCGGCCCGCCCGCCGCGAACGGGACCACCATGGTGACGGGGCGGGTGGGAAAATCATCGGCCGCCGCGCCGCTCGCGGCGAGCGCGAGCCACAATGCCGCCATCGGCCACGTGTGACGCATCACGGCCCTCCCGAGCTATCCTGCCCATAGGCGACGCCATGCCAGCCTTGTCAATCCGGCGCGATTTTGCTGGATTGACCAGGCGGTGCTCGAGCTGTCTTTGCGCCGCCCGCCGGAGGCGCGCATGATTCCTTTCTTCGTCCAGATCAAGTGCCATCTCGGCAAGGCCTACGACGTCGCCAACGCGCTCGCCGAGTCCGAGATCGCGTCGGAGATCTACTCGACCGCCGGCGACTACGACCTCCTGGTCAAGTTCTACGTCGACAAGGAAACCGACATCGGCCACTTCGTGACCGAGAAGGTGCAGACCATTGCGGGCATCCAGGACACCCGCACCATCATCACGTTCAAGGCGTTTTGAGTTCGGATTTCGCCGTCATGGCCGGACTTGTCCTGACTTGTCCCGGCCATCCACGTCTTATTGTGCTGCAACGCCGCGAAGACGTGGATGCCCGGCACGAGGCCGGGCATGACGAATGCGAAAAAAGCCCCGGGACATGCCCGGGGCTTTCGCATCTTATCCTGCGCTTTTTACCAGAGCTTGAGGTTCAGGCCCGCGCGCACCACCGTGAAGCGGTCCTTGAAGTCGGCCCCGAACGCGCTCGGCGGCGAATCTGGTGGATGCTGTGGCCGGTGTCGATGAAGAGCGATTCCACCTTGGCCGACCAGCGCTCGTTGATCGCGACTTCGGTGCCGCCGCCGACCGTGTAGCCGAACCCCGTCCGCGAGTTGATGGTGGCCGTCAGAGCGGTCGGGCCCGGCATGAAGCCGTCGGTGGAGTGCACCCAGGCAGCGCCGCCGGTGAAATAGAGGAGCGCCGGGCCGGTGGTCGTCCCGGCGCGGACCCGCGCCGTGCCGTACCAGCTGGTGTTGGCGGTGAACCGGGCTTCCTCGTCGAACCAGTCGTTCATCGCGGCGTGGATGCGCAAGCTGCCGAAATCGGCTTCGAGACCCGCGAACCATTTCGGGCCGAAGATGTTCATGAAGTTGTAGCCGACCTGGCCGCCGCCCGCGAAGCCGGTGCCGTTGATCTGCGTCTGGCCCGGGAAGGTGCCGCTCTGCAGCGCGTTGACGTTGGAGATCCCTTCGCCGACATTCACGCCGACGTAGAAGCCGTTCCAGTTGTGGTTCGACGGCATCGGCGCGGCCGTCAGGAAGGCGAAGAAGCCCTCGTCGTTCGGCCCGCCAAAGCGATAGTTCAAGCCGGTCTTGATGATATGGAAGCTCTGGTCGAACGACGCGGGAACGCCAGTGACGCCGCGCGGATTGGCGATGAAATTGACGGAGCTGCCGCCGTCGATGAAGAGATATTCGGTCTTGGCGGACCAGTTGTGCGACACCATGGTCTCGATGCCGCCGCCCGCCGTCCAGCTCGCGCGGGTGGCCGACGCGAGGGTCGAGCCCTGGGTGCTCAGGTCGCCGCCGAACTCGTCGCGCACGTGCACGAACGCGCCGCCGCCGGTGACATACAGCAATGACGGGCCCGTCACATAGCCGAAGCGCGCGCGCAGGGTGGCGTACCAGTCGGTCTTGAGGCCGACGAGCGTGTTGTCGTTGAATTCGGTGTTGGTGCGATCGAGGCCGAGCCAGCCGAGATCGCCTTCGAGACCGACCAGCCAGCGGGGATCGAACTGCCAGTTGTAACCGGCGGTCAGGCCGCCCGCGATGCCGCGCTGGTTGACGTTGGTCTCGCCGCTGTGGCTGCCGGGCGTGAAGGTGCGCGTGCTGCCCTGTTGCTCGCCGATCCCGTCGGCGTAGTAGCCGCCGATATAGAAGCCGTTCCAATTGTACATGATGATTGGCGGCGCCTTCACGGGCATCGCCTTGACCGGCAGGTCGGCCGCGCCGGCGGCGCCCGCCAGGAGCCATAGCGCCGCAGACCCTAGGAATAATTTCTTCATCGTAGCCGCTCGCCCCATTACGCGTAAGCCATCCGTCAGGGAGGCTATCCTCACGACATTGCTGAAACAGCGAATCCTGCCTGTGCAACCGACCCGGAGCCCGCTTTCGCCGGCAAGCGTGGCCGCAAAGCAACAACTGATGGGCGCGCCGGTAGAGCATGACCTGCAGCTTGCCCGCGGTTTGGGCAAAGCCAAATGTCTTGCACTAACAGAGCGTTAACTTACCGCCCGACCGGCGGTCCCTCGATCGCGCTGGTGCGAATCCGCTCGATGCCGCGCCGGCGCTCGCGCCAGATGACGAAGAGGCCGCTCGCCGCGACGATGCCCGAGCCGACAAACACGTAGACGGTCGGGATCTCGCCGAACAGCCAGTAGCCGAACAGGAAGGCCCACAGCATCGCGGTGTAGTCGAACGGCGCCACCACCGAGGCGGCCGCCCAGCGGTAGCTCTCGGTGAGGAAGATGTGCGAGATGCCGCCGATGAAGCCGATAGCGACCAGCGCGGCGAACTCGGCGAGCGTCGGCTGGTGCCACGCGAACGGTAGCGTGACGGCGCCGAACAGCATGCAGATGAACGAGAAGTAGAACACGATCGACGACGTCGTCTCGCTGTCGGTGAGCCGCCGCGTCTGGATCACCGAGCCCGCATTGGTGAAGGCCGCCGTGAGCGCGCATGCGGCGCCGACGCTCGCCTGCGTCGAGGCCGTCATGTGGCCGACGTTGAGAAAGGGCCACAGCATCACCAGCACGCCGACGAAGCCGATCGCGACCGCGGTCCAGCGATAGACCCGCACCTGCTCCTTGAGGATCAGCGCCGCGAGCGCGACCGTGATCAGCGGCGAGGCGAACGAGAGCGCATTGGCGTCGGCGAGCGGCAGGCGCGCGAGCGCCGCGAAGCTCAGGAACATGCCCGCGACGCTGATCATGCCGCGGCCGATATGGCCGAATGGCCGCTCGGTGCGCACCGCCGCGAGCAATTCGCCGCGCAGCGCGTAGATCGCGAGCACCGGCAGGATCGCGAACGCGCTGCGGAAGAACACCACCTGCCCCAGCGGCACCCGGTCGCCGAGCCAGCGGATGAGCGTCGACATCACCGCGAACAGCAGCACCGACAGCATCTTGATGAGGATCGCGTGGACGACGTTCATGGGGGGGCGAAGTGGGAGGGTGGCCTGACGGCGCGCGGCGAATGGCGAATAGCGAATAGCGAATAGGAAGCGGGTTGAACACCGCGCCAGCCGCACGGCCCCTATTCGCTATTCGCTACTCCCTACTCGGTTTTCTTCTTCGCCGGCGGCGTCGGCCCCGCGACCGGCGCCAGCGACTTGACGTAGGCCGCGATCGCGTCGCGGTCGGCGGGCGCGAGCTGGGCCGTGTTCTTGATCACCTCGACCATGCTGCCGCCGGCCGAATTGCCGTCCGGCATGTCGCCGGTCGCCAGCATGTAGGCGATGTCCTTGGCGGACCAGTCGGCGAGCTTCGCCTGGGTGATGTTGGGGACCCAGCCGTCGCCCTCCGGCTCGGGCCCGCCGGCGAAGCGCGCGCTCGCCACGATGCCGCCGAGCGCGTTGCGCGGGCTGTGGCATTCGGCGCAATGGCCCGGCCCGTTCGCCAGATAGGCGCCGCGCTGCCACGCCGCCGATTGCGCCGGATCGGGATGAAACACCTCGCGGCCGAGGAAGAAGAACTTCCAGCCGCCGAGCAGGCGGCGGACGCTGAACGGAAAGCGCACGTCATGCGCGCGGTTGGCCGCCGCGACCGCCGGCAGCGTCTTGAGATAGGCAAAGAGGTCGCGCACGTCGTCGAGCCGCATGTTCTGGTACGACGGATAGGGGAAGACCGGGTAGTAGTGCGTGCCTTGCGGCGACGTGCCCTTGAGGAGCGCGGTGACGAAATCCGCCTCGCGCCACGCACCGATGCCGTCCTTCGCGTCGGGCGAGATGTTGGGCGCGTAGAAGGTGCCGAACGCCGTCTTGAGCGCGAGCCCGCCGCCGAGCCGCGTGCGATCCTCCTGCCCCGGCGTCGCGTGGCAGGCCGGACAGCCGCCGGCGAACAGCATGTTGCGGCCGTTGGCGAGGTCAGGCGTGCGGGCGCCGAGCGCGCTCGCCGGCACGCTCGCCGGCATGGTCACGATCCAGAACGCGGCGCCGCCGACTAGCACGACGATCAGCGCGAGGATGGAAAACTTCCGCAACATCTCCGCTCCCCTTGCTCCTTCCTCACCCCGAGGAGCTCGACGGGCGGCATCGGCATCGTGCTATCGCGGCCGACGCACCGTCCCCTTGCCCTTCCTCATCCTGAGGAGCTCGCCGGCGCCACGCGCCGGCGAGCGTCTCGAAGGATGGGCGGCCACGGCAGGATACTGCGGAAGACGTGGCACTAGCGAATCATCCTGGTCGGCGCGATCATCGCACTTCAATGAGACCGCGGTACAAGCGCCGCGGAAGGCCCGGTGCGAGGCGCGAATATTGGATCTTTGTAAATGCGATCGCGTCCGCGGCTTCAAGGGACTCAAGTCAATCGCCGCCTCTTGCAGTGTCGTGACACAGTATATTTTGCAGGCACTCAATTCAACTGAGATTATGCGGAATTGTAGCAACCCAACACTTGCTGGGGAGGGCTCGTTGCAAGTTGGATCAAGATAACAAGCGCGCACTGTGTGGCCGTGAGGCGACCTGCAGGTCGTATGTTATTTTTGTCGACGGACGTAAACAAATAGTGGGCGGTTTGGTATCAATGTGATGACTACAAGTTATGGGTGAGGGACCCTGTGGTAGCAGTAACAACTGCTTGCGCGTCTTTGGTCCAGGCTTGAACACGCA
>CAVPGG010000158.1:0-14247 GCA_963703755.1 uncultured Pseudomonadota bacterium
GCGGTCCAGTCGGCGAGCGCGTCGAAGACGTGGCGCGACGGCCGGCCGTGCGGGCTCGCGTGCTCGATCAGAATATGGCCGGGGCCTTGCACCAGGCAGTAGCGGTAGCCGCGCGCGAGCGCGAGGCCGAGGATGGGCGCGAGCTGCGTGTCCGCGATGATGTCGCCGAAATAGCCCCAGCGCAGCCACGCGACGGTGAGGTCGCGGGCGCGGCGGGCCGCGGCGCCGGCAGCGGGGCCGGACGTTTCGAGCAGGCCGCAGACGAGATGATCCATGCCGTGCCGATCCGCAAGTTGACGCCGATGCAGGATGTAGGACGATCGCATGTAAGGTGAGCCGTGACGTCGCGCTCCCTCTCCCCGCGCGCGGGGAGAAGGAGCGCAGGCGCCGTGCTAACCTCACATGCCCTGGACCGCGATGGGGCCGCTCGTGCCGTCCATGAATATTCTTCTTCTTCAGGATGCCGTCTATCTGCCGTCGTATGGGGGCGGCAACAAGGCCAATCGGCTGCTGCTGACCGAGCTCGCGGCGCGCGGCAACGGATGCACCGCGGTCTGCGCGCTTCCCGACCCGCGGCGCTTTCTGGCCGAGCAGTTCGACGCGGCGGCGCTGCGGGCGCGCGGGGTCGCGTTCGAGGCGCGCAGCGATGACGGCGTGCGCTTCCGCTATCGCGGGGTCGGCGTGCAGGCGCTCGATCTCGCGGCGCCGCGCGCGGCCGAGGCGGTCGGCGAGGTGATCCGCGCGGGCGCGCCCGACTGGGTGCTCGTGTCCGACGACCGGCGCGGCGTTCTGCTCGACGCCGCATTCGCCCACGCATCCGATCGCGTCGTGCTGCTGGTCCACACCCATTTCCACCTGCCGTTCGGTCCGCAGGCGCATCGCGTGAGCGACGCGCGGCGCGAACGCATGCGCGCCGTGCGCGGGATAGTCGTCACCAGCACGTACAGCCAAGACTATCTGCGCGACTTCGGCGGGCTCGCCTCCACCGTCGTGCGCTTCCCGGTGTTCGGGCAGGGGCCGTTTCCGTGCCGGGCGCGGCCGGACATAGGCGAGCGAAGCGACGCCGTTCTTCGAACGGCCGTGGGCCCCGTGATGATGATCAACCCGTGCCCGGAAAAAGGCCTCGCGATCTTCCTCGCGCTCGCCGCGGCCTTTCCCGACATTGCGTTCGCGGCCGTTCCGACCTGGGGGGCAGACCCGGCGACGATGGCCGCGCTTGCGGTGCTGCCCAACGTCGAGATCGTCGCGCCGGCTGACGATATCGGCGCCGTGCTGGCGCCGGCGCGCGTCCTGCTCGCACCGTCGCTCATCCCGGAGACGTTCGGATACGTCGCGGTCGACGCCATGCTGCGCGGGATTCCGGTCCTCGCCGGGAATCTCGGCGGCCAGCCGGAAGCGATGCTCGGCGTCGACTATGTGCTGCCCGTCGCGCCGGCGCGGCGGGTTGACGGCGCCTATGTGGCGCCGGCGCAGGACATCGCTCCGTGGCGCGAGACGCTCGCGGCGCTGCTCGCGGACCAGCCGCTGTACGAACGCTGCTCGGCCGCCGCGCGGGAGGCGGCGCAGCGATTTAATGCGGGCATCGATGCGGCGCAGTTCGAGCGGTTTCTGTTGGCGCTGGCGACTGCGTCCGTGCCGCCAAGACGTGGATGGCCGGGACAAGCCCGGCCATGACGGAGGGATCTACAATCCGTCGTCATGCAATTCGGCTTCGAGGTCGGTGCCGGCGAGCGCGGCGGCGAGCTCGTTGAAGTTCGCCACCACGTCGCGCAGCGAGGTCGGGGCGAGCTTCCAGGTCTGGCCGGCGGGCTGGCTCGGCCGTCCCGCGATGCCGAGCAACGCGAGGATGCGGTCGAGCGCCGCGGCGGCGAGCAGGTCCTCGTACCAGAGCGCGACGAAGGCCTGCTGCGTGTCGTGCAGCTCCCGCTCGGTCTGCTCGTAATAGGCCTGGTGCAGCGCGACGTTCTCGCTGAGCTCGGCCGGCTCGACACGGATCATCGGACGGGAGCCGGGAGCGGCAACGTCGTCGTACACCACCCACTCGCCGGTCTGCCGCGCCAGCAGCAGCGAGACGAACGTCTTGACCCGGTTGCGGCGGTTGAGAACGATCTTGCGCACCGTGCGGTCGGCCATCACGGCGCGATACGCCGCCTCGTGCTGCCACAAGCACAGCTTGAAGCCGACGGCGGCACGTCCTAGGTTTGCGCGCCAGACGCGTGCCAGGAATGCGAGCGGGTCGGCGGCGCGTTCCGCCATGGTGCCGAGCCGGAAGTCGCCGTTCTGCAGATGCCGCGCCACGCCGATCACGTGCGGATTGAAGATCTCGTGGTGGCAGAGGATGTCGGGGTGCGAGTTGAGCACCGTGCAGAGGAAATTGCTGCCGGTGCGAGGGGCATTGAGAATGACGAAGCGGGTGGCCGCGCCGGCGACGGCCTCGGGTCGGTCCGGGCTTTGCGCCATCGATGTCGCCGACATTCCGGCCCTCCCGGGGATCGCCGCATGATAGCCGATGAGCGCTATGCCGACGCAAGCGTCTGGGATGCGCGCCATCGCGCCATTCTGGCGGCGGGCGAGATCGATCGCTCGAGCGAATGGCTGGCGCCGTTCCTGCCGCGGCTCGCCGCAACGGCCGCGCGGGAGGTGCTCGATCTCGGCTGCGGCACCGGCTACGACGCGCTCGCGCTCGCGCGCGGCGGCTTTGCGGTCTGCGGCATCGATCACTCGCGCGTCGCCCTCGAGGAGGCGCGCCGGCTCGCGCGCGAACACTCGCTCACGATCGACTTTCGCGAGGGCGATATCGGCCTGCCGCTGCCCTATGGGAACGCGTCGTTCGACGCGGCGATCAGCAACCTGGTGCTGCATTCGTTTGCCGACGCGGTGGTGCGCGCCATCGTCGCGGACGTGGCGCGCTGCCTGCGGCCGGGCGGCCTCTTCCTCTTCCACGTCAACTCGACGCAGGATCTGCAACGGCGGACCGCAACTCAGCCCCCCGAGTGCCGACTGGGACCCCGCTTGTTCGTTCTCGCCGGCGGCCAGACCATGCATTTCTTCAGCCGCGACGACTGCGAGGATCTCCTCGCCGGGTGGACCGACGTGCGGCTGGAGGCGGTGACGTTGCGCGATGCGCGCGGCGCGCCGGTGAAAAGCGCCTGGCGTTGCGCCGCGCGGAAAGCGCCATGATCCGGCGCCGCGAGGGGACGGCCGCGGCGGACCTGGTCGCGGAAACCGACGTCAAGGCGGTCGCCATCGTCGATCCCTATGATGCGGGCGCCATGCTCGCGGCGATGCTGCGGCAGCACCATGTCGTGCCGATCATGGTGCAGAGCACGCCGGCGATTCCGCCGGACCAGGTCGCGGCGTTCGACCCCACGGCGTACGCCGTGATCGTGTGCGAGCCAGGCCGTCTCGACGCGATGCTGGCCACGCTGCGCGCCAGAGAAGTCGATTGCGTGATCGCGGGCTCCGAGCGCGGGGTCGCGCTGGCGGACGGCTTGAGCGAGGCGCTCGGCGTGCGCTCGAACGGAACGCACCTGAGCGAAGCGCGGCGCAACAAGTTCGCGATGATCGAGCGCGTGGGCCTGGGCGGACTGCGCGTGCCGCGCCAGTTCCGCTCCGACGATCTGGACGCGATGCTGGACTGGATTCGCCGGGAGGGCGGCTGGCCGGTCGTGCTCAAGCCGCTCGACGCCATGGGCTCCGACGGGGTGCGGCTGTGCGCCTGCGAAGGCGAGGTGGCCAGCGCCTTTCGCGCCATTCACGGGCACACCAATGTGCTCGGCCGCGTCAACGCGGCGGTGCTCGCGCAGGAGTTCATCGCCGGCACCGAGTATGTGGTCGACACGGTGAGCCGCGACGGGCGGCACCGGCTGGCGGGCCTGTGGGTCTACGGCAAGCCGCAACCGGCCTACGCGACCGTCGGGATGTTCACGACCAAGGAGCTCCTGCCGGCGACCGGCCCGCGCGCGGACGCGCTGTTCGCCTATGCGACCGGCGTGCTCGACGCGCTGGAGATCCGGCACGGCGCCGCCCACTGCGAGGTGATCGTCGACGCCGCCGGACCGGCCCTGGTGGAGATCGGCGCGCGGCTGCACGGCGGCCCGCCCGCGCACCAGATGATGCGCGCGGCCGCCGGGACCAGCCAGCTCGACCTGCTGGTGCAATCCGTGCTGTTCCCCGATCGCTTTCTCGCCGGCCTCGATGCACGCTACGACCTGCCGGGCGCGGCCGTGATGGTGATGCTGCGCTCGGCCGACCTCAAGGGCGAGATCGAAGCGCTGCCCTCGGCGCACGAAGTGAGGTGGAATGCCGCGACCGGCGCGGCGGCGCCCGCGGTCGCCGGACTTGTTACCGGACTTGCCACCTTGATCCACCGCGACCGGCGCGTCGTCGATACGGACCGCGCGATCGTCGGCGGGGAAATCGCCTGCGAGATTCTCGAATTCGCGCGCGGCGGTCGAGGCGATCGTGCCGGCCTGGCGCAGCCTGCTCGCGCGCTCGCGCGCCAACCGCGCCTTCAGCGGACCGGCCTGGTATCTCGCGGCGCTCGATTCGCATCCTGGGCTCGCGCCGCGGGTCTTGGTCGCGGCGCGCGCGGGGCGCATCGACGGCATCCTGCCGCTGGCGCGCGATCGTGAGGGCGTCGCGGGCTTCGCGACGCGCTTGAGCGACTACAACGACATCGTGACGGCGGACGACGACGTCGCGGCCGCGCGCCGGCTGCTCCACGGCGCGGCGCGCCGCCTCGGGCCCGCGCGGCTGCTGCTGACCTGCATTCGCGACGACAGCCATTGCGCGCAGGCGATCGGGGCGCCGGCGGCGCTGGCGGAAAAGCGCTTCATCTGTCCGTTCGCCGATGTGTCCACCGGCTACGCGGCGTGGCTCGGTGCGCGCAGCCGCGCGTTTCGCGAGCACCTGCGGCGGGTGCGGCGGCGCGCCGACGCGCAGGGCATCCGGATCGCGCGCCTCGATCCCGCCGACACGGCGGTGGATGTGGCCGAGGTCTTTCTCGATCTGCATCACGCGCGCTTCGGCGAGCGCAGCCTGTTCGTGCGCGATGCGGCCGCCAGGGCGTTCGTGCAGCGCGCCCTGCCGGCGCTGTTTGCCGCCGGCGATGCGCTGCTGTTCGGCGTGTGGAAAGAGGACGCCATCGTCGGGCTCAATGTCTGCATGCGCGGCGCCGACAGCCTCGGCTACTGGAATGCCGGGTTCCGCGCCGACGCCGCCGATCTGTCGCCGGGCACGCTGATGCTCGATGCGGCCTTGCGCGAAGCCTGCGCGCTCGGGCTCGCCGAGCTCGATCTCCTGCGCGGCGAGGAGGCCTACAAGGCGAAGTGGTGCACGCAGCGCCGGCAGATCGGCCGCCTCGCATGGCCGCCGTGATGCGGCCCGACGACCTGCCCGACGATCCTTGGGCGATCGGAATCTTTGCCGGTCCCGACCCGTTGCATCTGGCGTCGCCGGCCGGGATCGCCAATCCGGTGCTGACGCGCGACGACGTCACCGACGTTGCGGCATCATTCGTCGCCGATCCGTTCCTGCTGCGCCACGACGACGTTCGGCATCTGTTCTTCGAGGTCTTTCGCCGCGACCGGCAGCGCGGCGAGATCGGGTGGGCGAGCAGCGCCGATGCGATCCGCTGGACCTACCGGCAGATCGTGCTGCGCGAGCCGTTCCACCTGTCCTATCCGTGCGTGTTCGCGCATGCGGGCGATGTCTTCATGGTGCCGGAGACGCTCGATGCCGGCGCGGTCCGTCTCTACCGCGCCGATCCCTTTCCGACCCGATGGGTGCCGGCCGGCGACCTGATCGCCGGACGCATGGCCGACCCGACGCCGTTTCGTTTCGACGGGCGCTGGTGGATGTTCGCGTGTCCGACGCCGTCCACGCACGACACGCTCGCGCTGTTTTCCGCGCCGCGGCTGACCGGCCCCTGGGGCGCGCATCCGATGAGCCCGCTGATCGCGGGCGACCGGCGCGCGGCGCGGCCGGCCGGGCGGGTCACGGTCTGGCGGGACACGCCCTACCGTCTCGCGCAGGATTGCGTGCCGCGCTACGGCAGCGCGGTGCGCGCGTTTGCGATCACGGCGCTGCGCGAGGACGCCTACGCGGAGCGGGAATGCGCGCAGAGCCCGATCGTGCGGGCGGGCGCGGGCTGGAACCGCAAGGGCATGCACCACGTGGACGCGTGGCCGTCGCCGTCCGGCGGCTGGATCGCGGCGGTCGACGGCATCGGGGATGCGCCGGTGAGGTGAGCACGGCGACGGCGCGGCCGAATATCGCTGGGCTGATCTGCAGAGAAGGCTACCACAGCCGGCATCGTTTGCGCTATTCTGGGATGCATTTCCGCTATTCACAATCGACACAGGGAGGCACCACCTTGCGCAACCAGGGCTCGAAAGGATTCCGTCGCGGCCTCGCCGTCGGCGCACTCGCCGGCGGCGTGCTCCTCGCTCAATCGGCCTTCGCCCAGTCACCGCCGCCCTTCGGTCCGCCGGTCGGGCCCGGGCGCGCGCTGGCGCTCGGCGACATGACCAACGCCAAGCCGCTCATTCCGAGCGACATCTACCGCACCAACAACACGGTCGCGCATGCCGATCTCGCGACCTTCGCGTGGCTCGAGTTCTTCTCGGCCGTCGCGCCCAATGTCGGCGGCAACCAGCGCGGGGTGCCGGGCGGAAGCTTCGCGTCGACCGGCACGCCGGGCGCCGGTCCGCTGGTGTGGGAGACCTATCAGCACCGCACCGAGCTGCTTCCCTGCAACATGTCCAACGGCAACGGCACGCCGGTCCCGCCGCAACCATGGGGCGCGCCGCCGAAATACGTGGTGGCCGCCGGCAACGCTTGCACGACGATCACCACACCGGGCGGCTTCAACAACTTGGACGAGACGAGCGAGATCGGACAGAACTACCTGTTCTTCCCGCAGACTCCGGGCAGCCCGAATCCGGCGAACGACGCCCAGGTGCTGTTCGAAGCGAAAGTGAACCAGTACGAGTCGCAATTCGTGCTGCAGAACTACAAGGGCTTCAAGCCGCTGTTCGGCCCGTTCCATTTCTCCCCGCCGATCACGCTGCCGACCGGCACGGTCGAGGTGAAAGCCGCCTGGCGCCCGCTGTCGTCGATCCCGCCGAGCCAGTGGTACCGCTACCACATCGCGCACGTGCTGGTGTACAGCGGCGATCCGCCGACCCCGGCGAGCCAGCCCTACGCGCTGGTAGCGCTCCACATCATCCACAAGACGGCGAACTACCCGACCTTCATCTTCGCCACCTTCGAGCAAGTGGACGACTATCAGAACCAGGCCACCAACAGCGCGACCGGGCTCTATTACGTGCCCACCTATACGTCGATCGCCTACGCGACCCCCGCGACCACCAAGTTCCCGCCCACGGGGCAGACGGCGAACAATCCGACCATCACGATCAACGGATCGCCCTTCAACCCGCAGAGCCCGCAAGCCGCCCCGAACGGCAACGTGGTTGCGCTGCCGATCGGCCCGGTCTCGGGGCTGCCGGGCGCGCAAGCGATCCCCAACACGTCGCCGCAGATGTACGCGGTGCCGGTGGCGCCGCCGGTGCCCACCGTTGCGGACGTGGCCAAGGTCAACGCGCAGGCGCTGGCGCTGATGCAGCAGCTTCCCGGCTTCGGGCAGAGCTTCGTCTGGCAGTACTACCATCTGGTCGGCGTGCAGGCGATTCCGACCAATGACGAGACGAGCAAGGACTTCTATCTCGCCAATATCGTGGTCGAGAGCAGCCAGCCGGGGATTCAGCTGTTTCGCGGCTTCCCGCCGATCCCTCCGCCGCCGGCGTCGCCCGCGCTGACCAACATCCGCAACCAGGTCAACGTGATCGACAGGCACGGCTCGCCGGCGGGCATGACGTTGGGCGGCGGCTGCCAGGGCTGCCATGGCATCGCGCAGACCCAGCAGGGGTTCGACTTCAGCTTCCTGTTCTTCGGCGTCGCCGGCAACGGGTTCGCGCCCGACGCGATCGGCCTGCCGCAGACGCCGGCCGCGCTCGCCAAGCAGCTGGTCAAGCGCAAGTATCTCAAGTAGGCGCCGCGCGACCCGAGGCGAGACGACGAACGATCGTCGTCTCGCTTCAGGCCGCGGCCGCCATGGTCCGCTGCGTCATCGCGCGAAAGACGTTGCGCACCGCGAGATCGGCGACCGCGACAAGATAGACCCCGCCGTCATACGAGGTGGCGACGAGGCCGTCCGCCGTCCGCGACAGCGAGCTCACGCCGTTGGCGGCGATCGTCTTGCGCGCGACCCTGCCGGTGCGCAGATCGGCCTTGATGAGCGCGCCCCAATAGTCCCCGACGACCACCGTGCCGGCATCCCAGAAGCAGACCGACTTGGGCGAGCGCCGGCCGAGGCAGATGGAGTGGGTCTGGCGCGCGTCGTCGAACGAAAAGACCTTGAGCGTGAAGTCGCGCGAGACGCTGGCGAGCTGGCGGCCGTCCGGATCGAAGTCGACGTTGTCGACGATCGAGGTGTGGCCGGGAAAGTGGTGCAACGGATCGCCGTCGAAGCGTCCACGACATGAGCCCGCCGTCGGCGCTGCAGCTGGCGCCGACCGGCGCGCGCGGATGCAGACGCAGCGCCTTGACGGCGCCGTCGTGCAGCCGGCAGGCGCGCTCGATGCTGCCTTCGGTCGAGGCGCGCACGATCGCGCCGCTGTAGCAGCCGGCGAACACCTTGCCGTCGTGCGTGCCGCCTTGCGCGATGCGGATGGTATTGACCGGCCCCTCGCCGAGCGCGACCGCGACCTCGTGCGCGAGGCCCTGACCGGTGCGCGCGAAGATGTGCAGCGTGTGATCGTGCGCACCGGCGACGACGACGCCGCGGCGCGGATCCTGCGTCACGGCGTTCATCAGCACCCGCCCGGCGCGCGGGGCGACGCAGGCCGAAAGTCTCGCCGATGCGGGCGTGAGCTCGACCAGGCGGACGAGGCCGTCGTCGCTGACCAGCGCGACCGTGCCGTCCGGCGCGCCGGACGCTTCGTTGAAGCAGGCGTTTCCCGGCCGCTCGCGCTGGTCGCCGATCTCCTTGACGCGGCGCCCGCTCGCCGCGTCCCAGACGACGACGGTGCCGTCGAACGTGCCGGCGAGAATCGATGCCCCGTCCGGCGTCCAGCTGAAGGAGCGCTCCCACTTCGCGGCGAGCGGCTCGAGCTCGGCCTTGCGCGCGAGCGAGACCGCGTCCCAGACCTGGATGCGCTGGTCGTAGGCGGCCGACAGGATGTCGCCGGTCGCGGGCGACACCGCGACCTTCTTGATCCCGGACGAATGCGCCGCGATCTCCGCCAGCACGGCACCGTCGCGGCTGTCGAAGGTGCGGATGATGCCGTCGTCGCAACCGAGCACGACCCGGTGGTTCATCGGATCGATGGCGCAGGTGTCGGTCTCGTGGTCGAACGGGCCCCACTTGCGGATCAGGCGGCCGCTCGCGAAATCCCACTGGCGCAAGGTCATGTCGTCGCCCGACGAATAGATCAGGCCGTCGCAGCAGGTGACCGAGAGCACGTCCTTCTCGTGCTCGCCGATGACGCGCCGGATGGCGCCGGAGGCGAGGTCCCAGATCAGCAGCCGCTGGTCGCGCGAGGCCGACACGCCGGTGCGATCGTCGGCGAACGCGAAGCACTCGACGTCGTCGCTGTGCCCGCGCAGGACGCTCTCCAGGCGGCGCTCGCGCAGGTTCCAGATATAGACGTCGTAGTCGGACGAGGACGATGCGGCCTTGCTGCCCGACGGGTTGACGGCGACGTGATTGGCGAGGTGGCGGTGATAGCCGAGCAGGTCGACCGCGCCGGTCGCGAGATCGAACAGCGCGACCGCGCCGTCATAGGCCGCCGTGATCGCGGCGGCGCGGCCCGGTATGGCGGCGACCGACGCCACCGGGCCGCGGTGCCGCCGGAATGCCGCGTCGTCGTCG
Organism: uncultured Pseudomonadota bacterium; assembly: GCA_963703755.1. GTDB lineage: Bacteria > Pseudomonadota > Alphaproteobacteria > Rhizobiales > Xanthobacteraceae > JAVDCA01. The sequence goes on from CAVPGG010000158.1 coordinate 9,938, forward strand.
CGGGCGTCGATGGGGCGGGCGGCGGCGGGACGATCGATGGTCAGCATTGCGGTTGCTCGGTCAGTTGCAGGCTGGAACGGGAAGCTCGGCGACATCCTCGGCGAGAAGCTCGTCGCGCAGCGCGCCGCCCGACAGCGCGGCCGCGAGCTCATCGAAGTTCGCCACGACGGTGCGCAAGTCGCGCGGGCCGCGCTTGTGGCAGGCCGCCGGCAGGTCGGCGGATCGCGCCGCGCCGAGAAAGGACAGGATGCGCCGCAGGTCGCCGCTGTCGCCGGCGAGCGATTCGTAGTGCGCCTCGATCCAGGTCTGCCCGGTCGCGCGCAGCGTCGCTTCGATGGCGGCGTAGTAGTCGGCGTTCAGGCGGATGTGGCGCGCGAGATCGTCCGGGTCGACGCGGATCGCCGGAATGTCCGCCGTCGCCGGCCGCACGAAGGTCTCCCACAGGCCGGTCTGCCGGGCGATCTCTTCCGACACATAGGTGCGGATGCGATTGCGCCGCTTGAGCACGATCTTCTTGATCGACGGGTCGTGCAGCAAGGCGCCGGCCGCCGCGGGGCTCTCGTCGCGGTTCATCTTGAAACCGACGATCGGCTTGCCGGCGCAGGCGCCCCACATGGTCGCGAGGAAACGCACCGGATCGCGGTCGCGCTCCGCGCGGCTGCCGAGGCTCAGCGCGCCGTCGCGCCGGTCGAGCGCGAGGTGGATGCCGTCCGGATTGAACAGGCCATGATGGCAGAGGATCTGCGGGTGCGCGTTGAGCATGCCGCACAGCAGGTTGCTTCCGGTGCGCGGCGCGGCAAATACGACGAAGCGAGCCCGCGGGCCGATCATGGCGGCGAGGCCGCAACCACGGCAGCGAGCAGGGCAGTCGCTATCGAGGATTTCATGAGCCGGGGCCTCAAGCTTCGCGCCAGCTGCTCGGTGGCAAAGCACGGATCGAGGCGAGAGGACGCGATCAACGGAGCATATCAGCAATCGGTCGGGAGATACAGCCTTCGCTTGCGCAGGGAAAAGATGCACATGCCAGACCCGCGCCGACGCCACGGACCAGGTCGCGCGGGCCGGTGCGTTTGCGCTCGGCGCCGCCCGTTGCACGGGGGCTTCATCCGTGATGCCGGGTTTTGCGCGCCGCCGTCCGCGTGATAGCCTCGCCGGCAGGCGCGACATCACGCTAGCGTTGCGCATGCTCTTGTCGGCGAGCCGGCCTCCACCCCCGATCAAGTCGGGGGCAGGCTCGCGCCGGAACATGCGCTGCAAGGGCCGGGTCATGCATCTTCCACGCCGCGATTTCCTCTGCCTTGCCGCGGGCGCCGCGACGCTCGCCGCAACGCCGCGCATCGCGTCCGCGCAAGCCTACCCGACGCGCTCCGTGCGCATCCTGGTCGGTTTCGCGCCGGGCGGCGGCACCGACATCATGGCGCGGCTGCTCGGCGCCTGGCTCGGGGAGCGGCTCGGCCAGTCGTTCATCGTCGAGAACCGCACCGGCGCCGGCACCAACATCGCGACCGAGGCGGCGATCAAGGCAAATCCCGACGGCTACACGCTGCTCGAGGGATGCCTGCCCAACGCGGCGAATGGAGCGCTCTACCGGGACCTCAAGTTCGACTTCGTGCGCGACGTCGCGCCGGTCGCGGGCGCGACGCGGGAGTCCTTCATCATCGAGGTGCATCCGTCGCTGCCGGTGCACACGGTGCCGGAGCTGATCGCCTACGCGAGGCAGGACCCCGGCAAGCTCACCATGGCGTCGGCCGGCATCGGCTCGGGCAATCATCTGTTCGGCACGCTGTTTCAGATCATGACCGGCACCCAGTTCGTCAACGTGAGCTATCGCGGCGCCGGCCCGGCGCTGGTCGATCTCATCGCCGGGCGCGCGCAGGTGATGTTCGCGTCGATCTCGTCGTCGATCGGGTTCGTCAAGGCCGGCAAGCTGCGCGCGCTCGCGGTGACGACGACGGTGCGCCAGCCGGCGCTGCCGGATCTGCCCACGGTCGCCGAATTCGTGCCGGGCTACGACACGAGCTTCTGGCAGGGCCTGGTCGCGCCGAAGGGGACGCCGGCCGCGGTGGTCGACACGCTCAACCGCGCCGTCAATGCGGCGCTCGCCGATGCGAAGATCAAGGCGCGGTTCGACGAGCTCGGCGTGGTCGCGATACCGGGCTCGCCGGCGGATTTCGGCAGGCTGATCGCGGCGGAGACGGAGCGGTGGGGCAGGGTGATCCGCACCGCGGGGATCAAGGCGGAGTGAGATTTCGCATGGCATTGAATCGCCGCGTCATGCCCGGCCTTGTGCCGGGCATCCACGTCTTGGAGACTTGGCAAGAAAGACGTGGATGGCCGGGACAAGCGCGGCCATGACGGAGCGGCTTGAATTGAACGCAATACCATCCATGCAATCGAGTGATGTCCTCGTCGTCGGCAAGGGCAATGCGGCGCTGTGCGCGGCGCTCTCGGCACGCGAGGCCGGGGCGGGCGTGACGATGCTGGAGGCGGCATCGCGCGAGGAGGCGGGGGGCAACAGCGCGTTCGCGGGCGGCGTGATGCGGTTCGCATTCGAGACCGTGGACGAGCTCAAGCGGGTCACGGATCTCAGCGACGAGGAGATCGCGACCAGCGACTTCGGCACCAACACCGAGGACGAATATTTCGACGATCTGTTCCGGCTCACCAGCTTTCGCACCGATCCGGCGCTGAGCGAGCTGCTGGTCACGCGCAGCCAGGACACGATGGCGTGGCTGCGCGCCAAGGGCGTGCGCTTCGTGCCGAACTTCGGCCGGCAGGCCGCGATGGTGGACGGCAAGCGGCGCTTCTTCGGGCGCCTGCCGATCGAGGTGTCGGGCGGCGGCGCCGGGCTTGTGGCGTTCCTCGACCGCGCGGTCGAGAAGGCCGGAATCGATGTGAGCTACGACACGCGCGCGGTCGAGCTGATCTACGACGGCGAGCGGGTGAGCGGCGTGCGCGCCAAGCGCAACGGCCGCATGGTCGAGTTCACCGCGCGCGCCGTGGTGCTCGCGTGCGGCGGCTTCGAGGCCAATCCGGAATGGCGCGCGCGCTATCTCGGCCCGGGCTGGGAGCTCGCCAAAGTGCGCGGCACGCGCTTCAATGTCGGCGACGGGCTGCGCATGGCGCTCGACATCGGCGCGCAGCCGTGCGGCAACTGGTCGGGCTGCCACGCGACCGGCTGGGACCGCTACGCGCCCGAATTCGGCGACAAGAGCATCGGCGACCAGTTCCAGAAGCACAGCTATATCTTCGGCCTGCTCGTCAATGCGCAGGGCAAGCGCTTCGTCGACGAGGGGCTCGATTTCCACTCGTTCACGTATGCGAAGTATGGCGGTGAGGTCTTGAAGCAGCCGGGGCAATTCGCCTGGCAGGTGTTCGACGCCAAGGCGAAGCCGCTGCTGCGCCCGGAGTACCGCATGAAGAAGATGACCAAGGTGACGGCCGACACGCTCGAGGAACTTGCGCCGAAGCTCGAGGGGGTCGACGCCAAGGCGTTTCTTGCGACCGTGCGCGCCTTCAACGATGCGGTGATGACCGAGGTGCGGTTCGACCACACGGTGAAAGACGGCCGCGGCACGCGCGGTCTCGAGCCGCCGAAAAGCAATTGGGCGCAGCGGCTCGACACGCCGCCGTTCGAGGCCTACGCGACGACCTGCGGCGTGACGTTCACGTTCGGCGGCGTGCGCATCGACCCGGCAAGCGGCCAGGTGGTGGACGTGATCGGCGCGCCGATCCCCGGCCTTTATGCGGCTGGCGAAATGGTCGGCGGGCTGTTCTACTTCAACTATCCGAGCGGGACGGGGCTGGTGTCGGGCGCGGTGTTCGGGCGGCTGGCGGGCACGGGTGCGGCGGCGGCGGTCGCGAATGCGTGAGGGAGTTGCAAGGTGAGCAGGGCGTGTGCGCTCCTTCTCCCCGCGTGCGGGGAGAAGGTCGCGATGAGGGGGCCTCTCCGCGAGTCGTCGACTCAAGTTCTGTTGAGGCGCCCCCTCACCCCGACCCTCTCCCCGCGCGCGGGAGAGGGAGCGCGGGCGCAGTGGGAGGGAGCGAAAAAAGGAGACGACTGATGCAGCTTGCGCATGAACTGGCCGCCCGATCGGCGGGGTTGCGGTTCGACGACCTGCCGGCGGAGGCGGTGCGTTGGGCCAAGGTCGGCATCCTCGACACGGTCGGCGTCACGGTCGCGGGCAGCGTCGAGCCTTGCGCGCGGATCGTCGGCGAGGTGGCGGGGGCGGGCGCTGGCGCCAGTATCGTGTTCGGCACCGCGCAGCACGCGAGCGCGCTCGACGCCGCGCTGATCAACGGCACGGCGA
>CAVPGG010000159.1:0-7965 GCA_963703755.1 uncultured Pseudomonadota bacterium
GAAGCGCGCCTCCTGCTGCGCGCCGGTGCGGCCCGCGAACATGTCGGCGATCGGCTCGGCGTCGGCGCCGAGCGTGTTGACGCAGAACACGCCGTTCTCGCGCATCAGCGGCCCGCCCTGGCTTTTGCGGTTGATGCACACGAGGACCGTCGGCGGTGCATCGGACACCGAGCACACCGCCGTCGCCGTGAAGCCGGTCTTGCCGGCGGCGCCAGCCGTCGTCACCACATGGACGGCGGCGCCGAGCCGGCTCATCGCCTCGCGGAAGAGCATCGGGTCGACCGTCGTGACCGAGTCAGGCCCGATCGCCTCGAAGGCGCCGGCCATCGCGTCGTCGGGGCGTTGGTCGATCCAGCTCATGTCGACTCGAAGGATACCAGCAAGCGGCCCACCGGTCATGGGTAGCGGTGGGCAGAGCCCCTGTGCGGTTAGCGAATGGCGGCCCTGCTCGCTATTCGCCCGCCTTGTGCTTGGTGCCCGCGCAGGCGGCCGCCTCGCCCGGATTGAGCCAGGTCGAATCCGTCCAGCCGTTCTCGTCGTAGTCGGCCATGCAGTCCTCGGCGAGACCGATCATGCGGTCGAGCGCGCCTGAGGAACGCGCATTCCACATCGCCTGGATACGAATATCTTCGTGGTTGCCCGCGTAGTTGCGCTCGTAGAGCTCGTGGCGGGCGCCGAACTCGGTGCCGATCGCGTCCCACAGGAGCTTCATGATCTTGATGCGCTCCTTGTAGCCGATGCCGTGCGAGCCGCGCACGTAGCGCGCGAGGTACTTGTCGATGTCGGGATTCTTGAAGTCCTTGGCGGAGGACGGGAGATAGATGAGCGCCGAGGCGACGATCTTCTCGACGATCTCGCGGATGCGCCCATAGGCGTCGCCCGCAAACACGCGGTAGCTCGAGCCCGACTGTGCGTTCGGCAGCACCGTGTCGCCGACCCACGGCACCGGGTTCATCGCCATGGCGTCGGACAGCGCCCAGAACAGGTTGCGCCACGCGATGATCTCGCCGAGCATCGCCTGGTTGCCGCGGAATTCGTCCGAGCCGATCGCGTGCAGCGCCTTGGCGATGATGCCGACCATGAAATCGAGCTTCACCGCGAGCCGCGTGCAGCCCTGGAACTGGTAGCCGGCAAGGAAGCCCGAGCGCGGATAGAAGGTCTTGAGCTTCTCGATGTCGCGGTGGACCAGCACGTTCTCCCACGGCACCAGCACGTCGTCGAAGACGAAGATGGCGTCGTTCTCGTCGAAGCGCGAGGAGAGCGGATAGTCGAACGGCGAGCCGACCGCGTCCGCGGTCGCCTCGTAGGAGGTGCGGCAGATCAGCTTGACGCCGGGCGCGTTCATCGGCGCGATGAACATCACGGCAAGATCCGGATCATTGATCGGCATCGCGGCGTTCTGGCCGAGGAAATTGTAGTGGGTGATCGCCGAGGAGGTCGCCACCACTTTGGCGCCCGACACGTAGATGCCGGCGTCGGTCTCCTTCTGGATGGTGATGAACACGTCCTTCACCTGGTCGGCCGCCTTGTCGCGGTCGACCGGCGGATTGACGATCGCGTGGTTCATGAACAGGACGTTGTCCTGCGCGCGGCGATACCAGCGCTTGGCGTTGTCGGCGAACTTGCCGTAGATCTCGTAGTTGGCGCCGAGCGTATTCATCAGCGACGCCTTGTAGTCCGGCGTTCGGCCCATCCAGCCGTAGGTCATGCGCGCCCACGCCGCGATTGCCTCGCGCTGGCCGACCAGGTCCTCGCGCGATTTCGCGACGCGAAAGAACTTGTGCGTGAAGCCGCCCGCGCCACCGTCGGTCGGACAGGTGAGCACGCCCTGGCTCACCGGATCGTGCAGCGCGTCGTAGAGCCGCGCCATCGAGCGGGCGCTGTTGCGGAAGGCCGGATGCGTCGTGACGTTGGCGACGAGCTCGCCCTGGATATAGACCTCGCGCCCGTCGCGCAGGCTTTCGAGATACTCCGCGCCGGTGAACGGCCGGTGCTTGCCGGCGATGATGTCCTCGGGCTTGCGTTCGCTCATGGTTTTGGGCTCGTGCGCGGATGATGGTCGGCGGTGTTGTAGCCGACCGTCGCGCGCAAATACAGGAAGCCGCGCCGGCGTCCGATGCCGTTCAGGAGGTGCGTGCGTCGGACGGAGCAAGCGGCGCGGCATCGCTCGTGGCCGACGGCGTGCGGAACGGCTGCGTCAGCAGCCGATCGAGACGCAGTTCGGCGCGATCGCGGAAGATCGGCAGCCCGATCGTCACGCCGTCCTGTCCGGCGGCCGGCTCGGGCCGGTAGGTGCCGAACAGCCAATCCCACCACGGCACATTGAAGCCGAAATTGCTGTCGGTCTCGGTGCGCACCACCGAGTGGTGGACACGGTGCATGTCGGGCGTCACGACGACGAGCCGCACCAGGCGGTCGAGCCGGACCGGCAGCGCCGCATTCGAATGATTGAACATCGAGGTCGCATTGAGCACGACCTCGAACGCGACCACGGCGGCGGCCGGAATGCCGAACAGCGCGACGATCGCGATCTTGATTCCCATCGAGATCAGGATCTCGATCGGATGGAAGCGCAGCCCCGTAGTCACGTCGATGTCGAGGTCCGCATGATGCATGCGGTGCAGCCGCCACAGCCACGGCACGCGATGGAAGACGACGTGCTGGCCATAGATGACGAGGTCGAGGACGACGAAGCCGACGATGCCGGCGAGCCACGTCGGCCAGCCCAGCCAATGGAACAGCCCGAAGCCGCGCGCCGAGGCGATCAGCGCGACGCCCACGGCCGCGGTCGGGATGAGCAGCCGCACCGCGAGCGCATCGACCACCAGCATCGCCAGATTGCTCGGCCAGCGCGCCGCGCGGCCCACGGCCCACGGCCGCCGCGGCGCCAGGATCTCCCACAGCGTCATGGCCAGGAACACTCCCGCAAAGGCAGCAAGACGGATCGCGGGCTCGGGCATCGTGAACCGCCTCGATCGCGGCGAAGGCCGCGCCAATCATATATGGCAATCAGCCCGAGTTCCCGCGAGCCGTCCAAGCACCGATAAAACCAACCGCCGGGTCAGTAGTGTCCGCCATTGCGCATGCAAAAGTCCGTCTGCGCGACCGCAAAGTCCGTGTAGAGCACCAGCCGCGTTCCGTAGTTCCAGCCAAACCTGCGAAAGGCCTCGGTGCGACACGCGCGATAGCGCGCCTCGTAGCTCTGCGCCGCCGCCGGCGCCTTCGGCACGCGCGCCACGCGATGCCGCGTCGAAGCCGCCTGCGCCGCCGCCGCCAAGCAAACTGCAATCCCGGCCGCCACCATGATCTTTGCGTGTTTCATCGATTTCCCCCATTGAACTCCGTTGACATGCTACTGCAGCGCGCAGGGGCGGGTCGCGGCACAACGGCGCGGTACACCGCGCGTCCCGGTCGCGTTGCCGCCTCGCGGCGCCCCTGTTAAGACTGGCAGGGCAGTTGCATGTCGCTAGGCGGCTGCCGACCGGGGGAACGCGGGGCGCGCGTGGCTTTGCAGGGGAGCAGCGGCGCAATCGATGACGGCTTTGTACGTTCAGCAGCTCATCAACGGCATCACGCTCGGCTCGATCTATGGCCTGATCGCGATCGGCTACACGATGGTGTTCGGCATCATCGGCATGGTGAACTTCGCCCATGGCGACGTGTTCATGGTCTCGGCCTTCATCGGCCTCGTCACGCTGCTGATCGTCAGCACCTGGTTTGGCATCGCCTCGATCGCGCTCGCGCTGCTGATCGTGCTCATCGTCTCGATGGTGCTCACGTCGCTGCTGAGCTGGGCGATCGAGCGGGTCGCCTACCGGCCGCTGCGCGGCTCGTTCCGCCTCGCGCCGCTGATCTCGGCGATCGGCATGTCGATTCTCCTCTCGAATTTCGTGCAGGTCGCGCAGGGCCCGCGCAACAAGTCGATTCCGCCGCTGGTGCCGGGCGAGATCGTGCTGATGGACCAGGGAGGTTTCCAGGTCACGCTGTCCTACAAGCAGATGATCGTCTGGGCCGTGACCGCCGTGCTGCTGCTCGCGTTCTGGTACGTGGTCGCGAAGACGCCGCTCGGCCGGGCCCAGCGCGCCTGCGAGCAGGACCAGAAGATGGCGGCCCTGCTCGGTATCGACGTCGACCGCACCATCTCGATCACCTTCGTGATGGGGGCGGCGCTGGCGGCCGTCGCGGGCACGATGTATCTCATGTACTACGGCGTCGTGAACTTCGCCGACGGCTTCGTGCCGGGCGTGAAGGCCTTCACGGCGGCGGTGCTCGGCGGCATCGGCTCGCTGCCGGGGGCGGTGATCGGCGGCCTCCTGATCGGGCTGATCGAGACCTTCTTCTCCGCCCGCTGGGGTGGCGACTACAAGGACGTCGCTGCTTTCTCGGTGCTCGCCATCGTGCTGATCTTCCTGCCGCAGGGCCTGCTCGGCCGGCCGGACGTTCGAGAAAGTCTGACATGCCCGCATCGGCTGCGCGCATCGACCTCGTCGGCGCCGTCAAGGACGCCGCGCTGACTGCCCTGCTCGCGTTATTCCTGCTGCTGCCGCTGATCGGCTTCATTACCTACCAGAACATCCACAACGAGCTCACGTTCGAATCGCGCTTCCCGCTGTTGTTCAGATTCGTCGCGATCGCGGGCGTCGGGCGGCTCGTCTATTTGCTCACGATCCTGCCGTGGCGCGAGCGGCGCGCGCAGCGCGCCCGGCCGACACCGAGCACGCTGGCGCCGGCCTGGCGCACGAAGCTTGCGCGCCTCTTCGCACCGAGTGCGGTCGGCTTCGTGCTGCTCTATCCCGCGATCGTGCTCGCGCTGGTGGGCTTCCAGGGCGGCGCGAAATGGATCGACAATTTCGGCATCCAGATCCTGATCTACGTGATGCTCGGCTTCGGCCTCAACATCGTGGTCGGGCTCGCGGGCCTGCTCGACCTCGGCTATGTGGCGTTCTACGCGGTCGGCGCCTATGCGTATGCGCTGCTGGCGAAGACCTTCGGCCTCTCGTTCTTCATGCTGCTGCCGCTCGCCGGCTGCCTTGCGGCTTTCTGGGGCATCCTGCTCGGCTTTCCGGTGCTGCGCCTGCGCGGCGACTATCTCGCGATCGTGACGCTCGCGTTCGGCGAGATCATCCGCCTGGTGCTGATCAACTGGGTGCCGGTGACCAACGGCTATGCGGGCATCACGGGCGTCCCGCGGCCGACCTTCTTCGGCATTCCGTTCAATGCCGATGACGACGGCTTCGCGGCCGTGTTCGGCCTCGAGTTCACCCCGGTCTATCGCACTATCTTCCTCTACTACGTGATTCTTTCCTCGCGCTGCTCACGGCCTTCGTCACGGTGCGGCTGCGCCGCCTGCCGATCGGGCGCGCCTGGGAGGCGCTGCGCGAGGACGAGATCGCCTGCCGCTCGCTCGGCATCAACACGACCAACACCAAGCTTACCGCCTTCGCGATGGGCGCCATGTTCGCCGGCTTCGCAGGCTCGTTCTTCGCGGCGCGCCAGGGCTTCATCTCACCGGAGTCCTTCACGTTCCTCGAATCCGCGACGATCCTCTCGATCGTCGTGCTCGGCGGCATGGGCAGCCAGATCGGCGTCGCCATCGCGGCAATCGCGATGATCGGGGGCACCGAGATTTTGCGCGACCTCGATTTCCTCAAGCGCTTCTTCGGCCAGGACTTCGACCCGACGCAGTACCGCATGCTGCTGTTCGGCTTCGCCATGGTGGCGATCATGGTATGGCGGCCGCGCGGGCTGATCGCGACGCGCGCGCCCTCGCTCTTCCTCAAGGAGCGCAAGGCGATCTCCGGCAGCCTCGTCAAGGAAGGCCACGGCTGATGGCCGCCGCCGCCGAGCCGCTGCTCGCGGTCGAGCATCTCACCATGCGCTTCGGCGGGCTGATCGCCGTGAGCGAGCTGAGCTTCACGGCGGCGCGCGGCAACATCACAGCGCTGATCGGCCCGAACGGCGCCGGCAAGACCACGGTGTTCAACTGCATCACGGGCTTCTACAAGCCGACCGAAGGCCGCATCGCGCTGGTGCACGGGGCGCCCGGCATGTGGAACGAGCTCGACGCACTGACCCGGCGCGGCGACCGCAGCGCGCGCGGCGCCGACGGCGCGCTGTTCCTGCTCGAGCGCATGCCCGATTATCTGGTCGCCCAGCGCGCGCGCATCGCCCGCACATTCCAGAACATCCGCCTGTTCGCCGGCATGACGGTCCTGGAGAACTTGCTGGTTGCGCAGCATAATCCGCTGATGGTCGCGTCGGGTTACACGCTGCTCGGCGTGCTCGGGATCGGCGGCTATGGCGCGGCCGAGCGCGCCGCGCTCGACAAGGCGCGCCACTGGCTCGATGTCACCGGACTTACGGCGCGCGCCGATGATCCGGCGGGCGAGCTGCCCTATGGCGCACAGCGCCGCCTCGAGATCGCACGTGCCATGTGCACCGATCCGGTCCTGCTCTGCCTCGACGAGCCGGCCGCCGGCCTCAATCCGCGCGAGAGCGGGGAGCTCAACGCGCTCATCAACTCGATCCGCACCGATCACGCCACCTCGGTGCTGCTGATCGAGCACGACATGTCGGTCGTGATGGAGATTTCCGACCACATCGTCGTGCTCGACTACGGCGTCAAGATCGCGGACGGCACGCCGGACGACATCCGGAATGACGCCAAGGTGATCGCCGCCTATCTGGGCGTCGCCGACGAGCGCGAGGTCGAGGCCGCCGAAGCCGAGGTCGGGCTGTGAGGACGCGGCCATGACCGAGCCCCTCCTCGCGGTGCGCGGCGTCAAGTCGTTCTACGGCGCCGTGATGGCGCTGCGTGGCGTCGATCTCGACGTGCATGAAGGCGAAATCGTCACCCTGATCGGCGCCAACGGCGCCGGCAAATCGACCCTGATGATGACGATCTTCGGCAAGCCGCGCGCCCGCGAGGGCAGCATCACGTTTGCGGGACGCGATATCACCGGCTTGCCGACGCACGAGATCGCGCGCCTCAAGATCGCGCAGGCGCCGGAGGGCCGTCGCATCTTCCCGCGCATGAGCGTGATGGAAAACCTGCAGATGGGCGCGATCGTCAACCCGGGCGGCGACATGGCGGCCGATATCGACCGGGTGTTCGCGCTCTTCCCGCGCCTCGCCGAGCGGCGCGCGCAGCGCGGCGGCACGCTGTCGGGCGGCGAGCAGCAGATGCTCGCCATCGCCCGCGCCCTGATGGGCCGACCGCGGCTGCTGCTGCTCGACGAGCCCTCGCTCGGGCTTGCGCCGCTGATCGCCCAGCAGATCTTCGACATCGTGCGCGACCTCAACACGCGCGACGGCATCACGGTCTTCCTGGTCGAGCAGAACGCCTACCATGCGCTCAAGCTCGCGCATCGCGGCTACGTGATGGTCAACGGCGCGATCACGCTCACCGGAACCGGGGCCGACCTGCTCAAGCGCCACGAGGTGCAGGCGGCCTATCTGGAAGGCGGGAGGCATTGAGCCAAATGGAGGACCTCCTCTACGAAGGCGACGGGCTCGACAGCTTCCTGCTGGTGACCGTGCTGCTCGGCGGCGGCGCCGCCTGGCTGTCAGGCCGGGCGATCGCGCAGACCTGGCGGCCGTGGTGGAGCGTCGCGGCCTATATGCTGATCCTCGCGCTCGCGGTGCGCTTCATCCACTATGCGCTGTTTACCGGTACCCTGCTGTCGCCCCACTATTACGCGGTCGATGCCGCCGTCCTGATCCTGATGGCAACGCTCGGGTTCCGCGGCACCCGGGCGGCGCAGATGGCGCGCCAATACGGATTCTTGAATACGAGCGTTTCGCCGCAGGCCGCGCGCCACGACACTACGCCGTAAGGGGCGCCGTCCGGATGGCGTGGATTTCGTCCCGCTTTTACCTTATCGTCTGCCCAGGACCGTCGGCGGCCATCGGTTCGGCTTGCCGCAAAAGAGGGGAGATCCGCATGACGAGATTGACCACGTTCGG
>CAVPGG010000160.1:0-29557 GCA_963703755.1 uncultured Pseudomonadota bacterium
GCCAGCCGGCGTCCGTAGCCGGTCGCAGCGAAATCCCTCTTGCGATCGAGCATGTCCTGGCATTTGTCATTGGCATATGCCAGGAGAATGTCGATGGCTGTGCGCAGGCGCGTCAGATTGTTCCGCAATGGCCGCAACCAAGCGGTCCGTATCCCGGTGGATTTCGAGCTGCCGGGCGATGAAGCAATCATGCATCGTGACGGAGATCGTCTCGTGATCGAGCCGGTGCGCAAACGCGGGCTCATCGCCTTGCTGAAGACGATGAAGCCGCTGCAGGAGGAGTTTCCGCCCATTGACGATCCCGCGCCGGCGCCGGAGACGATGCCTCGACCCGCTACATGCTCCGAGCTGGAGGCAGCCGGCACGCCGATCGGCGGCAATGACATGCTCATCGCCGCCCACGCCTGCGCGACCGGAACGACGATGGCGACCGCCAATAGCCAGGAGTTCGAACGTGTCCGTGGCCTGCAGGCCGAGAATTGGCTGAAGGAAATTCGCTAGCATGCCCACGATCATCGAGCTTCGCAGCGATACCAAGACGCAGCCGAGCGAGGGCATGCGGGCGGCCATGGCCGCGGCCAAGGTCGGCGACGAGCAATCGCACGAGGATCCGAGCGTCAGCGCGCTGTGCGAGCGTGTCGCTGCGCTGCTCGGCAAATCGCGCGGCATCTTCGTGCCGTCGGGCACCATGTGCAACCTGATCGCCGTGATGGTGCACTGCCGCTACGGCGACGAGATCCTCGCCGCCGACATGTCGCACCTGATGGCGTCGGAATCGGGCGGCGCCGGCCTCTCGGGCGCGCTGATCCGCGCGCTGCCGTCGCAGCGCGGCGTGTTCACGGGCGCCCAGGTGACGGCGGCGCTGCGGCCGCAGAAGATCAACGCGCCGAAGTCGCGCCTCGTCCACGTCGAGCAGACCGTCAACCGCGGCGGCGGGTCGATCTGGTCGCTCGAAGCGCTGACCAACGTTGCGCGCGCCGCCAAGGACGCCGGCCTCGCGCTGCACATGGATGGCGCGCGGCTCTTGAACGCGGTGGTCGCGACCAATGTCGGCGCCAAGCAATATGGCGAGCTGTGCGACAGCCTGTGGCTCGACCTCTCCAAGGGCCTCGGCTGCCCGGTCGGCGCCGTGCTGGTCGGCGACGACGATTTCATGGCGGCGGCGCGGCAGTGGAAATTCCGCCTCGGCGGCGCCATGCGGCAGGCCGGCGTGATCGCGGCCGCCGGCCTCTACGCGCTCGACCACAATGTCGAGCGCCTGCGGGTCGATCACGATAATGCGCGGCTGCTCGCGCAGCGCCTCGCGGCGATCGCCGGCATCACGGTGCTTGAGCCGCAAACCAATATCGTGTTCTTCGACGTGGGTGCGACCGGCATCGACGCGCCCGATCTCGCACGCGAGCTCGCGCAGGACGGCGTCCTCATCGGCCCGCACGATAAGACCTCGCTGCGCGCCGTGACCCATCTCGACGTGGATGCGGCCGGCATCGCGGCGGCGGCGGCAGCGGTCGAGCGCATCGTCAGCCGTGCCGCGCATTGAGATGCGGCCGAGCCGACTGGAGCAGATCGAGATTGTCCGTGTAAAATCGTGCGCCGGATTTTCAGGCCGGCCCCCGTCCAACCTCACCGCAGCGGAGTGACCCGAATCTTTCCAGAACCTCTCCGCGCCCGCGGAAACGCGCAGCGGTTCACGCGCTCCTCCCCTTCCCGGGGCGCACAAGCCCGCGCGCAACGTCGCGGGCGCATTCGACGAAATGCAGCGCCGCCGGCGTCAGCGTGCGGTCCTTGAGCATGACCATCGCGACCGGCCACGGCTTGTCCGGAAATGCGACGGGCAGCGTCTTGAGCCGGCTGTCCGGGCTGCTCGCCGGCAGGGTCGAGGCCGGCACGGCGGCGACGAAGCGGCCGGTCATCAGCAGTTGATTGCGCAGCGCGAGCGAGAAGGTGTCGACGATCACCTCGGGCATCGGCCGGCCGATCGCCGCAAACGCCTCCTGCACGCGCCGGCTGTTCCAGCTGTTGTCGGGCAGGATCCACGGCACGCCGGCAAGCTCGGCGAGGTCGACCTTGCGCCGCCCCGCCCACGGGCTCGCGGCGCCCGCAACCACCAGCAGGTGGTCGTCGAGCAGCTTCTCGACGATGAGACCGTCCGCATGCTCGAACGCACCGAAGGTCTCGACCACGCGCGCCAGCACCACGTCGAGCCGGCGCTCGCGCAGGTCGGGGAATTCCAGCCGCGGCGAGAGCGTGTTCACCTGCGCGACCTGGAAGCGCACGCGCGCAAAGCGCCGCGAGAGCCGGTCGATGATCGGCGCCAGTACGCCGACCGCGAGCGATTCCGGGCAGCCGATGCGCACCTCGCCCACCTGCGGGTCGGCGAGGAATTCGATGTCGCGCACGCCCTGGCGCAATTCGTCGAAGGCGGCCTGGCTGCGCCGCAGGATCGCCTGCCCGTAGACGGTCGGCGTGACGCCGCGCCGCGTGCGGTCGAGCAGGCGCACGCCGACCGCCGCCTCGAGGTCGGCGATCGCCTCCGACACCACCGGCTGCGAGACGCCGAGCGCGGCCGCGGCCTTGGCCATGCTGCCCGACGCGACCGCGGCCGACAGCACGTGCAGATCGCGCAGGCGCAGGCGGCGGCCGATGCGGCTGTCCCAGTCGATGCCCGGCTTCATAGCCAAACCCCTATAGTGAGTGAGGCAGATTGAGGATATCACCTATATCAAAACTGCGTATCCTCGCAACTGTGACGTGCCGCCGTGGCCGTGACGATCGCGCCGGCCGCCGGATAGCTTCAGACGAGACAGAGGGAGACGAGGATGAAATCGCATCGGGTTTTTATCGCCGCGCTCGCCTTGGCGGGTGCCGCCTGCGCGCCTGCGTTCGCACAGGAGACCGTCAAGATCGGCTTCTCGGTACCGATGACCGGCCCCTTCAGCGAGAACGGCCGGCAGATGGCCGCCGCGCTGAAGCTCTATGTCGAGGAGCACGGCGCGACCGTCGCGGGCCGCAAGATCGAGGTGATCCTGCGCGACGACGGCGGCAGCGCCGAGCAGGCGCGGCGCATCGCCCAGGAGTTCGTGGTCCGCGACAAGGTCGCGATCCTCGCCGGCTACAATCCGACGCCGGCGGCGCTCGCGGCGGCGCCCGTCGCGACCGAAGCCAGGATCCCGCAGATCGTCACCGGCTCGTCGGCCGCGATCACCACCCAGCGCTCGCCCTATATCGTGCGCACGTTCTCGACGCAGGGGCAGATCACCGCGCCGATGGCGCAGTGGGCGTTCAAGAACGGGATCAGGCGGGTCGTCACGCTGGTCGCCGATTACGCGCCCGGGATCGAGACCGAGAAGGCCTTCGTCGATGCCTTCACGGCGCAGGGCGGCACGATCGTCGAGACCCTGCGCGTGCCGCTGCAGAGCCCGGACTTCGCGCCGTTCCTGCAGCGCGCCCGCGACGCCAGGCCGGACGCGCTGTTCGTCTGGGTGCCGGGCGGCCTCGCGGGGCCGTTCCTGCGCCAGTATGTCGAGCGCGGCATGAGCGCGTCCGGCATCCGCCTGATCGGCCCGGGCGACATCACCGACGACGACGTGATCGACCGGATGGGCGACGCGATGCTCGGCATCACGACCTCGTTGCAATACTCGGCCGCGCATCCCTCCGCGCTGAACAAGAAATTCGTGCACGGCTTCACGCGCGCCGGCAACGGCCTGCGGCCGGACCACGTCGGCGTCGCGGTCTACGACGCCATGCACGTGATCTACGCGGCGCTGGCGAAGACCAACGGCAACGCCAATGGCGACGCGCTGCTCGCCGCCATGAAGGGCATGGCGTGGGAGAGCCCGCGCGGCCCCGTGTCGATCGACCCCGACACGCGCGACCTCGTGCAGAACGTCTACATTCGCCGGGTCGAGCGGGTCGACGGCGCCCTGTACAATGTCGAGTTCGCGACCTACGCGGCCGTGAAGCCGCGCTGATGTGAGCAAAGTTGCAGCCATGACGATCTCGAACTCCGCCATCCTCGACACGAGCTTCCGCGCCGCGCTCGACCGCATGGCCGAGCGCGGCCGCCTGCTCGCCTACACGGCGCCGATCGCCTCGAAGCTCGCGGTCGCGGGCGTGCTCAAGCAGCGCGACCGCGGCCCGGCGTTGTTGTTCACGCGCGTCGACGACTATGACATCCCGGTCGTCGGCAACCTGCTGTGCTGCCAGGCCAACAGCGAGGCCGCCTTCGGCCTCGACGTGGCCGGCATCCGCACCGCGATCGAGCGCGGCTTCTCGTCGCCGTTGCCGCCGACCGTGGTCGAGCGCGCCGCCGCGCAGCAGCACGTCCACGTCGACGCCATCGATCTGCAACGCTTGCTGCCCGTGCTCTTCCACACCGCCGAGGATGCGGGCCGCTTCATCACGGCCGGCGTCGTGATCGTGCGCGATCCCGAGACCGGCATCTACAACGCGTCCTATCACCGCCTCCAGCTCATCGCGCCCAACCGCACCGCCATCAAGCTCGACTACGGCCGCCACCTGCGCCTCGCCTTCGAGCGGGCGAAGCGCATGGGTGTCGCGCTGCCGATCGTCGTGTGCATCGGCGCCGACCTCGCCCTGCAATACACCGCCGCCACCATGGGCTCGCAGATGCCCGAGCATGCCGACGAGCTCGCCGCCGCCGGCGGCTTCTGCGGCCGCCCGCTCGCGGTCGCCAAGGCCGTGACCCAGGATCTGCTGGTGCCCGCCGACACCGAGATCGTGCTCGAGGGCCGCATCCTGCCCGACGAGACCATCACCGAGGGCCCGTTCGGCGAGTTCGTCGGCTATCTCTCGCCCGCCGGCGAGGCGCCGATCTTCGAGGTCACCGCCGTGACCCACCGCGACCGCCCGCTCTACCAGGTGATCAACGGCTACAGCCTCGAGACCACGATGCTGCGCAAATACGTGCTGGAGACGAGCCTGCTCAAGGTGCTGCGCGCCGCCGTGCCGATCGTCGTCGACGCCGAGATGACCGACGGCGGCCTGCACCGCTTCCACGCCGTGCTGCAGGTGAAGAAGTCGACGCCGCAGCACGAGGGCCTGCAGCGCAACGCCATCCTGGCGGCCTTTGGAGCATTGAAAGACCTCGACCTCGTCATCGCGGTCGACGACGACATCGACATCCGCGACGCCCGCGACGTCGAATACGCGCTCGCCACCCGCATGGAGGCCTCGCGCGACCTGTTCATCATCCCGGACGCGCGCGGCCACGAGTATGTGCGCGTCGGACGCGACGGCATCCGCGCCAAGGTGGGGATCGACGCGACCGTGCCGCTGGCGGAGCGGGCGCGCTACACGCGATGCGAGTTTGCCGAGGTGGCGATCGACGAGGGGGCGATTTCGGCGGATGCCGCGGTGGTGAAGAAGCTCTTGGGACGATGAGCCGAGGAAGGCGGATCCCGACAGCGCCCACCAGCCTCCTTGGCCGCAAGGTTGTTAACGATTGGAGGCTCGTCTGCCCGCGTCACCAACCAAGGAACGGATGATGAGCAGCGTATCGAACGTCGCGCCTCCCGCCGCCGCACCTCCGGTTCATCAGTCCGCTCCGCCTGCGGCGAAGCGTGCGCCCGACGGGGACACCCAGGCGCAAGAAGCCGCCGAGACCAACGCGGCGAAGCGAGCCGAGAAACTCAATGGCGGTTTTGCGCCGAAGTCTGGCGTCGATAAAATCGCTTGATTGATCAGCAACCCGGGCTGAGCGCAGCGAAGCCCGTGCGCTGTCGCGTCGCAAAGATGCTTCGGTAGCGCACCACGAGACCGCCGCACCCGCGATCCCATTGCGCGAACGCGCGCTCGCGCGCGAGCCCCGCCGAGGCGCTCGATGCGGCGCCGCGCGCCGCCGAATGCCATTCCCACCTTCAGCATCCCGCAACTCTTGCAGACCGCGGCGCTGATGCTGCTTGGCCGCGCCGACGAGGCGAGGATTGCGGCACGGCAGGTGCTCGAGCTCGACCCCACCTGCACGGATCGCAAATATGCGGTCGTGCTCGGCCACGTACCCGCGGCATTTGCCGCATCGGCGAATGCATGGCGCTCCGCCGGCCTGCCGGCCGCGCGAAGCAACCGGCAGCCGCGTCGCGGCCGGCATCACGTCGGCCCGGCAGGACGCGCGGCGCCTTCTTCGCCGAGTTGCTCCGCGATCGGCTCGCCGAGACGCACCAGCGTTTCGACGTTCTCTTTCGTGTATTTCAGAATGTCGCCCGACGGCCGCCAGGCGCCGCGTTCGCCGAAAACCACGACGGCGGAGCCTCCGAACTTGAAGACGGATTTTTCCACGCCGCGCGCATAGCGTCGGTCGGTGGGATGAATCTGCACGATGCGTCCGACCGAGAGCGCACCAACCTCGACGAAACCGAGACGCCCGAAGTGATCGGTCTGCAGGATGTGAATTTGCCGCTCGTTTCGAAACAGAATGTCAGGCTGGTGCTGCAACGCGTGCCAGTTGACCGTCCAGAGCCGGCGGCCGCGCCGATCGGTCTCGATCGTGGCGCCGTCATCGGGATAGTGCAGATGGTGGTAGTCCATCGGCGAGAGCCGCGCGAGGATCACGGGGCCGCCTTCGAAAGCCGCCGCGCGGTGCGTCGAGCCAAGGATGTCTTGGGCCCGCAGCGAGGCGCCCTTGACCGGAAAGCGTTGCGCGGCATCGAGCTCTTCCCAGCCGAAGTAACGCGCCTCACCGAACGCGCCCATGAGGCCGGCCTCTTTCGGAAACGGCCGCACGCCTTCCTTGAACTCGCGGTCGAAAAATTCCCCGTAGGAGCGGTACGCCACCGGCTTGAACTCGCTCATGTCGATGTTGTGCCGGCGGATGAAGGGCTCGATGTTGCGTACGCTCCATTCGGAGCCCTGGTAGGCCGCGACCAGCCAGTCATAGAGCGGCTCGGATTCCAGCCACTGCCGCAACGAGCGCCGCGGACGGCTCTCGTAGGTCGAGGGCGAATCCTCCATGAACTCCTCGACCACCCGTCCCCGGCGGCGGTCGAAAATCTGAAGCGGTATGGGTTTGAAAGCCACGGCGATCCATTTGGAGCCTGGACCCGCGCACCGCCGCCCAGGCTGGATCCATCGGTTTTGCGACCCGCCGGATAGGGAACTCCATGCAACGGCCCCGGTTCATTCCCGCCTTGAGTTTCGCGTAAAAAGGGGCCCCGGCCGGGAACCGGCCGGCGCCCTGTCTGGCAGAACAGTCCCGCCCGTGCGTCTTAAGCGGCTTTGCGATTGACCACAGATTCCGCCAGCGCGGTGAGCTTCTGATCGGCGCCTTTCTCCTCGTCGAGGTTTTGCTGCAAGACACTGGCGCAGTCGGCGCGGCCGAGCTGCTTCGCCCAGGCGATCAGCGTCCCGTAGCGGGTCATCTCGTAGTGCTCGACCGCCTGCGCCGCAGCGATGAGCGCAGCATCCAGCACCTTCTTGTCGTCGACTTCGCCCGCCACGTCGTCGGCTTCCTCGATGATACCGTCGATCGCCGGGCAATCGACGCCCTTCGGCTCGAGGCCGTGCATCTTGAACACCTGCTCCACGCGCTTGACGTGGTTCTGGGTCTCGCCGAGATGCGTCCTGAAAGCCTGCTTCAAGGCGGGGGCACCTGCCTTCTCGATCATCTCCGGAAGCGCCTTCTCGATCTGCTTCTCGGCATAGTAGATGTCACGCAGCGTGTGGACGAACAGGTCGTCCATGGTCTTGATGTCTTTGCTGAACAATCCCATCGGTAGCCTCCTGCCTTTCGGGTTTTTTGCTAGGCCCCACCCCGGCAATCCCGCGCGATCCGCTTCGTTCCTGGAACCAATCAAGATGTTCGCCGATGGTCAGCGGCAACCAGTCGGATTCACTACTCGTGCCTTGCCTGGGGCTAGCAGTGAATCCCTAGCGCTCGCACCGCGTCGCGAAGGTCGGTGGCCGTGTAGGGTTTCGTCAAAAAGCTGGTTCTCTCCGATCCCTTGAATGCGTTTCGCAGCTCCTCGTCGCTGCGGCCGCTGGCGATGACGATGGGGAGGGTCGGATAGATCGCCCGAAGCTCTCGCACCAACGCATCCCCACCTCGGTCCGGGAGACCGATGTCGACGATGACGGCGTCCACGCCACCCGGAATTCGCCCGACTTTGTTCAGGGCTTCGGTCGCGGAGGCTGCAACGTCGACTTTGCAGCCCATGTCTTCCAGGTACTCGACGGCGAGCATTTGAATGAGCGCTTCATCCTCGACCAGGAGAATCCGGGCGGGCACGGACTTTGCGTCTAGAATGTCACGAAGTTTCTCGCCGAGCTGGGCGCGCGTAAAGGGCTTGGTGATCAGCTCGACGCCTGGATCGACCCGGCCATCATGCACGATCGCATTCCTGGCGTAGCCGGTGGTGAACAGCACCTTGAGGTTGGCGCGGCGTCTGCGAGCCTCTTCGACCAGTTGACGCCCATTCATCCCGCCTGGAAGGCCGACATCGGTAAACAGCACGTCGATCTCGGGACAACTCTCCAGCATCAGAAGCCCTGCGTGTCCCGTCGGCGCTTCCAGCACCGTGTACCCAAGCTCACGCAGCGTCTCCACGGAGTAGGACCGAACGTCTTCATCATCTTCGACGACGAGAATCACCTCTTTCAGCGCACCCCCCACAACGTCTTGCGCCTCCTCCACCTGCAACTCGTCGGCATCGACATGGATGCGGGGAAGATAGAGCTTGACGGTGGTACCCTCGCCGAGCTCGCTGTAGATTTTTACATGACCGCGCGATTGCTTTGCGAAACCATAGACCTGCGAGAGGCCGAGACCGGTCCCATGACCGATGTCCTTGGTGGTGAAAAACGGATCGAATGCCTTGGCCACGATGTCCGGACTCATGCCGCTACCGTTGTCGGTCACCGCCACCATGATGTATTGCCCGGGGACCACTTCCGCTTGCGCGGTGGCGTAGCGTTCATCGAGATGGACGTTGGCGGTCTCGATGGTGAGCCTGCCGCCGTCCGGCATCGCGTCGCGTGCATTGACCGCCAGATTGATGATCGCGATTTCGAGCTGGTTGGGATCGGCATGAGCGCGCCACAGCCCGGCGCCGGTGACGGTCTCGACCGCGACGGCTTCGCCAAGCGTGCGGCGCAGAAGATCCGACATTCCGCTGACCAGGCGCCCGACGTCGATCGATTTCGGCTCGAGCGGCTGCTGCCGCGCAAAAGCCAAGAGCCGCTGCGTCAGCGATTCCGCGCGCCGCGCGCCGCGCATCGCGTTCTCGACCGAACGACGCAGACGATGCGCGTCAGGGCGCTCGTCCGCGAGATGACGCTGCAGCGCCTCGAGATTGCCGATGATGACGGTCAGAAGGTTGTTGAAGTCGTGCGCGACCCCGCCGGTAAGCTGTCCGATGCCTTCCATCTTATGTGATTGACGCTGCCGCTCCTCGGCCGCGCGGCGTTCGGTGAGGTCGCGCGTGATCTTCGCAAAGCCCAGCAATGTGCCGTTCGCATCCCGCAGCGCATTGATGACGACGCTCGCCCAAAAGATCGTGCCGTCCTTGCGAACCCGCCAAGCTTCGGTTTCGAACTTTCCGGTGCGCGCCGCCGTCTCGAGCGCTTTCTCGGGAAGGCCGGCTTGCAGATCTGGCTCGGTGTAGAAGCGCGAGAAATGCTGCCCGACGATCTCCTCGCGCGTGTAGCCCTTGATGCGCCTCGCCCCCGGGTTCCAGTTGACGACCACCCCCTCGGGATCGAGCATGAAAATCGCGTAATCGGTCACGCCCTCGACGAGAATGCCGAAGCGCCGCTCGCTCTGTTCGAGCTTGATCGTGCTCGCCGCCAGCTGCTCCGCGCGCTCGGCCGCGCGCTGCTCCAGCGTTCGGTTGAGCTCGCGGAGCCTATCCTCGGCGTCCTTTCTTGCGGCGATTTCCCGGACGCTCGTCTGGTACAGGTGCGAGTTGTCGATCGCGACAGCCGCCTGGGCGGCAAGCCCGACGAGGATGCGCTCGGCCCGCGCCGTGAAGATGCCGGGCTGGTCGTGGCCGAAGAAAAGACCACCCACCACCTCCCCCGAGCGGGACACGACCGGGACGGCCAGATAGCTTCGCACCGGCAGATGGCCGGGCGGCATGCCGTGGTACGGCGCGCTCTTCCCATAGCGGCGATCGGCAAGAATGTCGGCTGAGCGAACCGGGCCGGTTCCGCGGAACGTCGGCTCGAACACCGCCGTATTGCGCGGCATCGGGAAGCTCGCGAATGCTTCCCGCGGCGCGCCGGAAAGCGTGTAGAGCGTATAGGCCTCGCCGTCGTCGCGCAGCACGTTGTAGAAAAACGCGCCGAACTGCGCGCCGGTGAGCTCGACGCCCGCGTCCGTGATCGTCTGGACCAGGCGCTCGCGATCCAGCTCCGCCGCGATCGCGGTTCCGGTGCGGTTCAAGACCTCGAGCGTGCGCGCTTCCTCGCGCAGGTCGGCGACGCGGGCCTCCAGCGTCTCGTTGACCGCAAGCAGCCGCGCCTCCAGCTGCTTGCGCTCGCTGATGTCGTAGTATGTTCCCCGCAGTAGATGGGCATTCGGCGCCGGCGCGAGCTGCCCCCGGCCGGCGACCCAGCCGAACCTTCCGTCCGGACGCTTCGTCCGAAATTCGACGTAGTAATCGGCACCCTGCCTGGCCGATTCCAGCGCGGCGCGGAGCTTCGGAATGTCGTCGACGAAGACTGATTGCTCCCACTGCTCGAATGCCTGGGGCGCCGTTTCGGGTGTCAGCCCGAACAGCAGCGCAACCTCGGGGCTCCAGTCCCATTGCTTGGAGCGCAAATCGAGCTGGAAGGTGCCGATTCCCCTCGCGGCTTCCCACAACCCGCGGTGCTCCTCCGGCGGCTCGCCCTCGCGTTCGTTTCGGTTCATGGGTACGCCGAACTACTTCCTGCGTTGCGCACCGGTCAAGATCGCCTTTGCCTCGACCATCGCCCGGAGCTTTCCCAGCGCGACATGGCGGGGAAGATGATTGAAGCCGCATGAGCTCGTGATGAGGATTTGCTCCGGCGCGAGCCATCGATGGACCTTGATGCGATCGGCGACCTGTTCGCCGGTTTCGATGTTGGGCGCCTGGACGTCGACCGCCCCGACGCCGAGCTGCTTGTCGCCCAGGCGGCGCTCGTAATGCGGCGTCATGTCGTGCTCGATGAGGTATCCGTCGCAGTCGATCTGGCAGACGAGCTCGGCCTTGTAGCGCCCGACGTCGAAATACCGATGTCCGATCTGCCCGTCGTAGTCGGGGCCGACCGCATAGTTGCCCTGGCAGATATGGACCGTCGTATGCACGTCGTCCGGCAGCCCCTCGAAGGCGACGTTGATCGCCTCGACCGCGGCCTTCACCTCGTTGTCTCCCGCAACCGTGAAATACGGCTCATCCACCTGGATGTGCTTGCAGCCGGCCTCCGCCAGCAGCCTGAAATTGCGATGCAGCAGCTTGCCGAAATCCTCGATCATTCGCACGGTGTCGTTATAAAACTCGTCGTACGCAACCGCGGCGAGAAGATGCGGTCCCGTCATGGTGATTTTTACCGGCTTCGTTGCGAACGAAGAGACCATCTTGAACTCGTCGACCAAGCCGAGATCCACACTGTCGGGTATCGGTCCGCGACAGATGGCCGCCGGATGAAACACGTTCGGATCGTATGGCGTGATCGGCTTCGGGCGCGTCTCGCCCTGAAACGAGGGAATCTTCTGCCAGAAGTGGTTCAGCATCGCGTTGGGCGGGGAATGGCGGTTGTGGCGCCGACGATGCATCTCGCCGCCCGTGATCACATCAATTCCGGCGATTTCCTGCTCCAGGATGGCGGCTTGACTCGCGCGCAACTGCGCATCCGCCAGATCGCCCTCCGCCAGTTGACCCAGAGCGACCAGTCGATCGAGCGCCTCGTACCATCGCGGGACGCTATGGGCGCCGATCACCGTCGTGGTGTATTTCGGATAGCGCATGATCCGCAGTTTCCGGAGCCAACATGACAACAGCCCGGATTTATCGGCTACTGTTGTTGTTCATCGCCCAGCGAATGAGAGAGCCCCCAAAGCTACCAACGCGCAGAGTCTTCGCCCCGTTCCGGGGGGCGCTAAATTAAGCCTCAACGAGCTTCGGTATTTCCATTCTCACGATTGGACGGCCGCGTCGGCGTCGCCGGCATTTGCAGCGCGATGCTGAGCCCGAGACTGTCACTATGGTGCGTGATCGCCGCCCCCAGCTGATCGGCCAGTGCGCGGATCAGCTGGAATCCCAGGTCGCCGTTCTTCATCGGGTCGAATCCCTCGGGCAATCCCACGCCGTCATCGGACACCTCGATCGCGAGGCGTCCGCCCGGGCTCTTGCGGCACGCGACGGCGATCTCTCCGGCGACGCCGCTTGGATGCGCGTATTTGATTGCGTTGGTCACAAGCTCGGCAACGATGAGACCGAGGCTCAACGCCCGCTCTAACTCGACAATGCAGCCTGGGTCGGCGACGAAATGAAGCTCGGTCTCTGCCGAAAAGCTCATGGAGGATACGATCCCCTCGGCGATCTCCCTCAGGTAGTGCGCGAGGTCGATGGATGCGTCCGGCCGCTCGCCTGCCAACATCCGATGGAGGCGGGCGATCGTATCCAGGCGGCTGCTGACCTCTTCCAGAATCAGATGAACCTCGTCCCCGGTCATGGTCCGCGTGGACTTCCGCAGGCGCGCGCTGCGCAACTGCACCAGCGCCGACAGCGCCGACAGGTTGTTGGCAATCCTGTGGTTGGCCTCTCGCGCGAGATCGGGCGGCGGGGCATTTGCATTGGCCGCGGGGACCAGTCGGAGCAACATCTGACTTCCTTTCGGAAAGCAGGCAGTACGCCACCCTCAAGTGAAGCGTAGGAATCGTCAAACAAATTATAATGATCATCTTGGGGCGAATGAGTATTTCAGTCTCAGTCTGCTTGGTTGGTTTAGATATTGCTTGCTAAATCTCAGAGATCTACTATTTGTGAGATCAATGAGTATATGGCACCGCTTGAGGTACTGTGGGTCTTGACCCCTTACCAGCAAATAAGTATCTTTAGTAAAGTTAGCAACAGTGTCGCTGTCGATGAGGGTTGCCATGGGCGAGCTGACGCGCGGTGAGCGACTGCAAATCATGTTGTCGCCGGCCGAACTGGCCGCGCTCGACGATTGGCGTTTTGTCAAGCGAATGCCGAGCCGGGCGGCTGCGGTGCGCGAAATTCTGAAACGTGGATTGGCGGCCGAAGGCTTCGCCGTGGCCAAGAGTGGATCTCGATCCAAGGATTATTCAGTGATCGAGGGAGCCAAGGCTGCGAGCAGGAAATCGCGCTAACTCGTAGAGTCCAACGCAAATGCCGCCCTGGTCTCAGTCCGGCCTGCCAACCGTCCCTCACCTTGCTTGGGGTAGCCATCTTGTCCACTTCTTTGGGTCGGGCAACGAGCTGCGCGAGGTGCTGGTGCCGTATTTCAAGGCCGGACTGGAGAATAACGAACGATGCCTCTGGGTGACCGGCCAGGCATTCAACGCGGAACAGGCGCGCTCGGCGCTGCGCGCGGCAGTACCCGATTTCGATAGGCGCGAGCGCGACAAGCAGATCGAAATCGCAAACGGCGACGAGTGGTACGCAGGCGGCGCCAAGCTTCGGCCGCATGACCTCGTGAGCGGTCTCTTGCAGAGCGAACAGGACGCGCTCGGGCTCGGTTTCGCGGGTCTGCGAACGAACGGGAATTGCGCCTGGGTATCGCGCGATCGATGGGGGGACTTTCTGGAATACGAAGGGCTGGTTCAGAAGGCCGTTCGCGGTCGGCGCATGATCTGCATGTGCAGCTACTGCACGGACCAACTGCGCGATGGCGCACATCTGGAGGTCATGGAACGCCACGACTTGGCGGTGCCGAGCGCGGTTCGGTCTCCGCCGCGACAGCCTGGCTCGAACGGCGCCGTGGTCGACGTGACAAGCTCCCTCCAGGATGCAACGGACGAGAGTGAATTGCGGACCCTGGAGCGCCAGAAGCGCACATTCGATCTCGCGATGACGGCCTCGCAAATGGGGACGTGGCGCTACACGCTCGCCGACAACATCTGCGTCTACGATGAAAACGCTCAGCGCCTTTACGGGCTGACCGAGGCGCGTTTCCTGCATGATGAGGAGGGCGTGAAGTGCAAATTTCATCCCGACGATATGGAGCTCATGTGGTCGCGGGTGACCAAGGCGCTCGATCCTCGGGGCGACGGCCGGTACGACGTGGAATACCGGGTCAAGCAGCTCGATGGCAGCTGGCGATGGCTGAGCGCGTGGGGTCTCGTCGAGTTCGAAGGCGATGGCCCGCAGAGACGCCCGGTGGCGATCGTCGGGGCGAGCAGAGACCTCACCGAGCGCAAACAAGCCGAGGAACTGCAGCGGCTGCTTCTCAACGAGTTGAACCACCGGGTCAAGAACACCTTGGCGACACTTCAGGCAATCTCTGCCCAGACCTTGCGGGCCGCCCGCGACCTGCCGTCCGCGCGCGAGGCGTTGGACCGTCGTATTCGCGCGATGGCTCGGGCTCATGACCTTCTGACATTGCGCGCTTGGACCGGCGCGAATTCGGCGGACGTCGTCATGCGCGCCCTCGACGCGTTTGCTCCGGCCCAGGTGAAGATGTCGGGTACCGCCATCGACCTTTCACCAAAGCACGCCCTCGCGCTGTCGCTGGCGCTGCACGAGCTTGCCACCAACGCCACCAAATATGGCGCGCTGTCATGCCCCGAAGGTCGCGTGAGCGTGCAGTGGGGTGTCCAGGAAGGGATGTTGCACCTGGACTGGGAAGAAAGCGGCGGGCCCCCGGTCGCGCCACCGACGCAAAAAGGGTTCGGCAGCCGGTTGCTCGAGGACCTCGTTCCTCGCGACTTGGGCGGGTCCACGAAGCTGAATTGCGATGCATCCGGCGTGCGATGCAGCATCACCGCCAGGCTTTAGACCACTTGATATCGCGGCGTTACATCCGGCACACGCCTTCGCGAATTTCGGTGTGTCGGCGGAGCTCCTGCCCTCGTGGTAACGATGGGACGATCCCCAATCACATTCCATTTTTTTTCGACGGGCGGATCTTCACAAGGCGCTCGATCCTCGGAGCCGAAGGCCGCGGGTTGGGAGACGCCGGTAGGAGCGGCGCGCCAGCCGTCACGATGCGTGCCGGATGTGCTTGGCGTCGCGGATTTTCATCGCGTGCCGCTCCTGACAGCAGGGACACGGGATCGAGATGATCGCCCCCTCGGGCGGGACTATGACGGACTCGTTGACCGCAACGATGATGATGACATCCGTTGCCGGGCAGGCTGCGACAAACCTTTTCATGCAAGACGAACGCCTTGCCGCAACAAGGGGTTCCGTCTCGCCTAGGGCCGTCACGCATTGCGCCGTCGCGCCATGCGCGCGGCGCCAGCGGCACGCCGAACCACAGACCAGGAGGGCCGTACCCCAGGCGATCGGCGACGAGCAACTACACGATCGCGCTCAATAGCCTTCAGGCCGATTTCCCGGCTGCGCTCGCTGGTCGCCTACGGCAATTCGACCGAACGCCATGAGCGGAACAGGCACTGACCCGGAGGCTCGGACCATCGAACACGCTGCTTCGGCGAGCCCGGAATGACGACGTAGCTTCGTTTGTGCGAGGTGTCGGCGGCGCGCCCGGCCTTTTCCCCGCGCTCGTGGGCTCGCCGGCGGTCCCGCAGGACGATCCCGCCTCGCTGTTGCGCGTCGTGCCGCGCGGCGCCGGGATCGACAAGGCGCCGACCGCGCCCGCCATGCCGGCCTTCGCGTGGCTCTTGACCTGCGGCAGCGCCTGTAGCGGCGAGCAACGTCAAGAAAAGGCGCACCAAGCTGGCAGAACGAAAAGATCGAGGGTCCTCACGAAGACCCCAACCACGTCGGCTATCGAGTTGCACGCCCGCGAAAGTGGCTTGCCGCGCCCTCCCTATTCGGTTTGGCCGTTCGGCCGGAAGTAGGCTTCCCGGCAGCGTGAGATGCTCGCCTCTCGTTGCGCGCAAAGAACGCGCGGCAATCACGTCGGGTTCCGGACCGCGCCACGGTCTCATGCGATTAAAAGCTGGAACCAGAAGACGGGTGGCCGGTTCGTTCGATCGGGGAGGCTCATTCCAAGGAGGATTGAATATGACCCGTCCGACGAAAACGCTTCTCGGGACTGCGATCGGCGCCGCGGCGCTGGCGCTGTCGGCTGCGAGTGCTTCTGCCGAGATCGCGTGCAGCGGCAACGTTTGCTGGCACGTGAAGGAGAAATACACCTATCCGACAGAATCCAATGTGATCATCCGCGAGGAAAGGTGGAAGCCAGGCCCCACGATCAAGTTCCGCGAGCATGAGGGCCGCGGCTATTGGAAGGGCGATACGTGGATCGAGATCAAATGAGCACGCTGCCCGCGATGCTCTGCGGGCGCTGACGGTTGGCCCATCCGGCGAATCGACGACCGGGTGGGCCTCCGTCGTGCGCGTCTGACGGCGCGCAAAAGACGCTGGCTTCCTCGGCGGCGGCTTCGGCTCGGTTGCGCGCCGACCATGCCCTCATCGCCGCCATGAGCCGCTGGCCGCCCGTGATGTTCATCGCGCGCGTGAGATTGTAGGCGAGCATGTGCAGGCGGCCGAGGTTCCGGGGTCGCGGCTACAACGTCCAGGTCGCGCTTCCCATGCGCGTGAAATGACGAGGCCGCCGAGTGAGGCAGCGTCACTCTTCCGCTTTGCGCTTAGGCTGGATCTGCTGTTGCTGTTGTGCGGGCTGGTGATCGTGCGACGGCGGTGCGGGCGGCGGCTGGTTGCCCTGCTGCTGGGCTTGGCCCTCTTCCGCCTCATCTGCTTTGACGTCGAATTCGATGGCGGCGAGAAGATAGGCGTACCTCTCGTCCCGATCCGTCGATGCGTTCGCCTTTTCGCGAAGGGCCGCCGCCTGTTCGCGATAGTAGTCGGCACTGGTCATGGGATCAGCCCGGACATTTGTGCTCAATAGCACAGATGCCCGATCGCCCAACGACCGACGGCGAGGAAACGTTCCTCAGACAAGGGCCGCAAGCATGCGGTCGTGCTCGGCGACGTACCCGCGGCATTTGCCGCATCGGCGAACGCATGGCGGTCCGCCGGCCTGCCGGACGGGTGAGCCGGACGCGTTGAGAGCGATCATCGATCTGGCGCGCCTGTTGGACAGGCGCGCCACTCCTGTCATGCTGGGCCGCGCAAGGCCGACCGGGAGATCCCACGATGACCACCACCGTCGAGGTGCTCAGTGCAGCGTTCAAGGACGCCGGCACGCCTTTCATCGTCGGGCATCCGGGCGGCGAGTCGGTCGAGCTGATGGAAGCGGCGCGCCAGCGGCAGATGCGCTTCCTCTTGATGAAGCAGGAGGTGGCGGGCGCCATGCTGGCGGCGACCTGGGGCGACATCACCGGCAGCCCGGGCATCTGCCTGTCGACGCGCGGCCCGGGCGCGACCAACATGGTCAACGGCGTGGCGCACGCCTTCCTCGACCGCTCGCCGCTGATCGCCATCACGGATGCGTATTCGCGCCCGACCTACGAGACTGGCCTGCGCCAGCGCCTCAACCAGCAGGCGATCTACGAGCCGATCGTGAAGTGGAGCACGGTCATCGACGCCAAGACCGTGCGCCAGCAGGTGCGCCGCGCCATGCGCACCGCGACCGGCGCGCCGCCGGGCCCGGTGCATTTCGAGTTTCCGCAGAGCGAGGCGACGCGTGAGGCGGGAGAGTACACCGCCGAGCCGCCGCTGATGCCGCACTGGATCATGCCGGGGCCGGACCGCGCCGATCTCAAACCCGCGCTCGACATGCTCGGCAAGGCGCGGCGGCCGATCCTGATCGCCGGCCTCGGCGTCTACTGGTGCGGCGCCTCGGCGCGGCTCGTCGCCTTCGCCGAGCGGCTGGGCGCGCCGGTGCTCACCACCACCAAATGCAAGGGGCTCATCCCGGAGGATCATCCGCTGCGCGCCGGCTGCATCATCGGCGGGCTGATCGAGCGCAAGCTGGTGATGCAAGCCGACCTGATCGTCACCGTCGGGCTCGACGCGGTCGAGCTGCAGCCCAAGCCGTGGCCTTATACGCTCCCGGTGCTCTCGCTTGCCAGCGTGCCGAGCGTCGACGCGCTGGTGCCGGCCGACCCGGAGATCGTCGGCGATCTTAAATCCCTGCTGGCGGGGCTCGCGCAATGGGCGCCGGAAGGCGCCGGCTGGGGCGAGAAGGCCGCCAAAAATTTCCGCGCGGACGTGCGCGACGCGCTCAACACGCCGGCGACCGGCCTCTCGCCGCAGCGGGCGATGGAGGTCGCGCGCGCGGTGCTGCCGCGCAACACGATCGCGACCTGCGATGCCGGCGCGAGCCGCCTGCTGGTCGTGCAGAAATGGGAGGCGTACGGCCCGCGCCAGTTTCTCACCTCGAACGGGCTTGCCTCCATGGGCTACGCGGTGCCGGGCGCGCTCGCGGCGCGCATGGCGTTTCCCGACCGGCCCGTGGTGGCCTTCACGGGCGACGGCGGCTTCCTGATGACGATCGCCGAGCTGCAGACCGCGCAGCGCGAGAACCTGCCGATCATCGTGCTGGTGTTCGACGACCAGGAGATCGGCCTGATCCGCGTCAAGCAGGAGATCAAGGGCATCCCGCCGCACGGCGTGCACATCGGCGGCGTCGACTGGGAAAAGCTCGCGCACGCCTTCGGCGCCGACGGCGTGACGGTGGACACCGAGCAGGCCCTCGCCAACGCGCTCACGGCGGCGCTCCAATCCAGGCGCACGACCGTCATCGGCGTGCACATCGACGCCTCGGGGTACGTGGCGCAGTTCAATGCGCTGCGGGAGCTGTAGATCGAATTCGGCTCGCCGCGAATCAGCACGTCATGCCCGCGAATGCGGGCATCCACGTCTTTCTTACGACCGCGCCCGAAGCAAGACGTGGATGGCCGGGACAAGCCCGGCCATGACGGGTTGGCGCGTAGCCTCGGCGTCGGGTCTTAATCTCTTCAACAGGGCGGTGTAGGCTTCACGTTCGGCTGTTGATCCCAGGACAGGAGGCGGCTCATGTATCCGCCGCCGACCCCTCGAGCGCTTCGATCATGGCAATGCCGCGCCGCGACCATGCTGGTCGCGGCGGCCGCCATGGTCGCCGCAGCCTTGCTGGCGCTCGTCCCGCCGGCCGCGGCCGCGGCCAAGCGGGCGCTCGTGCTCGACATCGATGGCGCGATCGGTCCGGCCACGGCCGATTATCTCGTGCGCGAGCTGCGGGCCGCCAAGCCGGGCGAGGTCGGCGTCATCGTCTTGCGCATCAACACGCCGGGCGGCCTTGTTACGTCCATGCGCACGATCATCAGCGCGATCCTCGCCTCGCCGATCCCGGTCGCGGCCTATGTGGGACCGCGCGGCGCGCGGGCGGCGAGCGCCGGGACCTACATCGCGTATGCGAGCGCGATTGCCGCAATGGCCCCCGGCACGAATATCGGCGCCGCCACCCCGATCCAGCTTGGCGTCGGACAAAAATCCGCCGCGCCGGCCGACACCGAGACCCGCAAGATCATCAATGATGCGGCGGCTTACATCCGCAGCCTCGCCGACCTCAACGGCCGCAATGCCGATTGGGCGGTCGAGGCCGTGCGCACGGCCGCGAGCATTCCGGCGTCGGAGGCGCTCAAGCTGCACGTGATCGACGTGATCGCCGACGACGTTCCCGATCTTCTGCGCAAGATCGACGGCCGCGCCGTGCAGGTCGGCGGACGCTCCGAGATCCTGGCGACCGCGGGGCTCGAGATCGTCACCGTCGCGCCCGGCTGGCGCACCGAGGTTCTCGCCATCATCACCGACCCGAACGTCGCCTTCATCCTCCTGCTGGTCGGCGTCTATGGGCTGATCTTCGAATTCCTCGCGCCCGGCACGATCGTTCCCGGCCTGGTCGGCGCCATCTGCCTCGTCGTGGCGCTCTACGCGCTCAACCTCCTCCCCATCAATTATGCCGGCGCCGGCCTCCTGCTGTTCGGCGCCGTGCTCATGGCGGCGGAGGCCCACATCGGGGCGTTCGGCGCCATCGGCGTCGCGGGCATCGCCGCATTCGCGATCGGCGCGATCATGATGTTTCCCCGGGCGCCGGGTTTCGCGCTCTCGCCCTGGACGGTTGCCGAGGCGGTCGGCGCGACTGCCGTCCTTTTCCTGCTCGTGCTCGGCGTGATGTTCCGAGCGCGCCGGCGCGTCGTGATCGCCGGCATGCGGGCGCTGCTCGGCGCCGAGGGCGAGGCCCGGTCCTGGCACGGCCAGCGCGGACGCATCCTGATCAAGGGCGAGGCTTACAAGGGAAAGACTTGGCGCGCCCGCGCCGCCGCCCCGCTGCGGCCGGGGATGCGCGTCAAGGTCATCGATCGCGACGGGCTCGTGCTGGTCGTCGAGCCGGCGTGACGTTCCCGCGCCGGCCGGCGCTCTCGGCACGGGGGCAAATTGCCGTGCGCCCGCGACGACCATCATGGCCCTAAAATTATCGACAATCGATAAATACATTGACGACCATCGATACTCGAGTATATCGATTATCGATATTTTCGATGGAGGAAGCAATGCCCGATGACAGAAAGCTCTTTGCGGTCACGCAGTGGGTGCTGCGCGCCGGCATTATCGTGACCATGGTGCTGATCGGCATGTACGTCCTGGGCGTTGCAGCCATGATCTTGGGGCTCGCGACCTCACGCCTGCCGCTCGACAGGATCGCGCAGTGGACCGGCGTCACGATGAGCGCGGATGAGATCGGTCGCATGGCGCTGGCGGCGTTCGCGGGCGCCATCATGGCGCTGGCGCTCGTCCACTTCATCCTGCGCGCCTTGCGGCGTGTGGTCGCCAGCGCCAGTGTCGGCGATCCGTTCATCGAGGCGAATGCCGTGGAGCTCGTCCGCGTCGCGTGGCTCCTCCTCGGCGTCGAGGTGATCGACGCGCTGATCAAGCCGACCGTCTACCTGCTCGCGCCCGCCGCCGTGCGCGCGAAGGTGCACGGTATCGTCCATATCTCGGTGACCGGGCTGCTCGCCGTGCTGCTGATCTTCGTGCTGGCGCAGATCTTCAGGCGCGGCAGCGCCATGCGCGCCGAGCTCGCGGGGACGATCTAGATGGCGATCGTCGTGAACCTCGATGAGCTGCTCCACGCACGCCGCATGACATTGACGCAGCTCGCCGATCGCGTCGGCATCACGCTTGCCAACCTGTCAATCCTCAAGACCGGCAAGGCGAAGGCGATCCGCTTCTCCACCCTCGACGCGATCTGCCGGCAGCTCGGCTGCCAACCGGGCGATCTGTTGGCGTTCAATGCGGACGATGGCCCCCCGACAGACGGATCATGATTCCGCTGCTCCGACCAACTGAGCTACTCCGCCAACAGCCGTCAACCCAACCGCCGTCGACCCTTGCACGTCCATGCGCGGTCTGGTTGCATGGCACCGCTTCGACAATCAGATCGGGCGGTCGTCGATCCGTCCCGCTCTTCCAATCATCCGCATCCTATCGACGCGAACGAACGTCTGCCGCGTGAAGGGGGAAGACGGCGCGGGGGCAGTCGCAAAAGGGGGACACATGCACGTCAGGACGATTTGCGCGATGCTCGTCTGCATCGCGCTCGGTGGCTGCGCGACCGGAGGCGTCAAGTTCACCGAAATGCGTACCGCGGGTCCGCGGCTGCAAGGCGGACATGCGCGCATCTATTTCTATCGCAGCGGCACGCCCGTCGGCTTCGCGGTGCAGCCCTCCATCCTGGTCAACGGCACGGTCGTCGGTACCGCGATTCCAGGCGGCTTCTTTTTCGTCGATCGGCCCGCCGGAAAATACGAGATCACGGCGACGACCGAGGTGGAGGAGAAGATCCATGTCGCGCTGGCGCGGGGTGAGACGAAATATGTCCAATTCTATCTCACGCCCGGCATTCTGGTCGGCCATGCCAATCTCAACGAGGTGGGCCGGGAGAAGGCGGAATCGGAGATGGCAGATTTGAGCCGGACCGGGACGCCGACGCAATAAACCGGCCCACCGGAGCCACAGGCGCCGATCGTCAATCCGTTCCTTCAGAGGGGGCGCCCCAACAGCCCGCGCCGGCGTCCCGATCGCGCCGCGCCGCGCGCGATCAGGGGCGCCCGTCCATCTGGAAATCGTGCGCCGGCAGCTGATTTCGCGCGTCGCAATATTGGAAGCCGTTCGGGCCCCACGACTCCACGGCGGCGAAGCCGCAGGCGGGCAGCGCGGATTGTGCCGCGAGGGCGGCCGGCGCCGGATATTGGCCGAGCCCCGGCGCAAGCGTCGGACGCGCGACGACATGCGCGACCGCCAGCCGATGGATGCGATGGCGTGCATGGTGCTCGCCCGCGAGCGCGAGCACGTTCGATGCGGCGAGCATCAGGCCGGCCGAGATCAAAATTCTGGTCGTTGTCATTTTCTCGCTCAAGTTATGCTGTGGATCGGAAGGAAAGAGGCCCTCCCCTGCGGGTCGGCGCGCGCGAAGGACGGCGCGTCGACCGGCACGGAGCGCAAGCGATCGTCAGGGACGGCCCTGTGTCTGGAAGCCGCCGAAACGATTCGACAGATAGTCGGTCGGCCATCCTTCGAAGTCGTAGCTGCGGCCGTAGGCGGCACGCGCGCTGGCGTCGAACCCGGCCCCGATGGCGTTGGACCTCGCGACAGTCGTGCGAGCATGGTTTCCGGCGTGGTGCCTGTGCTGGTCTTGCGCCAGCGCCGGGCCGGCAAGCGCCGCCAGCATTGCGGCGGTGGTGATCGCGAGCTTCATCGACATGGTGTCTCCTTTCAAGTGTGACGCCGAGAAGACCCGCGGGCCGCGACCGAAATTCCGTTGCCGGTTCACCCTTGCGTGAGGTCGCCGCGATCGGCGATCACGCGACGCCTCTTCGTCATTGCGAGGAGGCCGCAGGCCGACGAAGCAAGCCCGATCAGCAGACTCATGCGCCCGTGCGCGTCCCGCACCCGATCATCCGCATGAGGCGCGTGCGGCCGCGCGCCAGGCGCGACATCACGGTGCCGATCGGCACGCCGGTGACGTTGGCGATCTCGCGATAGGACAGCCCCTGCATGTCGCGCAGCACGATCGCCTCGCGAAACGGCGCCGGCAGCGCCGCGATCGCGGCCTTCAGGCTCGCCGCATCGGTCTTGGCGATGAGCGCCGCCTCGGGCGTTTCGTCGTCCGCCTCGAAGCACTTCATCCGCTCGCGTTCGGCCGCGCCGAATTCGTCGGGCGGCACCAGCAGCTCCGGACGATATTTGCGCAGCCAGGCGAGCGCCGCGCTGCGCACCGTCGCAAACAGGCGCGCCCGGCCGTCGCCGTCGGCGATGGTCGCGATGACGCGGAAGGCGCGCAGGCAGGCCTCCTGCACCACGTCCTCGGCGTCGACCGGATTGCCGGTGATCCAGCGCGCGAGCGTATGGGCGTCATCGAGATGGGGCATGATCAGGCGGGCGAAACGGCCCGCGGCGTCGACCGTGCGGGCACCGGCATCGACGCCGCCGCGCGGCAAATCCGCGACATCGCCCGCGACATCGCCCGGCCACGTCGCCGCGTCATCGAGACGAAGTGTCACGACGGCCCCCCGGCGTCTGCGCCCGCATAGGGGCGCGCCGAAACGCAACCCGCTGCATTCCCCCCTCCGACACGAAAGAGCGCCTATGCGGGTGACGACTCGGCCGCAGCGCCGCTTATTCCATTTCCTTGCGGTCGGCGGCCGAGGCGGCGCCGCGTGAGCGAAACATGACGCGCGCGCCCGGACCAGCGCGAGACGTGGAACAAGAAATGGCCGGCCTCACGGCCAGCCATTCTCGTTCGAATACCGTTCCGCGGATCGGTTTACTGGCCGGCTCCCTGCGCCTGAAAGTCGATGCTGCCCTGGGAGATGCCGGTACGGGCCTCGACCGGGACGCGCACCGACGCACGGGCGCCGGCGGGGATGCGTGCCGACGCAAAGGCGCGCGCCGCGCGCCGCCTGCCAGCTCAGATTGTTGTTGAACGCCTCGTCGCTGCTCTGGCGGTCGGCCGCCATCGCGGCCGTGGCGCCGGCAACCAGCATGGTCGCGGTGAGAAGGGTGATGATCGTCTTCATGTGTCGTCTCCATCTGTCTGTTTCTGTGATCGAGGTATCAACTCCCCCCGTGATCGGCTGGAGCAATCCCGATAACCGTAAGGACCGGATCATGCCGCGCTGAAATTTCATCAGGCGCCTCCGCGGATCGTCACCGTTGCGTGAGCTCGCGGTGAACGCCGGTCATTGGGTATTGCGAGATCGCAACCGGGAATTCGCACGCCCGACGTCGGGTCTCTGCATCAACGGCATCGAACGGCGATGCGTGGCGGCGCGATTGGAGATTCGAGATGCGACGGTTCATGGCAATCCTGCTGGTGACGACCGCGGCGGTGGCGTCGGGCGCGCGCCCGAGCGAGGCGCAATACGCGGCGCAGCTCTATCCCTACTGCGTGCTGAGCTCGAGCAGCGGCGCAACGAGCTGCTACATCCGCTCACGCGAGGAATGCGGCAGGGACGCCTGCATCGAGAATCCCTGGTACATCGGCCGCGAACGTGCGTCACCCTACCTCGAAGGCCGCAAGTCGATGCAGCCGCGCTACGTGCGGCCGTGATGGCGGTGACGCGTCCTCGTTTTCGGCTCGATCAACCGTCCTCAACGGTGCGAAAGGCGCGGGTGAACCGGTCGAGATCGTCGGCCGTTGCGTCGGACACGACCCAATAGCAGTCGCCGTTCTCGATCCAGCGCGTGACGTTGTAGCCGCCGAGCCGGCTGTGCACCGGGGCGAGCGCGGCGCCGGCCGCGACCGGGACGGTGGTCACGCTGATCAGGTGCGTGCCGTCGCGATAGACCAGCGTCGGCACCGCGGTTTCGTTGACCACGTCGAGGCGGGCGCCGAGCAGCGGAAAGCCCGCCGTCGCGAGGTCGACCACGTGCGGGACCGTGGCGTGCCTGCCTTCGAACCACGGCTGCACGGCGCGTCCATCGGCGGACGCGACGTCCACGGGCCGCCCCGCCTTCACGGCGCGGATGTGGCCGCCGACGACCTCGCGGCGCACCAGTTCGGTCGCCGTCGCGCCGGTCAGCAGCGCACCCGATCCGCCGGCGACCACCGCCGCGACCGCGATCGCGGCGGCGAGCGCCTGCCAGGAGAATTCCCGCCGCCGCCGCACGCCGATCGCCGCCGTAATATTGGCGCGCAGCGTCGCCGACGGCGCCTCGCGCGGCAGCATGGTGCGGATCATCCGCTGCAGGGTCTCGAGCCGCGCGAGCTCGGCGGCAAGCCGCGGGTCGGACGCGAGCCGCGTCTCCAGCGCGAGGGTGTTGACCGGATCGAGCTCGCCGTCGAGATAGGCGTGGAGCAGGAGGGCGGGGTCGTCGGGGGTGGCGAGATAGGTCATGTCGCGCTCCTCGGTGCGCTGCGCGCCAGGAGGGCGAGCACGCGGTGACGGCCGCGGGCGAGGCGCGACATCACGGTCCCGATCGGCACGCCGGTCACGCCGGCGATCTCGCGATAGGATAGTCCGTGGATATCGCGCAGCACCAGCGTCTCGCGATAGAGCGGCGGCAATTGCGCGATCGCCGCTTCGAGATGGGCGGCTTCCGATTTGGCGATGAGCGTGGTTTCCGGCGTCGCGGCGTCGACGTTGGCGGTTGATTGCGCCTGCTCGACCTCCGCGAGATCGTCGACCGCAACCAGGGCCGCCGGGCGGTTCTTGCGCATCCAGGTGAACGCGGTGTTGCGCACGATGGTGAGCATCCAGGCACGCGGATTGACGTCGGCGCTGCGGATCGCGCGGAAGGCGCGCAGGCAGGCATCCTGCACCACGTCCTCGGCGTCGGCGCGATTGCCGGTGATCCAGCGCGCCAGCGAGTAGGCATCGGCGAGATGCGGCAGCACCAGCCGGCCGAAGCGCACCTGGTCGTCTTCGCCGCTCGCCATCGCTGCACCGGCACCATGCGCCTGGGTCTGCCCGGATGACGCGCGCGCAGGTCCGCGCACCGGCTCTGCGGACGCCCGCGCAGGCTGCCCGATCATCAGGACCGCCATTCTTCTGCCTCCGCGAGCCCAGCCAACGTACGCGTGCCCGCCCGTCCGCTGCGCACGCCCCACCCCGGTGCGCTCCATCGAAGAGACTCGCCGCAAAGCCGTTTATTCCGGCGCCGTGCATCTAAACCTCATCTGTTTCTCGGTCGCGCTGGAATAAACATCGGATGCGGACAGTCTCATCGCGCGGGGAATACGCATGCGTGCGCCGACATCCGCGCTCCGCAACATGCCGACCGAGGGAGAGACCCATGCGATGGCTGCTGGCTTCCATCGTCGCGCTCGCAAGCGGCGCCGCACAAGCCGAACCCGGCATCGTCTCGGGAATGGGGACGCAGGCCTGCGCCACCATCAATGCGCACACCCAGCCGAGCCAGGGTTATGGACAGAACGGCGTTTCAGCCGCCGCGTTCTCGTGGGTGCAAGGCTATATCTCGGGGTGGAACGTGATCGGCCTCATCAGCCGCGGCCGGTTCGCCGACCTGACGAGCCTCACGGCCGACGAGCAATGGTCGCGCATCGCCGCATTCTGCCAGACGCATCCCCACGGATTCCTGTTCGATGCCGCGCGCGACATGCTCGCCAACGGCCTGAAAATGGGCGCCGTCGTTCCGCTGCCGCAGGCGCCGGCCGGCACCGCCGACCTCGACGCCCCGGTGAGCTCGCGCTGATCGCGCAGCGCCGCCCGCTCCGAGCCATCGTCCGCGCCGGCGCGCGCTACTCTATGACCGTCACCTCGAGAGAAATTGACTCCTCATCCTGAGGAACCAGTCCTCGCGTTTGCGAGGACTGGTGTCTCGAAGGATGGGCCGCGGACGCAAGCGGCGCCTCATCTGCCACCCTCGTCCTTCGAGACGCTTGTCGTCGCGAGCGCGACGACAAGCTCCTCAGGATGAGGGTGGAGTGGATTTCAGAAGACACTATGACGGTCTGCCGCGCTTTATCTCCTGGCGGGAATAAACTTCCACCACCCCATCGCGGCACCGCTTCGCACGCCTATTTTGGCTGATTTGCACACGTCCGCATGCATCCAAATGCAATCAGCATTGCCACATGAGTTGGAATTTTTCCTGCGGGCCGCTACGCGCCGTGGAATCGTGACCGGGAATAAAACGCTCGATCTTTCAATCATCGCATCAATACGAATTAAAACGCAGGCTGTTAGGTTATTCCCGCTTTCCAGTCATTTCTCGCGCAAACCTCGGTGAGCGAGCACCTCGCGGCAAACGCATTCTTCGTGATTTGCTGGATGCGGCACGCGGCCAACCTCCGCAGCGCGTCCGGGGAGAACGTTCGCGGGCGTGGGTGGTGGACAGAGGCGAACTTCGCATGGGGCACGACCGTGCTCGACGGGGCCGCCTCGTCTCGCAAGGAACAATCTGGAGGATCAAGATGAGAACGATAAAAGGCTTTCTGCTCGCGAGCGCGGCGGGTTTCGTGGCGGCGGGAACGGCCGCGGCGGCCGATCTGCCGCTGAAGGCGAAGCCGGTCGAATACGTGAAGATCTGCTCGGTCTATGGGGCGGGCTTCTATTACGTGCCCGGCACCGATACCTGCCTCAAGCTCGGCGGCTACCTGCGCGCCGAGGCGGATATGGATGCGGGCGGCACCCTCGACGTCCGCGGTCGGCCCCGTGTCGGCGGGCGGCAACCGCAACTTCGTCGACAATCGCGAATCCTCGAAGCTGGTCGAGCGCACCCGCATCCTGTGGACGCTCGATACCCGCACGCAGACCGATTACGGGACGCTGCGGTCCTATTCGCGCACCGGCATCCAGTGGACGACGGGCGACAGCGTCAACTCGGGCAGCGGCGCCGTCGCCTATATCGACCGCGCCTTCCTGCAGTTCGCCGGGCTCACGGCGGGCCGCGCGGTGTCGTTCTTCGACATCTACAGCTTCAGCCTCCATTCGCACCAGACCAACATCATCGGCAGCGACTTGGGCGGCACCGGCATCAACCTGTTCGCCTACACGGCCGAGCTCGGCGGCGGGTTCTCGGCGAGCGTTTCGGCGGAGGAGAACACCTCGCGCACCAAGCCGGTGATCAACACGATCGGCACCGCCGGCTTCTTCAACATCGCGACCGCCAACGGTCTCGGCACCGGCACGCTGTCCTCGCAGGATGGCCAGACGCTGCCGGCCATCGTCGGCAACCTGCGGCTCGACCAGGCCTGGGCGCGCTGGCCGCGTCGGTCGCGGCGCACCGGGTCGGAGGGACGTACTACTCGCTCAACACCACGGCGGCGGGCGGCGGCGGCGCGCTGGCGGTCGGCGGCGGCGCCAGCGGCCTGCAATCGCTCGGCCATCCGGACGACCAGTGGGGTTTCGCCACGACGGTCGGCGCGGTGCTCAACGTTCCGTGGTCGAAGGGCGATACCTTCGGCGTGCAGGCGGTCTACGGCCAAGGCGCCTCCGCCTATGTGGGCCAGGGCCAGGGCAGCTTCGTGCGCTACGACGGCAACAATATCGGCCTCGGCTTCGAGACCGACGGCGTCTACGGCGCGCAGGGCACATCGCTCGAGCTGACCACCGGCTGGAGCATCACGGCGGGCCTCGAGCACCATTGGAACTCGCGGTGGCGCACCTCCCTTTACGGCGGCTACGAGGCGTTCTCGTACGACGCCAAAGCGACCGCGGAGCTGTGTGCGGGCCTCGCCCTCGGCGGCGCCGGCTCGTCCGCGAACGTGGGCGGGTTCACGCCGTCGAACTGCAGCCCGAATTTCAGCTTCTGGCAGGTCGGCTCGCGCACCGTGTGGAACCCGGTGCGGGAGCTCGATCTCGGCGTCGACGTCCTTTACAACCGCATCAACACGGCGTTCGCCGGACCGGTCACGCTCGCGGCGAACGGCTCGGTACCGGCCGGTCCTTTCAATGCAGCGGACACCAGCGTGTTGTCGGCCGTCTTTCGCATTCAGCGCAACTTCCTGCCCTGATGCCCCCTCTTCGCGCATGGCCGGCTCGCCAACCCCGGCAGGCCGGTCATGACCTCCAGCGCGAAGCCCGG
This sequence comes from uncultured Pseudomonadota bacterium, assembly GCA_963703755.1. Taxonomy (GTDB): domain Bacteria; phylum Pseudomonadota; class Alphaproteobacteria; order Rhizobiales; family Xanthobacteraceae; genus JAVDCA01. Next base: position 29,064 of record CAVPGG010000160.1, read on the forward strand.
CCCCCGGCGGGAAGACTTTCACCATCTTCAGCTTCCCCCCGGGGGCCTTCTTCCAACGTTTGCTTCGCCGATCGATTGCTCGGCGGCACTCTTGGCTGGGTGACCCTCTCCCCCATGCCAGCGCCGGACGGGATACGTGCTCCCACAGCCCGTCCGGCGACTTTTTCTCCGACTTGCTTTGCGACTTTTTTTCTCATGCGCCGCATGCGCCGGGTCGGCAAAAAAGCAACGGGCAGGCGCACCTGGATGCGCCTGCCCGTCGATCGCAACTCGAAGCTCGGCCGATGGAGCCGGCCTTAATATCCCCTGCGGCGGCGCGACGTGGGCTCCGCTGTTTTCGCATGGTAGCGCGGATTGGGCGAGCACAGCGTGTTGCCGCCGGTGCCGTGGATCTCGTTCAGGCACATCGCGAAGCTGCGCATGCTGCAGTTCTCATATTGCGTATCGCCGCCCCAGAACTCGCGCACCAAGCATGAACGGAACGTAATAAACAT
>CAVPGG010000161.1:0-3970 GCA_963703755.1 uncultured Pseudomonadota bacterium
CGCATCGCTGGGGCAAAGGTACGATATAGATCAAGCATCATCTTAAAGCCTGTCTTGATCACATCTGCATCAAGATCGCATTTCTTTGCAAGTTTGAAGAGGTATTTCTGGGGATAACGATTTCGATAGTCGAAGCCTGACGCTTCTAGCATGAGGCGCTCGAGTATAATTATTGTCTTCGACGGGCCTTCGAACACCTAATAGGTCATCAGCACTTCATGGACATTATGGGAATGCAAAAGTTACGCACACTATCATCGGGGGTCAAGTGCTCAGAAGGAGATACCCTGAGGTTATATGCCGCGCAGAGAATCTCTCGAGATTTCTTCAATGTATCCTCAATTTTGCAAGCCGTGAAGAGCGCCGCTGCAGCGGCATCCGCATACTGATACTCATTGTCCTTGTGAACGAGACGAAATTTGTGGTAATATATTGCCGCTTGTTGAAAGTAGGATGACGACGGGCCGCGGGCCGGCGCCACTACTGTCCGGACCGGCATCGCCGGTGCTACCCGGCGGCGCATCAACATCCAGCAATCTCCACACGCTCGTGGCGAGACCCTGATATTGCACCGCCTCGGCTGGAGTGATGCCACCCAGATCGTCGCGCTGCTTGAGCACCCACGCCTCTGCGGCGGCCTCGTCGCCCAGCACACTGGTGGCGCGGACGCGCAGATCCTGCAGCGCGCGCGCCATCGTCCAATCAGGCGGCGTCATCAGGTTTTCCCTGCCGGCCGGCGGAACGAGGTAGCCGATGACCGCGCCACAGACCGTGCCGACAACCGCGAGCACAGGAACGAGCGTGAAAGGACTGATATGGCTTCCCGAGGCAGCGGGCTCCGTCTGGGTCACTACATCAGTCCCCACGGCGTGCGCGATCTGGATCATAAGCCCAGCGCCCCACTGGTTGAGCGCCGCCTGGATCAATTGCGCGCACGCGGCCGCGATACCGAGACCGAGAGCAAAGATTTTAGCATCGTGCAGGCGTTGTTCGGGTGTCGGCTGCCGCACCTCGCGCCCGACGACACTGGCGAGCATGCATGCAACCGTTGCACCCGGGAAAACCCATGGAACAGCGGTCGCGAGCATCATGAGCAAAAGGATCCATAGGGGCACTTGCGGCATTTCGGACTGGCCGTTCAACGATTGATTCAGTAGCGCGATAGCGGCGAGCGCCGCGATTACCACCCAACTCAACAGGCCCGCCCGCAGCGCAATGGGAACGAGGCAGTTGGCCGATCCCTCCCACCATACCTTCTGTTCGATTTGCTTGGAGCGTTGGCTCAGCGCGATCAACATTGCGCCTCCATAGATCGCAATAGCGGCTATGGCGGACCCAAGCGCATTAAGGACCATTTCATTGTCCGACATTCGCAGAATTCCCATCACGCCGATGGCGAGCCACAGCACGAAGGTCATGCCTGCCACGGCCAGCACCGGACCCGCCAGGATATTGACCAGACGGCGACCGCCAATCGGAGGGACGCGAAAACCCAAGTCCGCGAGCGTGCGATCGACCTCCGGCTCACTGTTCGCCTGGTTGCGCACCCCCCAGCTGATGTAAGCGTAGATTTGCCGTAGCAGCGCATTCACCGCTCGGGTGAGGCTCTCCTCGGTCTGCTCGTCGCGCTTGCCGTCGGTGGCCGCGACGTCCTTCTTGATCGCCTTGAAGGATTTGCGCAGCGCCTCCAGGTCGTCCTGGAAAGGCGAGAACGCCCCCAGATCGAGTGGCGAGTCCCCGCCCGCTCCCATCTGGCGCAACGAGGCCATCAGCATAGTGGCGCGAGCCCAACGATACCGCAATGAGCTCGTTTGCGCCTTGAGGCCTTCACGAAGCGAGTCACGCAACGGAGCCGCGAGGGCGTTGAACTGGCTCGGCGAGGGCTCGTAGCTCGTATCTTCGAGCACGCCAATCGTCTTCACGACGTCATCCGGTACTAAGAACCAGGCGTGCACGGAGCGTCGGAGCCCTTCCTCGATGACATTGAGCCACTTGATATTGGCATTGGGAACGAATTCAACGAGCACGAGGGCCACCAGCAGCGACCAAGCCTCGTCGGGAAACCTCGTGCCGTTGTTGACTTCAGGCAGGGCAGCCAAGATCTTCGGACCGGGCCCGACCAGCAGCGAGTACAACAGTATGAATGCGGCGACGTATACTAGGCGCGCGTGCCGGTAGCCGGAACGAAAGAACAAATAGCGGAGTGGCACCACGGTCCTCGGCAGAGTGTCGTTGTTCGGAAATGACGGCTCGTTGAAGCGCTGCCACGCGTATGTAACGACAACCAGCAGGCCGATCACGAAGAATGGCGAGTTAAAGTGCTCTGGCAGAATGCTTGGGAGGGTCATGAGAGCAGCTCCAACGCTTGGTGTTTCATCAGGGCAATCGTTTGCTTGCTGTCGGCGGCAACGGCTGCCGAGCCGCCTCGGCGGACGAAGTGGCGCAGTGCCTCGGCTGCGGCCTGGATCGACAGCCGGCAGAACAGTGTCTCCGTCGCATCAAGGCGGCCGTGTTCGTGGAATTTGTTTGCGGGCGCACCGCCGCCGCACACAGCGAAATATTTGCATTGCTCGCGGCAGCGCTGCACGCCGCGCTCGATCTCCGCGTGGATGGCCCGCACGGAATCGTTCGCAAGCAATGCCTCGACATCGTCCGTGAGGATGTTGCCGAACCTGAAGCGGAACGGGACCGTCGGCGTTTCCATGAATTCGGGCGAGAACGTCGTCACGTCGCCATTGGCAGCAATTGTCAGGACCTCCCACGGCTCGACCTGCTCGTTGCCCCCGCCGTCGCCACCGAGGATTCCCGCAATCCGCTCGATCTCCTTGATGCGCAGCGGAAAGCGCTCGACGAAAGCGCGCTCGAGCAGATCGAGCAGGAATTCGGCCATCGCCTCCGTGTGATCGGCTCCGTCGAATGAGCTCATCGTGTTCGCCCCCTCGGCTTCGTCGATCGAGAACGACACGTGCGTCAGCAGATGGTCACGGTAGAACTCGAAATATTCGCGCGAGGCCGCGAGCGATGCGGGGTGCAGCACGGTGACGATGCTTGGATCCACCCCGGCGGCCTGCAGCCGCATGAGCGACGCCATCACAAGATGCCACGTGCCCTTTCCGCTTCGCGTCTTACGCCGCAAGTCGTGAAACGCCCGCGGTCCGTCAAGCGACAGGCCGATATGGGTCTTCGTCTCGACGAGGAATGATATCCACGAGTCCGAGATGGCGACACCGTTCGATTGGACGGCGAAATGCAGACCCGCCGGGGCCGTCCGCATCAGCTGGTCACGAGCCCGTCGGTACCAGTCGACCGGGACGACGGTCGGCTCGCCGGCATGCCAGATCACGGTCGGCGCGGCGTCCGCGTCCATCCTGGGCAACACCTTGTCGCGGATTGCGTCGATCACCTCGGCGCGCATCAGCCCGTGATCGTTGCGCTGCGACAGGTACAATAGTCGCAATTGATGTTGCAATAAGGGGTTGGCTGCAGGACGATGAGCTTTGGGCGCCACATGGGTCAGCACCGACGCCACATTCCGGCGAAACAATTGAACCAGTTAAACCACTGTGCGAGCCGCATCGGTTGTGGCGCGGTCTGCGCATCGGCGGTGCCGGGCGGGGCCGGCGAGGCCGCGCCGAGATGGGGCGCCACCCGCGACGGCTGAAAAAAGTGATCGGACTGCGTGACGGCGCCCGCATTGCCGGATGCGTTCGCGAGAGTCAGTGCCAGAGCAAACGCCGCGGGCAAGTGTGCGTTGTAGTCAGACATGGGTTTCTCCTACCTATTGGCCCTTCGTGACTCAGCCGGCGGCACGATCGCACGACGAGACGGCGCCGCCTCCGGCCCGCCCATGCCGGCCGGCAGCGACGGCAGGACGACGGGCGTCGGATCGGTCGCTGCCGTCACGGAGACGGCGGTGGCGAATGTGGCCGCAGGCGCGGGCGTCATCGGAAATGTCTTTGCGACCGCGACA
>CAVPGG010000162.1:0-70791 GCA_963703755.1 uncultured Pseudomonadota bacterium
GGCCCCGGTTTTCTTATCGCTCCCGTACACTTGCGCGCCGTGCGTTCCGCCCCGGATCAGGAATCGCTTGATCAGACCATTCTGTGTCTGTTCGAGCGGAATCAGGCGACCGTCGGTGCAAAACTCATAGTATCCATTGCCGATTTCCGCGGATGTAGTTGTCCTGCCTTTCAGGCAATCAGCAAACTCTGATTTGTTGCTCGCGTGTCGGGGGTCGGCGGGATCTACGAAGCCGCCGAAAGATACCGGGCCGGAGATGTCGTCCGTTCTGGCAGCCATTCTGATATTCGGATTTTGCTGTCCAGTATCCGCTCCACTCTCGCTTTGGAGAGACGCGAAATAAGGGGAAAGGATGCCACCGCCACCCTGATCTCCACCATCTGACTGCGGCTGCGTGACTGTCCCCGCTGCATTGTCAGAAAGTCCCTGTGGAGCCGACGCCGCAACGGGTTGAACAACGGGAGGTTTGGCGGGGCCCACGCCATTGAGCCCATCTTTTGGACCCACCAGGAGGGGCTAAAGGTTGGGTCAACGTCCCAAGGATCGCGCGTAGGCATTTCGATATCTCCATTTATTCGAGAAGGCTCAAGAGGGGTGCGGCGCGCATCGGCGCACGCTGGCGAACCAGCGGTGCGAGATTGCGGCTCTTTGACAGAGGCCGACTGCGGAAATAAAAGACCCGGCAGCCGTTCGAGCTGCCGGGCGCAATTCGCATCGTCCCATTTCACCAATACCCGATTTGACGGAGTGTCGCAAGAACGATTTTGCAGGACGATTTTGCGGGCTTTGGCACTTCGGTTCAGTCCGGAGCCTTATGGTGTATCATCTCCCCGCAGAGTCCACGCCGAAGGCGCCTGGGCATTGCGAGCAATTGCCCTGGCAAGCCGCTTCAGCACCCTCGTGCCGCGCGCACGATCGCGGTCATCTCGCTCGCGACCGCGGATCAGTTGATCGCACGTTTTCCGGATGAGCTCGGGGCGGGCGCGTGGATATTCGATGAAAGGGCGTCATCGGCCCGCCTCACATGCCGCGGCAGCTTCGAATCCAATTGGTGCGCGCGCCCCTCTCTTCTTCGACGGCCCGGATCGGCGCGCCCAGGCACCAATCGAAATGGATGCGATAGTCGGTCGTCCAGCGCGCACCGGTGCCCCGATTGCAGGCCGGGATCGACCGCGCGAGCTCGACCTGCCGCACCGCGGCACGGGCGTAGTCACGGCAGAATGGTTCGGGCGCCGCCTGGGCGGCGGTCATCGTAAGCGCGCAAGCGGCCGCAACCGCGCAACCGAAAACGGACTTCGAGCCGAAAGACATGTTGTCTCATCTCCCTGCAGAATCCGCCCGAATCGATCCTGCCCTGTCGGCAATTGCATGCGCAAGGCCTCGATGTAGACGAGATCGGCCTCGATGATCCGCTCGATCGTCGCGGGTGATCGGGGCCGCGCTCACCTCGGCGCCCGCGGTTAGGCGGCCCGCTTCTTGTGCTTGCCTTCGAACGCCGGCGCGACCTCGCGCATGAAGCGGTCCATCTCTTCTTTCACTTGCGCGTGCGGCTTCATGCCGACGTTGAAGTAAAGGATCACCTCGGAGAAGCCGGCCGCCTCCACCTTCTTGAGCGTATCGGTGATCTGCGCCGGCGTGCCGAGCAGCACGGAGTTCTCGGTCAGGTCCTGCGTGCGCACCTTGCCGAGCCGCTCGACCATGTCGACGAAATAGCGGTAGCTCGGCGGCGCCGTCTTCGGGTCGCCCGGCAGTGCCGGGATCACGCATTCCTTGTAGTAGCGGATCTGCCGCGCGCGCTGCGCCGCCTCCTGCGGCGGCGTGTCGTAAAAGTGGCAGAAGTAGCTGCACATCAGCCGGCCCGGCTTGCGGCCGTGCTTGGCGCAGGTCTCATTATATAGGTCGGCCACCTGCTTGAGTCCGCCGTAGCTCAGCGCGGCCGCGAACGGCGCGACGATCAGCCCGCAGTCGAGCCGGGCCGCGAGCTCGATCGACGGCTTGGAGAACGAGGCGACGTAGGCGGGCAGGGGGCGCTGCACGGGCTTCGGCGTGATGCGCACGTCGTCGAACGAATAGTGCTTGCCGTGATGCGAGATGCGCTCGTCCGCCGACCACAGGCGGCGCACCAGCTCCATGCCTTCCTCGAAGATGCCCTGGTTGTCGGCGAAGCTCACGTTGAACGGCGCATATTCGCGGCTGTCGTAGCCGCGCCCGGCCGCGAAATCGACGCGGCCGTTGCTCAGCAGATCGAGGCTCGCCCACTGCTCGGCGACGCGGATCGGATGATGCAGCGGCAGCACCGTGACGGCCGGCGCGAGCCGGATGTGCCGCGTGCGCGCCGCGATATAAGCGAGCACGAGATCGGGGCAGGACAGCACGCCGAGCGAGTTGAAATGGTGCTCGCCGATCCAGGCGGAGTGCATGCCGAGCTGGTCGGCATAGAGCGCCTCGTTGGTGATGTCGGCGACGAAAGCGTTGGCGCTGCGCGAATTGTTCTCGTAGTGATTGTCGCTCAGCGTGAAGTAGCCGAATTCCATGGTGTCCTCCCGTGGCGGCGCCGAGACCTCCGGCGCTTGCATGCCTCGGCCCGTATATTGTCATTGCAATAATTGAAAATGCATCTATTGTCAATGCAACATCGACCGCGCAAGATGGCGCACCCTGGTTTCGCAAATCGGCATTCCCGTGAAGGACGCAAGGCTCAATCTCAGCGACTTCCTGCCCTACCTCGTGAACCGGGTCGGCGTCATCATCGCCGAGCAGTTCGGCGCGCAGGCGCTGGCGCCGCATCGCATCAGCATCGCGATGTGGCGCGTGATGGCGGTGCTCGCGAGTGCCGGCGCGCAGCGCCAGATCGACCTCGCCGAGCTGACGAGCATCGACGCATCGACATTGTCGCGGATCGTCACGCGCCTCGCGCGCATGGGCCTGGCCAGCCGCGCGCGCTCCGAAAACAGCAACCGCGAGGTCGTGGTGAGCCTATCGCCCAAGGGCGGCGCGCTGGTCGCGCGGCTCATTCCGCAGGCGCGGGAAATAGAGGCCGACGCGGCGGCGGGCCTGTCGAGCGAGGAGCTCGCCGTGGTGAAGCGCTGCCTGCGCCGCATCTACGGCAATCTGAAAGACCGGTCGGCCGGGGCGGGCCGGCCGCCGCAGAAACGGGCTGTCTGACCCCCGAACGGCGGCGCGAAATTCCTACTTCATATCCAGCTTGAACAGCTTCGCCGCATTGGTCCGCCCGATCTTCAGCCGGTCGGCCTCGCTGATCGGGGCGGCGTCGAACCAGACGGCGGCGTGATCGACGTTCTCGAACGGCCAGTCGGTCGAAAAGAGGATGCGGTCGGAGCCGAGCGTGATGAGCGCGGTCAGCAACGCGGGTGTGCAGAAATTGCCCGACACCGTGATGTGGAAGTTGGCATTGAAGTAGTCGGCGATCTTCCGGGTGGCCGCGTAGTTGTGACGCCGGCCGACCCACGCGTTGGTGTTGTCGACCCGCCAGATATGGAACGGCAACCCCTCTCCCATGTGGCCCAGGATGATGGCAAGCCGCGGATGCTTGTCGAACAGGCCCGATCCCATCAGCCGCAGCGCGTGCACGGCCGTCTCCTGCGCGAACGCCCAGGCCGGGCCGAGCAGCCAGCGATGGCCTTCGTAGATGCGCGCCTGGCTCGGCAGCGGGTTGCGCGGATGCAGGTAGAACGGCACGTCCAGCCGCTCGACCGTCTCCCAGAACGGCCAGTACTGCGGCAGGTCGTAGAACACCATGCTGTCGGCCTCGCCGACCTGCGAGAAGCCGTTGACCAGCGCGCCGCGGAAGCCGAGCTCCTTGACGCAGCGGCTAAGCTCGCGGGTCGCGAGCTCGGGATCCTGCATCGGCAGCGCCGCGAGCGCCTGGAAGCGGTCGGGGCGCTTGGCTACCTGCGCGGCCAGGAAGTCGTTGGCGCGGCGCGCGATCTCGTCGGCGCGCTTGGCGTCGGGGATGGCCTGGATGGCCGGCGCGTTGAGGGAGAGCACCATCATCTCGACGCCGTGCCGGTCCATCTCGGCGATGCGCCGCTCGTGGATGTCGAGGAGCCGGCCGCGCAGCTCCGCCCAGGTATCGTCGGGCAGAAAGCCCTTCGAGTCGGCGAGCGTTTCCTCGGTCGCGAAATGCTCCTCGAGCCCGATCTTGCCTTTCACCAGAGTCCTCCCTGACGCCGCGGCCCGCGGCGGCTTTCCTTGGAACTATAGCAGCCCGCGACGGGGCGGGGCTGCCGCCGTCAGCGCGCGCGGCCGTTCTTGCGGCCCTTGCGCGTCGTGGCGCATTCGGCGCACCGGCAGCCGATCGGCGCCAGGAATTCTTTGAAGTAGTCCTTGCCGTAGTCGTAGGTGATCTCTTCGCCCGGCTGGATGGACCGCTTGGCGTAGATCTTGATCTTGCGCCGCACCTCATAAGGCACGGCGTTCGGCTTGCATGAATGATTGAGGTAGCGGGCGGTATTGCGGCGGTCGGCGCCGTCGATCGCCCAGCGCGTGTTGAGATCGAAGAAATAGCGGTTCTGGTCCTCGTCCTCAACGTCCTTCCAGCGGACGAGCTTGCCCCAGTACTCGATGATGAACTTGCCCTTCTTGATCGGCTCGGTCGCGAACAGGCCGAGCCCGGTGGCCGAGCGCCCGACGCGGAAAGGGCCGGGTTGGTGGCGTTCGCCGGAGCGGCGTGTCTTGGCGGCTGTCGTCGGCAAAACGGAATTCCCTTCGTCCGAGACCGATGGTCTTAATACTTCGCCGCGCGCGACTCGCAAGAGGAAACGGCCGCTGTCCACGATCTTGCGGCCGCCACGGCGTTTGCACCGGCCTGGATTTCATGGATGCTGCCGTCATGAACACCTACAACGTCGTCATCATCGGCGCCGGGCACAATGGGCTCACCTGCGCGGCCTACCTCGCGATGGCGGGCCTGCGCGTGAAGGTCGTCGAGCGCCGCCACGTCGTCGGCGGCGCCGCGGTCACCGAGGAATTCCATCACGGCTTCCGCAACTCGGTCGCCGCCTACACGGTGAGCCTGCTCAACCCGAAGATCATCCGCGATCTCGCGCTGCATGAGCATGGGCTGCGCATCGTCGAGCGGCGGGTGCAGAACTTCCTGCCTACCGCCGACGGGCACTGCCTGGTCGCCGCCGATGGGCAGACCGAGCGGGAGATCGCGAAGTTCAGCGCCTCCGACGCCGCCCGTTACCCGGCCTTCGGCCGCGTGCTCGACATGGCCGCCGACGTGCTGCGCGATCTTGCTCTGCGCCCGCCGCCCAATCTGGCGTCCGGGCCGACGCTGCGCCGTCTCGGCGAGCTCATCCGCGCCGGCGCGCTCGCCAACCGCCTGCGCGGCCGGTCGGCCGAGCAGGTCCGCGTCCTGTACGATCTCGCCACCAAGTCGGCGGGCGACTTTCTCGACGGTTGGTTCGAGAGCGACCTGATCAAGGCGCTGCATGGCTTCGACGCGGTGGTCGGCAACTATGCGAGCCCCTACACGCCCGGGACCGCCTACGTGCTGCTCCACCACGCCTTCGGCGAGGTGAACGGCAAGAAGCGCGTCTGGGGCCATGCGGTCGGTGGCATGGGCGCGATCACCCAGGCGATGACGCGCGCGGCCGCGCATCACGGCGCCGAGATCGAGACCGCCGCGCCGGTGCGCGAGATCATCGTCGAGCGCGGCCGCGTCGGCGGCGTGGTGCTGGAGGATGGCCGCGCCGTGCGCGGCCGCGCGGTCGCCGCCAATGTCGATCCGCACCGGCTCTACACCCGCATGGTGCCGGCCGGCGCGCTGGCGCCGGAATTCCTCGCGCGCATGCAACGCTGGCGCTGCGGGTCCGGCACCTTCCGCATGAACGTCGCGCTGTCGCGCCTGCCGGCCTTCACGGCGCGGCCGGCGGACGACAACGGCGACCATCTCACCGCCGGCATCATCCTGGCGCCGAGCCTCGCCTACATGGAGCGCGCCTACCACGATGCGCGCCAGCACGGCTGGAGCCGCGCGCCGATCATAGAGATGCTCATCCCGTCGACCCTCGACAATTCGCTCGCGCCGGCGGGCGCCCATGTGGCGAGCCTTTTTTGCCAGCACGTCGCGCCGCAATTGCCCGACGGGCGCTCCTGGCATGACTGCCGCGAGAGCGTGGCGGACCTGATGATCGACACGGTCGAGCGCTACGCGCCGGGCTTCCGGGCGAGCGTGCTGGCGCGGCAGGCGTTGAGCCCGCTCGATCTGGAGGAGACGTTCGGCCTCACGGGCGGCGACATCTTTCACGGCGCGCTGTCGCTCGATCAGCTCTTCTGGGCGCGACCGATGATCGGCTATGCAGACTACCGCGGGCCGCTGCGCGGCCTCTACCACTGCGGCTCGGGCGCGCATCCAGGCGGCGGCGTGAGCGGCGCGCCCGGCCACAATGCGGCGCGAGCGATCCTGCGCGATCGCCGATGGCGGCTGCGGGCATGAGCCTGCGCCGGCTTGCGGAGGCTGGCGGCTGCTCTAAACTCGCCGCAAGAAGTTCATCCGGGAGGCTGCCGTTGCGTCGGGCGGGACATGCGTTGATCGGCGCGCTCGCCCTCGGCGCATCCGCATGGTCGGCGCCTGCCGCCGCGCAGGCGCCGAACGTCTCCGACTATCCCAATCGCCCGATCCACATCGTCGTGCCGTTTCCGGCCGGCGGGCCGACCGATCTCATCTCGCGGGTCATCGCCCAGAGGATGACCGAGGACTGGAAGGTCCCGGTGATCGTCGACAACCGGCCGGGCGGCAACACCATCATCGGCGCGCAGATCGTCGCGCGCGCAACGCCCGACGGCTACACGCTGCTGATGGCGATCAACTCGACGCTGGTGATGAACCAGTTCCTCTACAAGAGCCTGCCCTACGATCCGTTCGCCGATTTCACGCCGGTCACGCTGACGACCAAGACGGTCTCGGTGCTCGCCGTGCGCGCCGACGGCCCCAAAACGCTTGCCGAGCTCATCGCCCGCGCCAAGGCCAATCCCGGCAAGCTCAACTTCGGCGGCGGCACCATTACGGCGCAGCTCATGGGCCACCTCTTTCACAAGGCGGCCGGGCTCGACATCGTCTATGTGCCGTTCAAGGGCACGCCCGAGACCACGCAGGGCCTGCTCTCGGGCAGCGTCGACTTCGTCTATGCGTCGAGCGTCGTCACGGCGCCGCTGATCCAGGGCGGCCAGCTGCGTGCGCTCGCCCGCATGAATCACCGCGAGGTGCCGGCGCTCGCCGGGGTGCCGGTGCTCGCCGACGCGGCGGGCCTCAAGGACTTCGACGATCTCTCGATCTGGCTCGGTCTTGTCGCGCCCAAGGGCACGCCCAAGCCGATCGTCGACAAGCTCAACCGCGAGACCGTGCGCATCCTCAACGATCCGGCCGTGAAGCAGAAGTCCGAGGCCGTCGGCGGCTACCTCGAGACCGGCACGCCCGAGGAGATGACCGCCTTCATGCGCCGGGAGGCCGCGCGCTGGGAAAAGGCGCTCAAGGAGCTCGGCCTGCACTATGATTGATCGCAATGATTGAGCGCATGCTGGACGCCGGACGGCGGTCAGGATGACCATCGCCGCGGCCACAATCGTCGCCTTTCCGGTTGCGACCTCCGCCGCCATTGCGCAGAACACCAATGCCCCGTCACAACGAGGAAGTCCCATGAGCCAAGTGAGCCAAGTCACGCCCGAGATCGTCAAAAACCTTGCTCCGACCGGAACGCTGCGGGTCGGCATCAACCTCGGCAATCCAGTGCTGGTGCAGACCGATGCGGCGAGCGGCGAGCCGAAGGGCGTCACCGTCGATCTCGCCCGCGAGCTCGCCCGGCGGCTCGGCGTTCCCGCGGAGCTCAACCGCTTCGACGGCGCCGGCAAGTCGTTCGAGGCGCTGAAAGCGGGCAAGCTCGACATCGTGTTTCTGGCGATCGAGCCGGTGCGCGCCGCCCAGGTCGCGTTCTCGGCGCCCTATGTGATCATCGAGGGCGTCTATATGGTGGCGAAGGATTCGCCCATCAAGTCGAACGACGAGGTTGACCGCGCCGGCGCGCGCATCGGCGTCAATAAGGCGTCGGCCTATGATCTCTTCCTTACCCGCAGCCTCAAGCACGCCACGCTGGTGCGCGACGAGGTCGGCATCGATGCGTTCATCGACCAGAAGCTCGAGGTGGTGGCCGGCGTGAAGCAGCCGATGGCCGCGTATGCGAAGGCCCATCCCAATGTCCGCCTGCTCGACGGGCGCTTCATGGAGATCCGCCAGGCCATGGGCACCGTGAAGGGACGCGACGTGGGCGCGCGTTACCTGCACGCCTTCATTGAGGAGCTCAAGGCGTCGGGCTTCATCGCCGATGCGCTCAAGCGCAGCAACCAGCCCGACGCCGCGGTCGCGCCGCCGGGCTGATCCTCCCATTGGAACTCATTCTGATTTCAAAGCGTTAGCGTCAGCTGGCAGCGCGGACACGCAGGCGCCCCGGCGCGAATCTGTCCTCGCTGTCGGAGGCATCGGTGAGCGGCGTCGAAACGAAGGAATTCGTTGCAACGAAGGATGTCGCCGCGGCGAAAACCGACAAGCGCCGCATCGTGACGGTGCTCGGCCCCGGGCTCATCACCGGCGCTTCCGACGACGATCCGAGCGGCATCGCGACCTATTCGCAGGCCGGCGCGCAGCTCGGCTTCTCGGTCACCTGGACGCTGCTGTTCACCTATCCGCTGATGGCGGCGATCCAGGAAATCAGCGCGCGCATCGGCCGCACCACCGGCAAGGGCATCGCGGCGAACATCCGCAGCCATTATCCGGGCTGGGTGCTGCAGGCGATCGTGCTCCTGCTGCTCGTTGCCAACACGGTCAACATCGGCGCCGACCTCGGGGCCATGGGCGACGCGCTCGGCCTGCTGATCGGCGGGCCGCACCTGCTCTACGTGGTGCTGTTCGCCGTCTTCTGCGCCGGGCTGGAGATTTACATTCCCTACAGGTCCTACGCGTTCGTGCTGCGCTGGCTCACGCTCGCGCTGTTTTCCTATTTCGGCACCGTGCTGGTGGTGCGTATTCCGTGGGGCGAGCTCGCGCGCGGCTTCTTCATCCCGACCTTCACGCGCGATGCGGCCTTCTGGACCACGGTGGTCGCCGTGCTCGGCACCACCATAAGCCCCTACCTGTTCTTCTGGCAGGCGTCGCAGGAGGTCGAGGACAACCATCGCATCAAGGCGCGCAAGCCGCTGGTGCGGGCGCCCGAGCAGGGCAAGCGCGAGCTCGAGCGCATCCGCGTCGACACCTACATCGGCATGGCCTTCTCCAACCTGGTGGCGCTTGCCATCATGGTGACGACCGCCGCGACCCTGCATGTGGCCGGCGTGACCACTATCGAGACCTCGACCCAGGCGGCCGCGGCGCTCAAGCCGGTCGCCGGCCATTTCGCCTTCACGGTGTTCACGCTCGGCATCCTCGGCACCGGCCTTCTCGCGGTGCCGGTGCTGGCGGGCTCCGCCGCCTATGCACTCGCCGAGGCGCGCGGCTGGCCGCAGGGCCTCGCGCGCAAGCCGCGCAAGGCGGTCGCCTTCTATGCGACCATCGCGCTCGCCACCATGGTCGGTGCGCTGATCAACTTCTCGCCGATCGACCCGATCAAGGCGCTCTACTGGAGCGCCGTCGTCAACGGCGTCGTCGCGGTCCCCGTGATGGCGATCATGATGGCGATGACCGCGAACGCGAAGATCATGGGTGAGTTCGCGGTGGGCGGAGCGCTGCGCGCCGTCGGCTGGGTTGCGACCGCCGTGATGGCGGCCGCGGTGGTCGGGATGGTGATCGCGCTGTTCGGCTGACGCGTCGTCCGCATTGGTATAGCTTCGCGCCAGACCGCGAGAGCAGGGAGGCGTGTCGTGCCGATGAAAAGCCCGAAATGGTTGTGGCCCAAGAAAAAGCGCATCGCGGTCGTCTTCAACGTCTGCCTCGAGGCCTGGTCGGACGGCAAGGCGCCCGGCATCAGCCCGATGGGCAACCCGCTGCCGGCGGGCGTGCTCGATACCATGGCGATCTCGTGGGCGGCCTACGGCGTCAAGCGCGGCATCTATCGCGTGCTCGACGGCTTCGCGCGCCACCGCGCAAAAGCAAGCGTGCTCACCAATGCGATCATCGCCGAGCGCGTGCCGCAAGCCGTCAAGGCGGTGGCGGACGCCGGCCACGAGGTGGTGTCGCACTCCTATGCGATGGACGTTGTCCCGGCGCTGCTGTCGCTCGAGGACGAGAAGCAGAACATTGCGCGCTGCACGTCGCTGCTCGCGCAGGCGTCGGGCACGCGGTCCGCGGCTGGCTGTCGCCGCGCGGCACGTCGCGCGCCGAGACGCCGGCGCTGCTCGCGGAGGCCGGCTACACCTGGTACGGCGACGTGTTCGACGACGACCTGCCCTATGTGCAGTCGTTCGGCAACCGCAAGATCGTCGCGATCCCGCTGGGCACCGATGTGAACGACATGCCGTTCATGAAGTACGGCAACGCGCCCAAGCTGATGCTCGAGTCGTTCAACGAGAACGTCAAGATCGCCCGGGCGCGCAAGAGCGAGCCCGCCATCATCGACGTGACCATGCACGCGCACATCTTCGGCCACCCACGCGGCGCCTGGTACTACGAGCAGATCGTGCGCACCGCCGCCAAGGCGCCCGACATCTGGGTCGGCACCCGCGCCGAGATCGCCGAGCATGTGCTGCGCCAGTAGGGATAGCCGTCATTGCGAGGAGCGCGAAGCGCGACGAAGCAATCTCGCCATGCGGTCACGCGCGAGTGAAGCGCGATTGCTTCGCTTCGCTCGCAATGACGGTCTATTCGTTCACCGCCTGCATGAAGCGCAGCTTGATCGCGTGCCCGTCGCGGGTCGGCAGGAAGCGCGGCGTCTCCTCGTTCGAGATGCGGGCATCGACCAGGATCGGCCCCTTGCCCGCATGCATCAGCTCGCGCACCCCCGCGACGCCATTCTGCTCCGTCAACGTCAGCGCATCTCGAAAGCCGCAGCCCTTGGCGACCGCCACCAGGTCGGTGCCGCCCGTGGTGTGGCTTGCCTGCATGCCGGTCTCGCCGTAGTGGCCGTTGTCGAGCACGACGATGACGAGGTTCTTCGCCTGCTTCACGCCGATGGTCGCGAGCGCGCCGAGGCCCATCAGCGCCTCGCCGTCGCCGGTGATCACGGCGACGCGGCGCTCGGGCTGCGCCAGCGCGAGGCCGAGCCCGATCATGGCGGCGCCGCCCATGGCGCCCCAGAGATAAAGGTTGAGCGGATGGTCGCCCGCCGCCGCGACATCATAGGTCGACGAGCCGAGGCCGCAGACGACCATGAGGTCGCGACGGTCGACCAGCAGGTCCTTGACGAGCTGGCGCCGTTCGAGCGCCGCGGGCTTCGTCTTGGCGGGTCGCGTGCTCATTTGGTCCACCGCTTGCGGCCGATCAACCGCTGCGAGAGCAGCACCGCGACCGCGAGATCGCCGTCGAACGCCATATCGGCGGCGGCCGCCACCACGTCGTCGACCTCGCCCGGCTCCTCGATCCGGTAGGTGAGGAAGCCCGCGAGTTTGAGCACCGGCTCGGTGATCGAGCCCATCGGCACCTGCCACTGGTTGAACTCGGCGAACTCGCCGCGCATCGTCACCAGCACGAGGCACGGGAGGCCGAAATTGCGCACGAGCGAGAACATGTTGATGCAGTTGCCGACGCCGCTGCTCTGCATCAGCAGTGCGGCGCGCTGCCCGCCGAAATAGGCGCCGGCGACGAGGCCCACGCCTTCCTCCTCGGTGGTCAGCACTACGTCGGCGATCTCGGGATCCTCGCAGCACAGCTTGATCAGCCGGCTGTGGCCGGCGTCCGGCACATAGCCGACCTGGCGGACGCCAACTCGCTTGAGATGGGCATAGATCGTGTCGGGCCAGCGGATATTGGTCTGGTCGTCCATGCGTCGAGCCCCGCGCCCTATTCTTGGAGCATGATCTTATCCGAAAACCGCGAGTCACTTTTCGGGATCATGCTCTATCCGGCGATACGCTGCGACGCTGCCATGCCGGCCATCACGGGCGCAAGCGGGGTGCGGCCGCGGACGAGATCGGCGGCCTTTTCGGCGATCATGATCACCGGCGCATTGATGTTGCCGCCGACGAGGTCGGGCATCACCGAGGCGTCGGCCACGCGCAGGTTGTCGGCGCCGCGCACGCGCAGCGCCGGGTCGACCACGGCAAGCGGGTCGTTCGCCGCGCCCATGCGGCAGGTGCCGAGCGGGTGGTGCACCGTGATGCCGGTCGCGCGGATCAGCGCATCGAGGTCCTCATCGGCATCCGAGCCGGGCGCGATCTCGCGCTCGACGAAGGCGCGCATGGCCGGCTGCGCCGCCACCGCGCGCGCCATGCGGATGCCGTCGCGCAGCGTCTTGCGGTCCCGGTCGGTGGCGAGGAAGTTCTGCCGGATGCGCGGCGCCGCGGCCGGATCGGCTGACGCCAGCCGCACCTCGCCGCGGCTTTCCGGCCGCAGCAGCACGGCGCGGCACGCGAAGGCGTCCGCATAGGCGCGGCGGAACGGCGCCAGATAAGGATGCGCCGTCATCGGCGCCGCATTGAACAAGAACTGCACGTCCGGCAGGTCGCCGGCATTGCGGCTCTTGAGGAAGGCGAGGATTCCGCCCGGCAGGTCCGCCGCAAAGCCTTCGCCGCGCCAGTGCGCGCGCGCGAGCGCCCGCAGGATACGGTCGAGCCGCATCTGCGCGTGCACCGGCCCATTGCCGCGGCGGCGCCAGGATGGGCCCGCCGAGATGTGGTCCTGCAGGTTCTTGCCCACGCCGGGCAGCGCCAGGCGCACCGCGATGTCGTGCGCCGCGAGCTCGGCCGGATCGCCGATGCCTGAAAGCATCAGCAGCTGCGGCGAGTTGATCACGCCGCCCGCCAGGATCACCTCGCGGCGCGCGCGCGCCGTCAACAGCTTGCCGGCGTGGCGATACTCGATGCCGCTCGCGCGCGTGCCCTCCATCGCGATCCGCGTCGCCAGCGCGTCGATCACGACCGTGAGATTGCCGCGCGCCAGGGCGGGCCGCAGGTACGCGACCGCGGTGCTGCAGCGCCGGCCGTCGCGCACCGTCATCTGGATGCGGGCAAAGCCTTCCTGCCGCGCGCCGTTGTAGTCGGCGGTTGCCGGAAATCCGGCCGAGGTGCCCGCGGCGGCGAACGCGTCGATCAGCGGATCGGCGAAACGCGTGGTGCACACGCTGAGCGGCCCGTCGCCGCCGCGGAAGTAGCTCGCCCCGCCTTCCCACGCCTCCTGCCGGCGGAAATAGGGCAGCACGTGCGCATAGGACCACTCACGCAGGCCCGCGGCCGCCCAGCGGTCGTAGTCGCCGCGGTGGCCGCGCACATAGGCCATGGCATTGATCGAGGACGAGCCGCCGACGACCTTGCCGCGCGCGCATTCGAGCCCGCGCCCGCCCATCGCGTCGTCCGGCTCGTGGAAATACATCCAGTCGTGCCGCCGGTTGAGCAGCAGGTGCGGCCAGCCGAGCGGAATGTGGATCCACGGATCGCGGTCCCAGCCGCCGGCCTCGAGCAGCAGAACCGTGGCGTCCTTGTCCTCGCTGAGCCGGCTCGCCAGCGTGCAGCCGGCCGATCCGGCACCGATGATGATGTAGTCGTAGGCTTTCACGTCCGACATGGACAGACTTGCTTCACGATCTTCACACGCCGAGGCACGCGTGCGGCCAGGGACGGGAGCCTAAGCCCTTTTGGCGTCAGCGTCCTATGCGCGAATGTCATACCACATTGCGGGCGCCGCTGGCGATCGGGTGCCGCGGAAGCCCCCGCTACAGCGTCTTGAGAAACTCGATCAGCGCCCGGCGGTCGTCGTCGCTGAGGGTGGTGCCGTATTCGTGGCCGCCGTTGCCATTGCCGTTGCTGGCGTCGACCTTGAAGGTTCCGTTCTTGAACGGCGTCTCGGTCGTGACATAGCCGACTTTCTCCCAGTCGAACTTGCGGCTGCCGACCGCGAAGCTGGCCATGCGCTGTTTGGCGGGCAGCAGCAGCTCCCAGAGATTCGCGACCGAGCCGTTGTGCAGGTAAGGCGCGGTCGCCCAGATGCCGTGCAGGACGCGCGAACTCGTAGGCTGCGCCCTCGTCGGCCGAGGCCGGCTTGTGGAAGAGGTTGTTCAGGCGCGCCTTGATCTGGCCCTTGAGGTCGGCCAGCAGCGTCGCCTGCCGCGGGTCCACCAGGGTTTCGAGCTTCTCGTCCGGGCGGAGATCGGCGAGGTCGCGGCGGATCGCCCGCCACACGCCGCTCTGCGCGAGCTTCGCCGGCGTGATCGGCAGGCTGAAGGCGTCATCGAGCAGGCTGCCGACAACCGACGCGCCGAGGATGTCGGAGGTCTTCGCCGGGTTGACGAAGCGCGCGCCGATCGCCGGCGGCGGCAGCAGCGCGCCGGTGTAGATCCCCGGGGCCGACATCCGCTGTGCATTGTCGGCCATGCGCGGATCGGTCCCGACCGCGCGGACCGGCGTCGCCCAGGCGTGCGGCAGGTCGGGCGACTTGCGCTCCGCATGACATTCGGCGCAATGGGTGGCGAACAGCGCCGCGCCCTTGGCGGCGAGCTGGTCGTCGATCGGCGCGATGTCGCGCGGCCATGCGGGCGAGGGCAGGCTCGCGATCGCTTCCTCGAGCGTCTGCAGGCCGGCGAAGTCCGCCGAGTTGTTCTTGAAACTGATGAACGCCGGCGTGATCGGATTGGCCGGGAAGACCACCCGCGGCTTGAACTCGGCGAACACGCCGAACACCTCGCCCGTGTTGCGCGCGAGGCCCTGGATGAACAGGCCGTTGGGAACGCTGCCGGTCCACTGGGTGTGGTCCTGCCGCGAGGCGCCCCACAGGAACGGATAGCTCACCGGCGCGTCGGCTTTCTTGAAGTTGGCGTCGACGCCGAGATCGCGCGCCGCGACCCGGTTGAAGATCATGCCGAAAGCGTCGAGCCGTCCCGGGCCCCATGGCGAATCCGGCAGGCTCGCGTCCATGAAGGCGCCGAATTGCGTGACCCACGCGGTGAAGTCCTGCTTGAGCTTGGCGGCGGCCCTGGCGCTGTATCCCGATCCGAGCACGTCCTTCGCGAATGTGTCGAACCGCTTCGCGTCCGCAAGGGTCGCGCGCGCGGCCGCCGTGAGGTCGGTGAGGAACTGCTGGAAGTCGGCGCTCGCCGGCGCCCCGTCGATGCGCAACGCGTAGCTGACGCCGCCCTTCTGGTATTCGATCTGGCCCGTATGGCAGGCCGCGCAGGTCATGCCGAGCTGCCCGGAATTGCCGTCGATCACGAAGCCGATCGGCAGGTTGTTCTTGTTCGTCGGGCTGTCGTTGCGCAGATAGCCGTAGTGCGCGAGCTGGTCGGCCGCGAACAGGTCGCCGTTGTCGAGCCGCAGCGCCTTGAACCAGGCGAACGGCATCATGTGCGAGCCCTGGCTCGTCGTGTAGAAGGTCTCGCGCTGCGCGTCCCAGTTCTTCTGCGCGTAAACCAGCACGGGTGCCGTGGTGGCGGCCGGCGCTGGTGTTGGCTGCGGCGCCTGCGCGGTCGCCGCCGTGGAGGCGAGCACGATGGCCGCAAGTGTGGCGGCCGCGAGCGCGCGCGTCAGCGATCCGCCCTGACGATCATCCCGCAAGGCAACTGTGCGCATGGTGCAAGCTCCCTGCCCGGACGTTCTCCGGGCGAAAATGGTCGGTGCAAACGTGTGGGAATCGCGGCGCGATGTGTCCGCGAACTGTCGCACGCACGGCCGCTACACTCAAGCGTGCATCGGTGCGGCGTTCCCGTGCTGACGCGTAGGAGAGGGCCTTCGTGGCCCCCCGTTGAAAGATCAACAGAATTGGGTTCGTTCTGCGCAAAATCAGAATCGGTTGTATTTCCGTTAATAACTCAACTAAAGATTGTTATACCACTTCCGTCTACGCTTTCTTTGAAAGCCCCAAGGCGCGAATGGGCGCGCGAACCCGATCTCGCCCACCTCAGTTGTTGAGGATCGCGATGTCCTTCGGATTGCGCTTGCCCGGCAGCGACTGGACGAAGGCGTAGATGTCGGTGATCTCCTGGTCCGAGATGACCTTGGTCGAATAGGCCGGCATGTCATCGGTGGGCTGGCGCAGCTGGGTGCGGAACGCCTCGAACGGCATCTCGGTCTTGGCGAGCGCCGGCACCGGCGTGTTGTAGCCGCCGCCCTGGCCGACGCGGCCGTGGCAGAGGAAGCAGCCGTCCTTGAGGTAGACCACTTTTCCGTTGGCGGCATCGCCCTTGGGCGCGTCCTGGGCGCGGGCCGGCACCGACACGACAGCGACCGCGATCGCGGCGCAGGCCGGGAGGAGGAACGTGCAATTCATGTCTCTGGCTCCTCAGCGCTGATCGGTGACAACGTCGACGAGCGCGGGCTGGCCGCTCTTCACCGCCGCGATTGCGCGCGAGAGCGCCGGCGCGAGATCCTTCGGATCGACGATCGGGCCTTCGCCGTGCACGCCGAAGCCGCGCGCGACCGTCGCGTAGTCGACGTTCGGGTCGGTGATCGTGGTGCCGATCTTGGTGTTCTCGATGCCGCGGCCGAGCCGCGCCGCCATCGCCTGCAGGTACATGTATTCCTGGTGCCAGGCGCGGTTGTTGTGCACGACGTAGAGAATCGGGATGCGCTCGTGCGCCGCCGTCCACAGCGTCTGCGGCACGAACATCAGGTCGCCGTCGCCGTTGAACGTCACGGTGAGCCGCCCGTGCCGCTTGTTGGCGAGCGCGGCGCCGAGCGAGGCCGGCGCGTTGTAGCCGACGCCGGCGCCGCCCGAGACGCCGTTCCATTGATGCGGGCCCTTGAAGTCCCATAGCCGGTGCGGCCAGGTGTTGCGGATGGTGTTGCCGACCAGCGACCAGTCATCGCCCTTGATCTGCGCGTACACCTCCGCGCACATGCGCGCCGTGGTGATCGGGCTCGCGTCCCAGCCGAGCGTCGCGTCCGACTTCGCGCGCTCGACCGATTGGGCATGCGCCTCGGCGAGCTTCTTGCCGCGCGCCGCGAAGGCGGCCTTGCGGCCGTCGTCGGCGAGGCGCCTGACCGCCTCGGTCAGCGCCGGCAGCGAGGCCTCGGCGTCGCCCGCGATGTCGAGGTCAACGTCCTGGTAGCGGCCGAAATCCTGGTAGTTCGACTTGAGATAGAGGTCGCGCACGCCGAGCGTGATGGTCTTGGCGGTCGCCTTGATCGCCGGATGCGAGGTGCGCACGATCCGGTCGCGGAAGCTGTTGAGCACGCCCCACAGGTCGTTCACCTCCATCGCGATGATAACGTCGGCCTGGTTCAGCACCACGTTGCGCCGGAACGTCTGGTTGAGCGGATGGCGCGACGGGAAGTTCATGCGGCCCGCCAGGTCGAGCACGGCGCACTGCAGCGTCTCGGCGAGCTCGACCAGGCGCGCCATGCCGGCCGGCGTGCGCGCGACGCGATCGCAGACGATCAGCGGGTTCTGCGCCCCGACGAGGAGCTTGGCGGCCTCCGCCAGCGCACCTGCGTCGCCCTGCGGCGGCACGACCCGGGAGAGCTTCGGGATGCGCAGGCTTTCCGGATCGGGGATCGGATTTTCCTGCAGCTCGGCGTCGAGCGACAGCATGACCGGGCCCATCGGCGGGGTGGTCGCGATCTTGTAGGCGCGCACGGTCGACTCGGCGAAGTGCTGCAGCGTGGTCGGCTGGTCGTCCCACTTGGTGAAGTCGCGCACGATCGAGTTGATGTCGACGCCCGAATGCACCCATTCGGCGCCGGGCGCGCGCTTGTTTGCCTCCATGATGTTGCCGCCGAACACCATCACGGGCACGCGGTCGCACCAGGCGTTGTACATCGCCATGGTGGCGTGCTGCAGGCCGACCACGCCATGGCACGCCATGGCGATCGGCTTGCCTTCGATCTTGGCGTAGCCCTGGCCCATGTGCACCGCGATCTCCTCGTGCGCGCACGTGATGATCTCGGGCTTGGTGTTGTTGCCGTGGTTGAGCACCGCCTCGTGCAGGCCGCGGAAGCTCGAGGCGCAGTTGATCGCGAGGTACTCAACGTCGAGCGTCCTGAGCACGTCGACCATGAAGTCGCCGCCGCTCGTGCTCTGATTGACCGGATCGGTGTTCGGCGGCAGCGTCTCGACCGCGATCTGCCGCGGCCCCGGCGGCGGCGTCTTCGGCCTGGCGTGCGGAGCCGTGCCCTGCGCCCGCGCCGTGACGGGCGCCGCCACCGCGGCGGCGCCGACGAGCGTCGCGCTCTTGAGGAAATTGCGGCGGCTGGCATCGGGGGTCTGGCGGCGTTTCGACATGGTTTCCTCCACGGGCGCGCCGAATGTTTTGCGGCACGACGCATTGACGCGAAAGTCGCGCCCGCGTCTCGCTCCGTCAAGGAGGCCGGAGGGGCGCGTATCGCCTAATATTTCGTCTAAAAGTTGCTCGCCTAAGCGTGACGTTTGCGGTTAATTCACGCTACCCTACCGAGCCGGAACCCGTTGGCCCGCCAACGCGTTTTCTTGAGACACATTTCCTCTCGGGCCTGCGGGTCACGGCCGACGGATCAGACGAATGAGCCTGCGCGCCTACCACGCCAAGCGCACATTTTCCGCAACGCCCGAGCCGCGCGGCCGCGAAGGACGGAAAACGGCGCGGAAAACGGCGGCGAAAAAGGGCAGCCGCTTCGTCATCCAAAAGCACGCGGCGCGGCGGCTGCACTACGACCTGCGGCTCGAGCTCGACGGCGTGATGAAGAGCTGGGCCGTCACGCGCGGCCCGAGCCTGGTGCCGGGCGAGAAGCGCCTCGCCGTGCGGGTCGAGGACCATCCGGTCGAGTACAACACCTTCGAGGGCACGATCCCGCCGGGCCAGTATGGCGGCGGCACGGTGCTGATCTGGGACCGCGGCACCTGGACGCCGCAAGGCGATCCGCACAAGGGCCTGGCCGAGGGGCACCTCGATTTCGCCCTCGACGGCGCGAAGCTGCACGGCGCTTGGCACCTGGTACGCATGCGCGGCGGGCCGGGTGAGAAGCGCGAGAACTGGCTGCTGATCAAGAGCCGCGACGACGCGGCGCGCGGCGAGCGCGACCCGGACATCCTGGAGGACGCGCCGGAATTGGTCGCGACCGGCCGCTCGCTCGACGAGATCGCCCATGCCAAGCGTGGACGGGTGTGGCAATCCAATCGCGCCAGGAACAACGGGACGGCGGTCAAGTCTGCGGGCGTCGCGAAGCCGAAGGCCGCGCGCCGATCGGCAACGCGGGCCGCGGTGCGGAAGGCAGCCAAATGAAGCGTGCGCGCAAGAGCAAGCCGAGCGCGAGCGCCAAGCCGCGCGCCGGCAGCGTCCGCCTCACCCATCCGGACCGCGTCTACTGGGTCGATGTCGGCGTCACCAAGCAGGACCTCGCCGACTACTATGGCGCCGTGTGGGACTGGATGGCGCCGCACGTCATGGGCCGGCCGCTCGCGCTGGTGCGCTGCCCGGACGGCACCAAGGGGCAGTGCTTCTTCCAGAAGCACGCCTCGGCCGGCCTCGCCGAGGAGAACCTGCACACCGTGATCGACGCCAACAAGCGCCAGATCATCGCGGTCGAGGACCTCGACGGCCTGCTCTCGCTGGTGCAGGCCGGCGTCCTCGAGGTGCATGTGCGCGGCTCGCGGATCGAGCGCCTCGACCGCTGCGATCGCATCGTCTTCGATCTCGACCCGGGCGCCGATCTGGGCTGGCCCGACGTGGTGGCGGCCGCGCGCGACGTGCATGACCGCCTCGCCGCCATCGATCTGCAAAGCTTCGTCAAGCTCTCGGGCGGCAAGGGCGTGCACGTGGTGGTACCGATCGAGAGCGCGCACTGGGACACGGCCAAGAACTTCACCCAGGCCTTCGCCCAGGCGATGGCCGCCGATCATCCCGATCGCTACGTCGCCAAGATGGCGAAGTCGATCCGCAAGGGGAAGATCTTCGTCGACTATCTGCGCAACTCGCTCGAGCAGACCTCGGTCGCGGCCTATTCGACGCGGGCGCGCGCCGGCGCGCCGGTGTCGGTGCCGCTCGACTGGCAGGAGCTCGGCCGCACCTCGGCGGCCAATCAGTATACGGTGCTCAACGTGATGAAGCGGCTCAATGGCCTCAAGCAGGACCCGTGGCGCGACATCGGCCGCGTGCGGCAGAAGCTGCCGGATGTCGCATCGCTCACCAGGCACGGATGAGCCAAGCCACCGGGAACCAAACCGGTTCCCGCGAGGTTATGCTGCGGGCATGAGCGGCTTTCCATCACCGAAATGGCCGACCGGCATCCGCGCAGGCCCGGTCTTGTGGCTGGTCGCGCTCTTCTGGCTCGCGTCCACCCCCGCCTTCGCGGCGGAAGCCGCCAAAGGCTCTGAGACCCTCTTCATCGCCGAGCTCGTGCTCCTGATGGCGGCCGGGCGGCTGCTCGGCGAAGGCATGCTGCGCCTCGGCCAGCCCGCCGTGATGGGTCAGCTGCTCGCCGGCGTGATCCTCGGGCCCTCCGTGCTCGGGGCGCTGTGGCCCGACCTGCAGCACGCGGTGTTTCCGTCCGCGCAGGCGCAGAAGAGCATGCTCGACGCGATCTCGCAGTTCGGCATCCTGCTGTTGCTGCTGCTCACCGGCATGGAGACCGACCTCAAGCTCGTGCGCAAGGTCGGCGCCGCGGCCGTGAGCGTCTCGCTCGCCGGCGTCGCGGTCCCCTTCTGTTGCGGCGTCGCGCTCGGCTGGTTCCTGCCCGACGCGCTGCTGCCCAATGCGGGCCAGCGCCTGCTCACCGCGCTCTTCCTCGGCACGGCGCTGTCGATCTCCTCGATCAAGATCGTCGCCGCCATTGTGCGCGACATGAACTTCGCCCGCCGCGATCTCGGTCAGGTGATCGTCTCCTCGGCGATCCTCGAGGACACCATCGGCTGGATCATCATCGCGATCACGCTCAGCCTCGCCCAGGCCGGGCACATCGATCTCAAGAGCGTCGCCCGCAGCCTGATCGGCACCGCGGCCTTCCTGGCGCTGAGCCTCACGGTCGGCCGGCGCGCCGTGATCCTGGCGATCCGCTGGGCGAACGACTATCTCGAGAGCGAGTTCGCCGTCATCACCGCCATCCTGGTGATCATGGGCGCGATGGCGCTCGCGACCGAGGCGATCGGCGTCAACACCGTGCTCGGCGCCTTCGTGGCCGGCGTGCTGGTCGGCAAGTCGCCGATCCTCACCCGCCACATCGACGAGCAGCTGCGCGGGCTGATCACCGCGTTCTTCATGCCGGTGTTCTTCGGCCTCGCCGGCCTGAGCACGGACATGACCATCCTCGGCAATCGCGAGCTGTTGCTGCTCTCGCTCGGCCTGATCGCCATCGCCAGCGTCGGCAAGTTCGCCGGCGCCTTCGTCGGCGGCAAGATCGGCGGCCTGCGCTGGCGCGAGGCGCTGGCGCTCGGCTGCGGGATGAATGCGCGCGGCTCGACCGAGGTGATCGTCGCCACCATCGGCCTCGGGATGGGCGCGCTCAGCCAGACGCTGTTCAGCATGATCGTCGCCATGGCGATCATCACCACCATGGCAATGCCGCCGATGCTGCGCTGGTCGCTCGCGCGTGTGCCCATGCGCAAGGCCGAGCGCGAGCGGCTCGAACGCGAGGAGATGGAGGCGAAGGGCTTCGTGCCCAAGCTCGAGCGGCTGCTGCTCGCGGTCGACCGGAGTCCGAACGGCAAGTTCGCTTCCCGCATCGCCGGTCTCGTCGCGGGCCAGCGCGGCATTCCGATCACGGTGCTGCCGCTCAACGTCGACGAGGAGAAGACGAAGGTCGCCAAGCGCAAGGACAAGGCGGCCGATGAGGACGCCGCCAAGGCCCCGGCCGAGGACGCGAAGCAATCGCAGCCGAAGGAGGATCGGCCCGACCCCGTCGACGTGACGGTGCGCACGCTCGATGCGCCGACCCACGAGGCGATCAAGCAGGAGGCCGAGCGCGGCTACGACCTCCTGTTCGTCGGCATCGACACCATGCGCGGGCGCGACGGTTTCCATGGCGAGGTCGACCGCATCGCCGCCGCCTTCGACGGCCCGCTCGCGATCGTCGTCGCCGCCGCCGAGCACCTGAAGGATCCGGAAGAAAGCGCGCTCGACATGCTGGTGCCGGTGAACGGCACCGACGTGTCGCGCCGCGCCGCCGAGCTCGCGATCGAGGCCGCGCGCGGCGCCGCGGCGGAGATCACCGCGCTCTACGTGACGAGCCGCAACGCGCGGCAGGGGCGCGGCACGCGCGCGCGCCGCCAGCAGCAGGCGATCCTCGACAACGTCAAGCACCTTGCCGAGCTGTACGGCCGCAAGATCAAGACCGCGATCCGCGCCGACGCCGCCCCCGACGCGGCCGTGGTCGCGGTCGCGAAGCGCAGCGGTCATAATCTCATCGTCATGGGCGTGAGCCGCCGGCCCGGCGACACGCTCTTCTTCGGCGACACCGCCGCCGGCGTCTTCAAGGACGCGCCCATCTCGGTGGTTTTCGTGGCGAGTTAAGAACTGATACGTCATGCCCGCGCTTGTCGCGGGCATCCACGTCTTTCTTCTGAAATGATTGGAAGTAAGGCGTGGATGGCCGGACGAGCCCGGCCATGACGAGTATTTACGACTTTGCCGCGGGTAGCCGCACATGCTCCGGCCGAAACCCCTCGCCCAGGATGCGCGCCGGGATACGCTGCAGGAACGGCCAGCGCTGCATCAGCCGCAGCGCCGCCGGCACCTTCGGCGTCTTGCCGCTCGCGAGCATCGGGTCGATCACCCGGTTCTGGATCGTCAGCTGCACGGCCTGCGTCGCCCAGGTCGGGAACGCGCGGCGCCTTTGCACGCGGCGGAGCGTGTCGGGCGTCGCGCCGCGGCGGCGCAGCGGCTCGGCGAGGATGTTGGCGGCCGCGACCGCATCCTGGATCGCGAGGTTGATGCCGACGCCGCCGATCGGCGACATGGCGTGCGCGGCGTCGCCGATGACCAGAAGGCCGGGGCGCGACCATTCGCGCAGCCGATCGACCGCGACGGTGAGCAGCTTCACGTCGTCGAAGCTCCTGATCTCGTCGGCCGCCGGGCGCCTGGCGATCCGCGCGACCCGCGCCCGGAACGCGGCAAGTCCCGCCTGCCGGACCGCGTCGAACGTGCCCTTGCGGATGATGAGCGCGCATTGCCAGTAGTCGTTGCGGTCGATCATCACCAGGAGCTGGCCGTCGAGGAAGCGGCCGAGCACGGCGTGATCCTCGTCGGGGCGGCGCTCGAGCCGGAACCAGAGCACGTCCATGGGCGCGCCGAGGTCGTTCACGACGAGGCCGGCCGCCGCGCGCATGCGCGAACGTCGTCCATCGGCGCCGATCACCAGGTCGGCGCGAACCTCGACCGGCCCGCTCGGCCCGTGCGCGGTCACGCCGACGATGCGCTCGCCCGCGCGCAGCAGATCGATCGCTTCCATGCCCATCAGCAGGCGGAATGCCGGCAGCTTCCTTCCCTGCGCGGCGAGGAAATCGAGGAAATCCCACTGCGGCATGAACGCCACGAACTTGCAGCGGGCCCGCAGGTGGGTGAGGTCGGCGACGCGGAATTTCTCGTCGCCGATCTCGCCTTCGCCGTAATGGATCTCCTGGTGCGGCACCTTGAGGAATTCATCGAGCAGGCCGAGCTCGGCCAGCACGTCCATGGTGGACGGATGGATGGTGTCGCCGCGGAAATCGCGGAAGAAGTCGGCGTGCTTCTCCAGCACGACCGTGTCGACGCCGGCGCGCGCGAGCAGGTAGCCGGCCATCATGCCGGCCGGGCCACCGCCGGCGACCACGCAGGTGCATGAGAGGGAGTTGGTCACAGGACACTCCATTGCACCGAGCTACGGCATACACAGTTATGTGCGCACTGAGGCCGCCGTTGCTACCCTCCCGCCCATTGGCGGGGATGGTCGAGCAAGCGGCAAAGCCGCGCAGCGAGGGGTGGGGGGACTACGCTTGTTCTGAATCGGTGATCCGCCACGAGATAGCTCAGTCCGAGCAAGCGGCGCCCCCCACCCCCGACCCCTTCCCGCCACTCGCTTCGCTCGCGGGGGGAGGGGAGCGCAGACGCATGCGCAAGCCTCACATCACGCCGTCAACAGCTTCTCGATCCTTATCGGCAGCTCGCGGATGCGGATTCCGGTTGCGTGATAGACTGCGTTGGCGAGTGCCGCCGCTGTTCCGACGTTCGCGAGCTCGCCCAGGCCCTTGACGCCCATTGGATTGACGTCGCGATCTTCCTCCGGAACGAGGATGACTTCAACGTCGGCAACGTCCGCATTCACCGGCACGCGGTAGTCGGCGAGGTTGGTGTTGACGTAGCGCGCGCGCTCGCGGTCGATCTCGGTTGCCTCGTGCAGCGCCGAGCTGATACCCCAGATCATGCCGCCCATGAGCTGGCTGTGCGTCGTGCGTGTGTTCATGAGATGCCCGGCCGCGAAGGCGCCGACGATGCGCGGCACGCGGATCTCGCGCGTCGCCGCATTGATGCGCACCTCGACGAATTCCGCGCCGGTCGCATACATCACCTTCTCGCCTTCCGGCCCGCCGGTCGACGCGCTGATGCCCTCGTAGAGCCCCTTGATCGAGGCGGGCTTGAGCCCGCGCGGCACGAACTCGGCATATTCCTCGATCGCACTCGCACCGAGGCGGGCGAATGTCTTGTCGAGGCTCTCGCTCGCCCCGCCCGCGCCAGTCACGCTGCGGGCCATGAGCGACAGCCCAGCGACGGCCCGCCCGGCGAGCGGTCCATCGTTGGCGGTGACGGCAGCACGGAAGAGCTTGTCGCGGATCGCATCGCACGCCTTCAGCACCGCCGAGCACGTGCTCGCCGTGGTGCGTGAGCCGCCCGCGACCGGCGCCGGCGGCAGCTCGGTGTCGCCGAGCTCCACGCTCACCCGGGCGAGCGGGACGCCGAGCCGCTCGGCCGCGGCCTGGCCGATCACCGTGTAGGCGCCATTGCCGATCTCATGGGCCGCGGTCTGCACGCGCACCTCGCCGTTCGCCATCAGCCGCACGCGCGCGGCGGCTGCTCCGATATGCGTGGGATAGAGCGCGGTCGCGCAGCCCCAGCCGACCAGCCATTCGCCGTCGCGCATCTCGCGGGGCCGGCGCGTGCGCTTGTCCCAGCCGAAAGCCTGCGCGGCCTTGTCGTAGCACGCCATCAGCGAGCGGCTCGACCACGGCTTGCCCTCGATCGGGTCGGTCATCGTGTCGTTGATGCGGCGCAGCTCGACCGGGTCCATGTCGAGCTTCCAGGCAAGCTCGTCCATCGCGCTTTCCAGCGCGTAGATGTACGGCACGACCGGCGGCGAGCGCATGAAGCCCGGCGTGTTGCGGTCCGCATGCACCACGTTGACCTTGGTCTTCACGGCGCCATACGCGTAGAGCCGCGCGCTGTCGGCGACGCCGGCGACCACGTAAGGATCGGGCCGCGAGCTCACCTCCCAGCCTTCGTGGAAATAGCCGACCAGCTTGCCGTCGCGCTGCGCGCCGAGCCGGATGTGGTGGCGCGTCTCGGCGCGGTAGGTCGTCGTGGTGAAGCCCTGGTCGCGGCTCACCACGAGGCGCACCGGCCGGTTGAGCCGGCGCGCCGCGAAGGCGACCAGCGCGCTGCGCGGCGTCATCCCGCCCTTCGAGCCGAAGGCGCCGCCGATGTAGCGGCTCACCACCCGCACCTTGTCGCGGTCGATGCCGAGCCGCTGCGCGACGCCGTTGCGCAGCCCGTAGACGAACTGGCTCGGCTCGAACAGCGTCAGCTTGTCGTCGCGCCACACCGCGGTGGTGGAGAACAGCTCCATTGCATTGTGATGCTGCGTCGGCGTCGCATATTCGGCGTCGATCGCGACCGTCCGCCCCCGCCAGCGCCGCTTCCGCGTCGCCGACGTTCGGCAGGTGCTTGTGAACCGGCGAGACCTTGGTGGCGTCCTCCTCGGTCACGCCTGGCGAGCCGAAGGTCGCGCTCGGCTTCTCGGCCGCATAGGAGGCCTTGACCTTGGCGGCGCCTTCCTGCGCGGCCTCGAACGTGTCGGCGAGCACCAGCGCGATGATCTGTCCGTCATGGAAGATGTCCGGCCCGAGCGACTGGATCGACGTGGCCGAGCCCGCCTGCTGGAACTTGAGCTGCTTTACGTCGCTCGTGTTCTCGTGGGTGAGGATATCGACCACGCCCGGGATGGCGCGCGCCGTCTCGACGTTGAGCCGCGTGAGGCGACCTTTGGCGATGCTGCTCGTCACCAGAACGGCATAAGCCGGGTTGGTGAGCGGCTCATCAGCCGGATAGCGGGCCTCGCCGGTCACCTTGAGCCGCGCATCTAGGCGCGGGGCCGGATCGCCCATGTTCGCCTGAGGGACGGGGGCCGCAGCGCTTGCCATGGCGTATCTCCGTTGATCTGCCTCTGCTTTGTCCGCGCCGCGCTCAGACCTGCATCGCCGCCACGGCGCGCAGCGCCCGCATCAGCGTGCGCTGACCGAGCGCGACCTTGTAGGCATTGTGCGTGCGGGTGCGCGCCGGCGCGAACGCCGTCTCGGCAGCGCCCGCGAGCGTCTGCTCGTCGATCGCCTGGCCGCGCAACGCCTCTTCGGCTTCCTTGGCGCGCCACGGTACGGTCGCGACGCCGCCGAGCGCGATGCGCGCCTGCGCGACCTTGCCGTCGTGCAGGTCGAGCGCGACCGCCGCCGACGCGAGGGCGAACTCGTAGGACTCGCGGTCGCGCACCTTGAGATAGAGCGAGCGCCGCATCCATGGCGCCAGCGCGACCTGGAAGCCGGTGATCATGTCTCCGGGCCGCAGCGCCGTCTCGATGTCGGGGGTGCTGCCCGGCTGACGGTGCAGCGTCGCGAACGGGATGGTGCGAGCCCCGTTCGGACCCATGACCTCGACGCGCGCATCGAGCGCGATCAACGCCTGGGCGAAATCGCCCGGATAGCTCGCGATGCACTGCTCGCTGGTGCCGAGCACCGCATGGTCGCGGTTGAAGCCGTTCATCGCGGCGCAGCCCGAGCCGGGGCTGCGCTTGTTGCACTCCGCATACGACACATCGCGGAAATAGGTGCAGCGCGTGCGCTGGAGCACGTTGCCGCCGAGGCTCGCCATGTTGCGGATCTGCGCGCTCGCGGCGAGCTTGAGCGCCTGCGCGATCATCGGCACATCGCGGCGGATGCTCGCATGCTCGGCCGCGTCCGCCATGCGCACGAGCGCGCCGAGGCGCAGGCCGCTGCGCGTCGCCTCGATGCGGCCGAACGCAGTGTCGGAAAGTCCGTTGATGTCGATCAGGGTCTGCGGCTGCATCACGTCGAGCTTCATCAGGTCGAGGAGGGTCGTGCCGCCCGCGAGATACTGCGCCGGGTTCTGCGGCGCCGAGGCGGCGCGCACGGCGGCGGCGGGCGAGGCGGCGCGTTCGAACCAGAATGGTTGCATGCGGCGCCTCCTGTCAGTGTCCGGAGCCGGTTGCGGCCGTCGCCATCGCGCGCTTGGCCTGCTTTATCGCTAAGACGATGTTCGGGTAGGCGGCGCAGCGGCAGAGATTGCCGCTCATGTATTCGCGGATGTCGCCGTCGTTCTCGGCGTGGCCCTCCTTGATGCAGGCGACCGCCGACATGATCTGCCCGGGCGTGCAATAGCCGCATTGGAATGCGTCCTGCTCGATGAAGGCCTGCTGCATGGGATGCAGCTCGCCGTTCGGCTGCGCGAGGCCCTCGATCGTGGTGACTGGCCGGCCCTGCGCGGCGGCGGCAAGCGTGAGGCACGCGAGCACGCGCCGGTCGCCGAGCAGCACCGTGCAGGCGCCGCACTGGCCGTGATCGCAGCCCTTCTTGGCGCCGGTCAGGCCGAGATGCTCGCGCAACGCATCGAGCAACGTGGTGCGCACGTCGAGCGCGACGCGCTGCTCGCGACCATTGACGTTGAGCGTCATCGCGGCCGGCGCACGGAAATCCGCCCGCCGCGGGGGGGCGCTGTCGGCAGTCGCGGCCCGCGCGAGTGCCGGCGCCGCGACCGTCGAGGCACCGACCATCAGGAACTCGCGCCGGCTGGAACCGGTGTTTTCGCGGGCCGTCATCGCAGTCCTCCGCAATTCCGTTCGAGAAAGCGCTGTTCAAGTTCAACGGGCGATGCAGGGAGGGGTTCCTGCGCGGCATCCCCGGTCGCGGAACTTTGACCAGCGCGAAGGCGTTGGCCGATCGAGACATTTGTCGGTGTTGCAGAGCGAGGGCGCTATGCAGGACGTGCAAGCGACAAGGCGACCGGCCGCACCCGAGATGGGCCCCGGGCCGGGAACGCATCACACCAACGAGGGCGACGCGACCGTGATCAACACGGTGCGCGTGCGCCAAGGGGTCACCGGCCATCACGTGCGCATCGTGCTTGCCCTCGGGCTCGCGATCGTCATCGCGGCATTTGCGATCGCGTATTATTTCATCGGCTAGCCTTTCTGCGTCACTGCAAAATCCATCGCCGTCACCGTTCGCGAAAGCGGACGATCCAGCAATTCACCTCCGCCGCGTAGCGCGGAACTTGCCTTACCTCGGCGTGCGGTCGGCTTTTGCAGAATGCTGGAAGTTGCACGGCGGCTGAGAAAAAATTCGGAGAGAAATACAGGCGATCTGCAATGCAGGAACGAGCCGAAATGCAATATGACCCATTGGATTCACTTGCGAAAATCGAAAAAGCGCGAGAGCAATGGGAAGCAATGCAAGGAGCAATGAAATGCAAGGGGAAAAGCAATGGGACCGCCCCATTTGCAACCCAACGGGGTATGCGCGACCACCGCGGCGGCCGCGGTCCAGCACCTGATCCTCGATCGCATGTGAGGGGCGTGAAAAAACCCCGCCGCCGTCTCGGTGCCGGGCACAATTCAACGCATCCCATTTCGCCAGTACGGCAATTGACGCAGGGACGCAACAATAATCGGCAAACAGAACGAAAATCGCCTGCCAACAAAACCCAGTTCGGTCTTGCTTCCACAAATCGCGAACCGTGGCCAGTCATTCCGTGCTAGATGTTTTCCGCCTTGAGCCGTCGCGGTCGCGCACGAGGCAAGCTGTCGGATGGCTCACCGCGCGCAGGTTCCGCCCATGTCGGCATCGTCCCTCCTCGGCCTCGTCAAGCATTCGTGTCGCATCGTGCTGTCCGCATCGTTGGGGGTATTCGTCCTCTGCGCGGTCGCACCCGCGAACCCGCAAGGTGATGGCGATCGAAAGGCGATCGCTCAATTGGCAACACCCACTCCCGCAATGCGGATCGCCAAGTGTAATTCCCCCAAGAACAGGCATGCTTTCTGCAATTCTCGTTGCACCGGATGGCTTCAATGGGAGCCCCCCGCGTATCAGAATTGCGTCGATGAGTGCATGCGCAAGGAGGGATGCCGTTGACCTGTCTCTGCCTCGATCCTGACCAGGCCAAGGAACTAGCGAAAGGAAAATAGCGGCGCAACAATAGCGGGCACACAATAATCGGCAGAAAGCCGCGACGCGCCTAGAGCACATTCCGTTCCGGTGGAATCGGAATGTGCTCTAGATTCATTGCTTGGCGCATGTTCTTGTCGGCGAACCGGCGTCCACTTCGCCGGAACATGCGCTAGCGGAAGAAATCCCCGATCGTCGTCGGCTTCTCGGCGTCCACATCCTGGCGATTCCACCAGCCGCCGCCGAGCGCCTGGAACAGCGCGACCGTGTCGGCATAGCGGGCGGCCTGCGCCTGGACGAGCGCGATCACGGCCTGCTGATAGGTCTGCTGTGCGTTGAGCAGCGCCAGATAGTTGACGTCGCCGAGCTTGAGGCGGCCGCGCACGATCTCGAGGCTGCGCGCGGCCGCGCGTTCGGAGGCGACGGCCTTCTGCAGCGTGACCGCGTCGGTCTGGATCGCGCGCAGCGCGTCCGCGACGTTCTGGAACGCCGTGATCACGGTGCCGCGATATTGCGCCAGCGCCTGGTCGAACGCGGCCTTCGCGGCCTGCTCGCGGTGAAACAGCGTGCCGCCGTGGAAGATCGGCTGGGTCACGGCGGCGGTCACGCCCCAGAACTGGGTGCCCGAGCCGAACATGGTGTTGATCGCGTCCGACGTGCTGCCCGCGGTCCCGGTGAGCGTGATGTTGGGCAGCCGGTTGGCGATGGCGACGCCGATCTGCGCGCTCGCGGCGTGCAGGTTCTCCTCCGCCATGCGCACGTCCGGGCGCTGCTCGATCAGCTTGGCCGGGATACTCAGCGGCAGGTCGCGCGGCAGGCGCAGCTCGGCGAGGCGGAACTCGACCGGCAGCCGGTCGCTCGGGAAGCCGCCGATGAGGGCGGCGATCAGGTCGCGTTCCTGCGCCAGCTGCTTTTGCAGCGGCGGCAGGGTCTGCTCGACCTGGGCGAGCGCCGCCTCCTGGGCGACCACGTCGGATTCGGCGATCTGCCCCGCCTGGCGCTGCTTGCGCATCAGGCCGAGCGTGTCGCGCTCGACCTTGATGATGCGCTGGGTCGCGGCGATCTGGCCGCGCAGGTTCGCCTCCTGCACGGCCGCACCGGCGAGGTTCGCGGTGAGCGTGAGATAGGTCGCCTCGAGCTGGAAGCGCTGTTGGTCCTCCTGCGCCACCAGCGCCTCGATCGAGCGCCGCGTGCCGCCAAACACGTCCGGCACGTAGGAGATGCTCAGCTGGGTGGTGAACAGGTTGAACGTCGGCGTCTGGACGCTGTTGTCGAGCGGGCCGCTGAGCGGCGGCAGCCCGCGGAACGCGGTCCCTCCGAGATCGACAGACGGGAGCAGCATGCCCTGCTGCGCGCGCACGTTCTCGCGCGCGAGGCGCAGCGCCGCTTGCGCCGCCTTGAGGTCCTGGTTGGCGGCGAGCGCCTGCTCGACCAGCACGTTGAGCGGCTTGGAGCGAAACAGCGCCCACCACTGGCCGGGCAGGTCGAGGTCCTTGACGAAGCGCTGTGCCCCGCCGCCCTGCGTCGCCGCCGAGGCGGTCGTGGGCGCGAGCCGCTCGGGCGTATAGCCGGGCACGTCCGGCGCCGCCGGCACCGCGAAATCCGGGCCGACCGCGCAACTGGCGAGCAGCCCGGCCGCGACCAGCGCGGCAGTCCCCTGCACAGTCCCCCTGCCCATCGCGTTACGCCCTACTGCCCCTCGAACTCACTTACTTACTTTCTTCCCTCTCCGCTGCGGGGAGAGGGTGGCGCGCCCTCGGGTCTTGCCTTCGGCAAGCCCAAGGATGAACTCCGCGCGCCGGGTGAGGGGACCTCGGAGTCCGATTACGAACTCCGCGCGCCCCTCACCCCAACCCTCCCCCCTCCGGGGAGAGGGAGTCCGCCGCAGCACCAGCCGCCGCCCGCCGTGCCGCCGCGCGCTCCAGCACGTAATAAAGCGTCGGCACGATGAAGAGCGTCAGCAGCGTAGCCGGAATGAGGCCGCCCGCAACCACGGTCGCGAGGTTGCGCTGCACGTCGCTGCCGACCCCGGTCGCGAGCGCCGCCGGCAGCATGCCGACGGTCGCGACCGCGGCGGTCATCAGCACCGGCCGCAGCCGCTCGCGCGCGCCGGTCAGCGACCGCGTCGAACAGCGGCAGCGCCCTGCTCGCGCATGCGGTTGAGGTTCGCCACCATGATGACGCCGTTCATCACGGCGACGCCAAATAATGCGATGAAGCCGACGCCGGACGCGACGTTGAGCGTGGTCCCGGTGGCCTGCAGCGCGATCAGCCCGCCGAGCGTCGCCAGCGGCACCACGCCGATGATGAGCAGCACCTGGCGCAGCACGCCGAACTCGGCATAGAGCAGCACCATCATGGTGGCGAGGACCATCCCGATGATGATCCGGAAGCGCGCCTCGGCGCGCTGCTGGCCTTCGAGCTGGCCGCCCCATTCGATACGATATTGCCGCGGATCGAACCTGAACCGTTGCGCGATCGCCTTGTTGACCTCGGCGACGACCGAGAGCGGATCGCGATCGTGATAGTTGAGCTTCACCAGCAGATAGCGGTGGTTCATCTCGCGATTGATCATGCTCTCGCCGCTCTGCAGCTTGCACATCGGCGACCTGCGCCAGCGGAATGAGCGCGCCGTCGCTCGAGGTGAGCACGAGGTTCTTGATTGCCTCCGGGCTGTCGCGGGCGGCCGCCGGAAAACGCACCGTGATGTCGTAGTGGCGATCGCCGATGAACACCGTGGCTCACCGCCGCGCCGCCGATGCCGGTGCTGATCAGGTTGACCACATCGGCGACGTTGATGCCGTAGCGCGCGGTCGCGGCGCGGTCGACCTTGATCGAGATCTGCGGCAGCGGCGTGTATTGGTCGATCGCCGCATCGGTGACGCCCGGAACGGCGTTCGACCACGGCGATGATGTCGTTGCCGATGCGCCGCAACTCGTTGAAGTCGTCGCCGAACACCTTGACGGCGAGCGCGCTGTGCGGGTCGAACACGTAGTCGAGCACGCTGTCGATGATCGGCTGGCTGAAGGCGATCTCGAAGCCCGGCAACTTGTCGAGCCGCGCCGACATGCGCTTGATCAGCTCCTGCTTGGTTTCGCCGGCCGGCCAGGTGCTGTAGGGCGTAAGCCCGACCGCGGCTTCCATGTGCGATGGCGTCCACGGATCGGTGCCGTCGTCGTTGCGGCCGATATGGCTCACCACGTAGGAGACTTCGGGAAATTCGTTGACAGCACGGCGCAGCTCGGCGACCATCTCGGTCGACCTTCTGCAGCGAGATGCCGGGCGGCAGCGACGTATGCAGACAGAGCGCGCCTTCGTCGAGCTCGGGCAGGAATTCGCGCCACACCGTCGCGCCGAGTACGACCACGGCGAGCGCGGCCCCGGCCGCCAGTAGGTAGGCGATCGCGGGGCGCCGCAGCGAGCTTTCCAGCGTGCGGCCGGTAGCCCGCCTCCAGCCAGCCCAGCACCGGATTGTGAAAAACGCGGCGCGGCCGGCGATAGGCCGCGAAGGCGAGGCCGGGCACGACCAGGAGCGCGAACGCCAGCGCGCCGAGCTGCGCGTAACCGACCGCATAGGCCATCGGATAGAACAGCTTCGCCTCGATGCGCTGGAACGCGAACAGCGGCAGGTAGGTCGTGATGATGATCGCGGTGGCGAAGAAGATCGGCCGCGCCACCTGGCGCGCCGCGTCGCCCGCATCGGCTTCGGTCAGCGGCTCGTTCGGCTTCGCCTCGCGCCGGCGCAGGATTGCCTCGGTCATCACGATGGCGCCGTCGACGATGATGCCGAAATCGATCGCGCCGAGCGAGAGGAGGTTCGCCGATATCCCGGTGTGGTGCATCAGGATGAAGGTCGCCACCATGGCAAACGGGATCGTGACGCCGACGATCAGCGCGCTGCGCGGGCTGCCGAGGAACATGATCAGGACGATGAGCACGAGGCCGATGCCGGTGAGGATCGTGGTGCGCGACCTTGTCGACCGTTGCGTTGACGAGCGTCGTGCGGTCGAGATAGGGCACGATCTGCACGTCGTCGGCCTTGAGCCGCGCGTTGAGCTCGTCGATCTTGGCGTGCACGCCCTTGAGCACCTGCGAGGGGTTCTCGTGGCGCAGCAGCAGCACGGTGCCTTCGACCACGTCGCTCATCTCGTCCTTGCCGACGATGCCGTGGCGCTCGAGGTTGGACAGCTTGAGCTTGCCGAGGTCGCGCACCAGGATCGGCGTGCCGTTGTGCTGGGTGACGACGATGTTGCCGAGGTCGTCGAGCGTCTGGATCAGGCCGATGCCGCGGATCACATAGCCGAGCTCGCCGCGATTGAGCACGCTGCCGCCCGCATTGGCGTTGTTGGCGCTGATCGCGCTCGTCACGTTGTTGAGCGAGATGTTGAAGCGCATCAGTTGCTGCGGATCGAGCTCGAGCTGGTACTGGGTCGTGAGGCCGCCGAAGTTCGACACGTCGGCGACGCCGGGCACCTGCTTCAGCGTCGGGATCACGGTCCATCGCTGCGAGCTCGGACAGTTCGCGCAAGTTCTTGGTGTCCGACCGCAGGATGTAATAGAGAATCTGGCCGGTCGGCGACGACAGCGGATCGAGCCCGGGCGTGAGGCCGGGCGGCAGCGTCACGTTCTGGATGCGTCCAGTGATGCGCTGGCGCGACCAGTAGTCTTCGATGCCGTCGCGAAACACGAGCGTGATCAGCGAGAGCCCGAAGGTGCTGCGCGAGCGCATCATCGGTAAGCCCGGGCGTGCCGTTGAGCTCGCGCTCGAGCGGAACCGTGACCTGCTGCTCGACCTCCTCGGCGGCGAGCCCGGGCGCCTGCGTCACCACCTGCGCGGCCGTGTCGGCCACGT
Source organism: uncultured Pseudomonadota bacterium (assembly GCA_963703755.1). Lineage (GTDB taxonomy): Bacteria > Pseudomonadota > Alphaproteobacteria > Rhizobiales > Xanthobacteraceae > JAVDCA01. The sequence goes on from CAVPGG010000162.1 coordinate 34,273, forward strand.
CCGGATAGGCGTCGATCGCGAGCTCCGTCCACGAATAGTAGCCGTAGATGGCCGCGAACACGCAGATCATCGCGGCGACCAGGCGCTTGCGCAGCGCGAAGCTGACGATCCAGTCAATCACCGAGCAGCACTCCGCCCTTAACGACCACCCGCTCGCCCGGCTTCACACCGCTCCTGAGCACGACCTCGTCGCCTTGCTGGAAACCGAGGTCGACGGTGCGTGCCTCGAACTTCCACGGCGCGGTCTCGACATAGACCTGGGTGAGGTCGTCCTTGAGGACGAGCGCGCTGGTCGGCACGATCGCGACCTGCTGGGCGGGCGCAAAGAAGGTGACGTTGGCGAACATGCCGGGCCGCAGCCGCGTGTCCGGATTGGCGAACGCGATGCGCACCTTGGTGCGGCGCGTGTCGGTGTCGACCACGTCGCTGACGAACAGCACGTTGCCCTTGAACACCTCGCCCGGATAGGCGGGAAAGACCACTTCGACCGGCTGTCCCTGGGCGACCAGCGTGGTGTCGGTTTCCGGAACGCTCGCGGTCACCCACACCGTCTTGAGATCGGCGATCGTCATCAGTGCCTGGGTCGGGTCGTTCCAGTACGCGCCGGGCGCGACCTGCAGGTCGATGATGCTGCCCGCCATGGGGGCGGAGACCGTCACGTCGCGCGCGACGCTCTTGCTGTCGGCGTCGACGCCGATCTGCTTGAGACGCGCCTCGGCGCGCCGCAACTCGGCGACCGCGTTCGCATAGTCGGTCTCGGCCTGCTGCAGATCCTTGTCCGCGGCGCCGCCGATCTTGGCGAGCGCGCGCTGGCGATCGCGGCTCTTGAGCGTGAGCTCGACCTGCACCTTGGCGCGGTCGTAGTCCGCATAGGCCTGCGCGAGATCGGGCGAGTCGAGCACGATCAGCGGCTGCCCTTCCGTCACCCGCTCGCCGAGCTGCACCTTGAGCAGCATCACGCGGCCGGAAAGCGGCGGCAGCACCTTGATGAGGTGGGCCGGATCGGCCTCGACCACCGCCGGCAGCACGAGGTTGCGCCGTACGTCCTTGATGCCGACCGGCGCGATCGTGAGGTGGCTGCGCACCGGCGAATTCTCCGGCACCGTGACCTGCTCGCCCGAACGCACCAGCACGGCGGTCTTGACGGCGAGCTCGCGGGCCGGCTCGGCATGGCCGAACGGGCCGGCGAACATCCGCCACGCGCCGGCCGCGAGCGCGAGCACGACGATGATGACGACGAGCGACTTTGCGCTCGAGCCCGGCTCGGGCGGCGGCGTGTTCTCGCCCGGCCCGGGCGCGGTGCCGCCGGCTTCGGATGTCGGATCGACGAGCATTGCGCTTCTCGTCTGATGTGAATTTTCGATACGGAATGGCGCGCGGACACGGTCGTCCGACGCGCGTCGACGTTCTTGTCAATTGGATCGCTTGGGAGCGACGCGCGGCCGCCGGCGATCGCCTCAGGCGATCGGCGGAGCGCGGGCGCGAAAATGACGCGGCGGGGAGGCCGCAAGCGCTGTCTGCTCAGGCGCATCGAGCCTAGCATGGCCGACCATCGTCGGCGGCTGCACGACCGGGGCGGTCGCGGGCGTCGAGGTGCTGGCGAGCTGGATCAGCGCGCAGATCGGACAGGTCTGGTCGGCCGTCCGGTCCGATTTGCGGATCGGAGATCCTTTATCGGTGGCCGGCGTACCCGGCGCATGGGCAACGACCGACGCGGTGGCGCCGGCTGCCGCTGGGGCAAGGTCGCAGGCATCTATGTGACTGAAAATCAATAGGAATTGGACCGCCAGGGCAAACAGCGCCAAGCGCGAGCCAAACCGAAGATGGGACCGGAACCAGCGCATTCTCGGGTGTTTGCGCAACCCTCCGCCCGCGTCTCGCGGGCCGCATGGCGGACCATGGTCACCGCAGTGGGTCAGTGTCAAGAATTGCCGCCGGAACCGGCGGGCGTCACGGCGACGCGCGCCAATTAGCGTTACCAAGGCGTGCGCGCCTGGCTCCGCTAACGGATATCGAACTTGAAGGGAAACTTGAACGCGAAGGCCTCGCCGTCGAGGCCGGGCGGAGGCGCCGGATATGGCTCGGCGCGACGCACCGTCGCGACGGCCTCCTGATCGAGGAGCGGGTGGCCCGAGCTCTGCAGCACGGTGGCCGATACGACGTGCCCGGCGCGGTCGATCGAGAAGGCGAGCTCGACGACGCCCTTCTCGTTGCGCGCGGCTGCGGCGCGCGGATAGGCTTGCTTGTTGCGCTCGATCCGCGTCGCGATCTCACTCTGCCATGACTTGATCTGCGCCGGTGAGACATGCGGGCGCGGCGGCGCCGTCGTGGCGGGCGCCGGCGGGACCGGCGTCGGCTCGGGTGGCTTCGGTTGCACCGGCTCGGGCGGCGGCAGCGCCGCGACCGCGGGGGCGGGCGAGGGCGGCACGTCGACTTTTTCCTCGACCTTCTCCTCGACCTTTTCCTGTTTCGGCGGCGGGGGCGGTGTCTCCTCGTCCTGCTTCGGCCCCGGCGGCAAATCTTCGACCGTACTGCTCGGCGCCGTCGTGATCGGGGTGAGATCGAAATCGATCACCACTGCGTCCGAAGGTTCGCCGATCGTGACCGGATCCTGCCAGGTCACCAGCATGGCGGCCGCCGCCGCGTGCAGCCCGAGCACCAGGACGGCGCTCGCAGCCCAGCGCCCGAGCTCGGAGCGGTCAAGCGCCGCCGTCGTCATTGCGTCTTCTCGAGCCCGACCAGCGCCACCTTGAGGAAGCCGGCGGCGCGCAGCAGGTTCATCACGTTCATCAGCTCGCCATAGGGCACGACCTTGTCGGCGCGCACGAAGATGCGCGTGTTCCTGTCGCCTTTGGCGGCGCTGTCGAGTGCCTCGCCCAGCCGGTCGCGCGCGATCGTGTCGTCTCCGAGCGCAAGGGTGAGATCGGGCTTGAGGGTGAGAAAGATCGGCTGCGGCGGGCGTTCCTGCTGCGGAGTGGCCGAGGAGGGCAGGTCGACCGAGATGTCGACGGTCGCGAGCGGCGCCGCCACCATGAAGATGATCAGCAGCACCAGCATCACGTCGATGAACGGCGTGACGTTGATCTCGTGGACCTCGTCGAGCTCGTCCTTGCCGTGGTCGAGACGCACGCTCATGTGCGGCCTCCGCTCACTCGGCCGCGGCGCGCAGCGAGCTGCGCGCCGTCGTCGGACGGTCGAGATCGCGGCTCACCAGGCGCAGCACCTCGGCCGAGGTGTCGCCGAGCTGTGCCCGGTAGCCCGCGATAGCGCGGGCGAACACGTTGTAGATCACCACCGCCGGGATCGCGGCCGCGAGCCCGAAGGCGGTCGCGAGCAGCGCCTCGGCGATGCCCGGCGCGACCACCGCGAGGTTGGTGGTGTGCGACTTCGAGATGCCGATGAAGCTGTTCATGATGCCCCACACCGTGCCAAACAGGCCGACGAACGGCGCAGTCGCGCCGATCGTTGCCAGCACGCCGGTGGCGCGGCTGATGCGGCGGCCGAGCGCCGCCTCGATGCGCTCGAGCCGCGAGGCGACGCGCTCCTTGATGCCATCCCTGTCGAGCGTGTCGGTCGAGAGGCGCAGCTCCGCCATCGCGGCGGCGGCGAACTCGGCCGCCGGGCTCGGCGTCGAAGTGACCTCGGCGAGTGATGGCGCCTTGGCCAACAGACGCAGCGCCGCCCGCGCCCGGCGCTTGGCGATGAAGATCTCGAGCGTCTTGGCGAGCCAGATCGTCCAGGTCACCACGGAGGCGAATGCCAGGCCGATGATGACCGCCTTCACGACGACGTCGGCCGAGATGAACATGCCCCACGGGGAGAGATCACGCGGCAGCGACGCGTTGCCGACGACCGGCGCCGCCGCAGGCTCCGCCGTCTGTGCGGCCGCGGCCCCCGCCAGGATCAGCCACGTGACGGCGCCGAGGAGCGCCGTCGCGGCGCGTGCCTTAGCCACGCTCCGCTGCGTGAGAGGCCTCTCGATGGTCTCGGCGGCAAGCGTCATCACGGCATTGAGTCCATTTTCTTGCGGCATTCAATTGCTCCTTGCGGCGCGCGGCCGCAGCGGATGTACCGCCCCCGGTTCTTGCAGATCGGCGGGCGACGATCCCGGCCGGGGGGCCATACGAGGCCTTCCCCGGCGGATCCGTCGCCTGCACTACATAGCGTGTCATCCGCGGGCTCGCCTCCCGGCGAGCCCGCGTGCCGCGGCATCACGGCAACCAGTGATAGTTCACGCCGGCTTTCACCTCGTGCACCAGGTCCTTCACGGTCAGCGTGTCGCCGGGAGCCAAGAGGTTCGCACCGACCGTGTTGGTCCCGAAATCGAGGAGGCTGTACTCGGCCTTGGCCGACCATGCGCGCGAGAGCCGGTATTCGATCCCGGTGCCGAAGGTCCAGCCGGAGCGGTTGGCGTTGATGGTCGCGGTGCCGTTCACGGCGCCGGAGGCCGAGAGCATGTACTCGATGTTGGTCCAGGCGCCGCCCGCCTTCACGTAGGTGACGAGCGGGCCCATGACGTAGCCGAGCCGGGCCGCGAGGGTCTCGAAGCTCTTGTTATAGTCGCTCTGCAGCGAGACCGCCGTGGTGGTGTTGATGTAGTTCGTGCGCGCCTCGATCGAGCTCCACGACAGCTCGCCCTCGACGCCGGCGAGCCAGTGCGGCGCGAACTGCCAATTGTAGCCGAGCTGGAAGCCGCCGAGCGCACCGCTCGAAGTCGAGCGGATTGGTCATCGCGGCGCCGAGCAGCGCGCTGCCGATGGTGCCGTCCTCGATGCTGAACGCGCCGCCGAAATGGGCGCCGACATAGAGGCCGGTCCAGTCGTACAGCGGCGGCGCCTTGGTCGGCATGATCGGCTCGCTCGCCCTCGGGTCGCCGAGCTTCTGCGACAGGCCGACGAAGTAGCCGCGGCGCGGACCGAACTGCGGCGCGAACACGCCGATGCCGCTGCCGTTGCGGATGAAGTAGATGTTGTCGGTGACGTTGACCACATCGAAGCGCACCGTGATCGGCCGGTCGTTGATGAACCAGCCGGCCGGCGGCACGAACTCGTGCGAGGCGCCGAGGTTGATCTGGTAGTACGCGGGCAGTTGGAAGACATTGAAATCGCCGGTGCGCAGGCCGCTGCCGAAGATGCCGGTCGCGCCCACCTGAGTTCCGGTGAGCGCGCCCCAGCTGTCGTCGAATTTGTAGGCGACGCGCGCCGACCCGGTCCATCGCTGGTCATGGTCGGTGTTGATCCAGTGCGATGCGATGAAGGCGAGCTGGTCCGGCCCGAACAGGGCTTGGTTCGAGACGATCGTTGTAGCCTTCTGGCGCGCATACGCCCAATTCATGTCGAACGCGAAATTGCCCTCGCGATAGCGCGTGGTCCACTCGATGCCGTAGTTCTCGCCCTCGGCGTAATTGAAGGCGGTGAGCACATAGGCGGCACCGAACTGGCCGTCGTCGATCAGGTCCTTGGCGCGCTTGTAGTACGCGTCGAGGCCGAACTGGAGGCTCGGGCAGCTCTTCGCCGCCGCCTGCGCCTTGAGCGGCATGTCGCTCGTCGCCGGCTCGCAGCGCGGCAGCACCTCTTGCACGATGCCGGCGTCATAGACGTTCGACCGCTCCGGCTGGATCGAGCCCATGTTCAGCGAGGCCGGCGCGGCGGTCGTATTGTCGAACAGCCCGTTCGGCACGGTGCGGCCGAGCACCTGCTCGGGCGGCGTGAAGTAGCGCGCATAGCCGGCATGCAGGGTCGTGCCCCACCATGGCTTGTAGGTCAGGCTTGCGCGCGGGCTCAGCTGGTTGGCATTGACGTATTGATAGATCTGGTCGAAGCGCAGCCCATAATTGAGCGTGAGCGCGCGGGTGAGGTGGAACTCGTCCTGGATGTAGGCGCCGAGCTGGTAGCCGAGCTTGTTGTTCGCATCGAGGATGTTGAACGGCGTGTCGATCGCAGTCAGGCCCGTCGGATCGGTGGGGTCGAGCGGCTGGACCGTGGCGAGGGTGCGGATCTGGGTGTACTCGGCGTTGGTGATGAAGCCGGTCCGGATCGTGTGCTGGTCGTTGAGGCGGTAGGCGAAGTCGCCCGAGATGCCGTTGAGGAACGTGCTGCGGAAGGTGTCGGAGGCGACGTTGTTGGTGACGAGGTCGCCGATCGGGTCGGGCACGAAGTGCAGGTCGCTGTAGCGCGAATAATAGGCGAGCTGCATGTCGATGTCGTCGACGTGGCGCTGCCAGGCCGCGACCGCATAGGCGTTCTTCTCGTACTGGTTCTGGTTGATGTTGGCGGTGTTGAAATCGGTGAAGCCGAAGGCCGAGTAGGGGCCGCCGCCGGGGCCGGTGAAACCGCCGTTGTTGGTCGGCTGTCCCGGATTGGCGGGGATCTGGTAGCGGGTCTCGCTCATGCCGGTGATCGTCACGAAGCGCGTGTTCGCATCGAGCAGGGTCGACGTGTAGGCGAAGAACTGTCCCTGCTTCGCGATGTCGTGAATCGCCTCGTTGTTCGGCGTCGGATTCTCCAGGCCAAGGCCGGTGCTGCGGAAGCGCCCGGCCGCGAAGTAGTCCGTGCGGCCGATCACGCCGCCGTAGTTGAAGTAGGGCGAGATCGTGTCATGGCTGCCGCCATAGACGCCATATTCGCCGCCCGCGAGCGCCGCGCCGCTCTTGGTCGTGATGTCGAATACGCCGGCGGTGTGCAGCCCGTATTGCGCCGGCAGCGCGCCAGTGAGGAGCTGGATGCTGCCGATGAAGCTCGGGTCGAGGAGCTGCGAGAATCCCGCCACGCCGTCGGGCAGCAGGATTCCGTTGATGCGGTACTGCACGTTGGCGTGCTCGTTGCGCACGTGGAGATCGCCTGACGCAGTCGAGTCCTGGTAGACGCCGGGGAACTGGAGCTCGACACTCTTGATCGGCGCCGAGATTCCCTGCGGCAGGCTGGCGATGTCCTGCTGCGACAGCTGATAGGTGCTCGCGCCGATCTTCGGCAGCAGCACGTTGTCGCGCCGCTGGTCGAGGTTCTGCGTCTGCTGCACCACCGGGCGGTTCGCCGCCTCCTGCGCCTGCGCCGGCGTCTGCGGCGCAGGCTGCGACGGCGCCGCTACGACCGTGGGCGTTTGCGGCCGGCGCCGGGCCACCGGCCGCTTCGGCGGCTTCTTCTTGGTCGTCTCGACAGTGATCTGCGGAAGCTGAGTCTGCGCGTAGCTTGGGCCGGCAAGGAGCGTCAGGGCGACCGACGCGCCGGCGAGCGCGGTGGACGCGAATAGATTGCGCATTGTGAGTTACCACTCGACATCGAATGACTCCGGGAGCGAATAAGTTTTCGGCCGCCCCGCCGCGCATGCGGCAGGGCGCAGGGCCGATAAATCAGCCGATGAACGGCGGTGCGCGTGCTTGAAAAAGGGAATGTGCCTCGCGCGCCCGCGGCGCGGAGGCGAATTCGCGCGCCCAGGAATAGGGCGTCGCGACCGGCGCCGGGAGCGGTGCCGGCGTGGGCAGGACCGAGCTCGCAACCATCGCGATGGTCGCACAGATGGCGCAGAAATCATCGGCGCCTGAATGATGACCCGGACGCGACGGCGCGTTGCCGTCCGCCGCCTGCCATTGCGCCGCGGGCGCGGGCAGGCGGGAGGACGCAATCTTGTAGGAATGGACGTGGCCGAACGACAGTGTGATCTGCACCGCGAGCGCGAACAGCGCCGCCCATGCCCCGATCCGCCGATTGAGCCTGACCCAACGCATCTGGGTTTTCACCGCCACGTCCGCACGTGTGATACTATAACACTTGCGCGAAGTAAACGGCGCGTGGTCGGCAGCGCGTCGGCCGCCCTTTCCATGGTTCCCGGAACGGTTAAGGCCGATCCGGCGCCGGAAGAACGAGCCGGATACGCAACCCGCCCGCGGATTGGTCGAAGGTCAATTCGCCCTCGAGGCTTCGCGCGAGCAGGCGCATCAGCGCGATGCCGCCGCGCTTTCGCGCCGCGACGCGTTCGTCCCAGCCGGCCGGCAGGCCCGGCCCCGTGTCGGCGACCTCGATCGCCAGCGCGCCTTGTTGGTCGATGCGCGACAGCATGCCGACCTTGGCGCCGGCCGCATGCTTGAGCGCGTTGATCAACGCCTCCGATACGATCGAGCCGGTCGCTTCGGCTTCCCTGATGGCGATGACGCGCGTCGCCTGCAGGTCGGTCGCGATCTCGACCGGGGTGCCGTCCGTGAAGGCCGCCGAGACCGCCGCGGCGATCTGCGCCAGATACTCCGACAGCTCGATCGTGGCGGCGCCGCCGCGGCTCATCAGCAGGCGATGCAGCCGTCCGACGGCGCCGAGCCGCGCGCCGATTCCCGCCAGCAGCGCCCGCACGTCCTCGGTCGGCCCCCTTCGTCGAACAGCACCTGTCCGAGCTCGAGGTCGACGTACTCGCACAGCCCGCTCAGTTGCGACCATTCGCCCTTCGGCAGGCCGGACAGCAAATGGTTCTTTGGCGAGTAATTAACGTTCATCGGGCAACAATTCGAATACTGGTGAGTCTCCAACGAGGAAACCCTTTTTGCGCCGCCAGAGTTCCATTCGATTGAACGCACGGTCGGAAACGCGACTCTCAGACGGCAGCAGTCCCGAGGGCGAAAGCAAGGCCGAAAGCATGACCGAAAGCATGCGTGGCACACCGCGAGACGAATTGCCTGCCGCGAGCGGCGCGCCGGCGCGCGCCTGCGCGCGGTGCAGCGCCCCGCTCGAGCTGCTGACCGTTCTGCCGCCGGCCGTCGATCATTCGGGCTATCGGATCTTGCGCTGCGTCGCCTGCGGTTTCGTCGAGTGGATTGCGCAGCGGCGATGATGCGCCGCCGCAACGCACCGAACATTCGCCGCGTGTCGTCCGCTGAAATCAACGATTGCAGGAATCATAACGTTGGCGGGCGGAATGTTCGCTGCCGAACAGACTTACCTTGAACGACGCACACCATTGCGGGAACGAGCGGACCACTCGTCGGTTGGCCACGCGGAAGTTCTCCGTTGCGAACTCCCAAGGGGCGCCGCATCTTCTCGCGCTCTCGCGCCCCCGAAAGGCCCGACGGGCTGCGGCCGTCGGGCCTTTTGCGCAATTTCGCTGGCGGGATTGCTTGCGTGCCTCACGTCCCGCGCGCATAGACCAGCTGCGGCCTGCCACGCGCGCGGGCGATCAGCTGGCGCGACTCCATCAGCGTCGTCCGCGACGCGCACATGGTGTCCGTGAGCGCGCCCATGCGGCGGCAGGTCTTGGCGACGAGGCCGCGCAGTTGCGGCGAATAGGCGGCGACGCGCGGATCGAACGTCGGCGAAGAACAGATCGAATTGCCGTTCGCCTTGCTCGTCCTCGACGCACATCGACCAGAGGTGGGTGTTGCCCTGCGCGTGGCGCATCAGCTCCTGCGCCACCTCGGCGGCGTGGGCGCGACCGGCCGCCATGTCCGGCAGGTCCGTCCCCTCGGCGTCGCGGTGGATGGTCCGGGACGCACGCAGGTGAAAATGGAAGTGCGGCATTGGCCTAGCTTCTTCCCAGGGTTCAGCCGAAGAACGCGCGGCCGGCGGCCGGATCGGCCGGGAGCAGGTTGCTCGTGCGCTCGCGCAGGCTCGCGTAGCAGCCGCAGGCCGCCGCCTCGAGGCGCGCCCGGTCGAGGACTTCGACCCGCGATCGACCCCACCTGATCGCGCCGATCTCCTGCAGCTTGCTGGCGAGCAAGGTCACGGTGGTGCGGCGCACGCCAAGCCGCTGCGCCACGTTCTCCTGCGTCGCCGGTACCAGCTCCAATTCCAGACGATCGGCCGTCTCCAGCAGCCAGCGGGCCAGCCGGTGCTCGACCGAGTGCAGTCCGCAGCAAACGAGGTTGTGCCGCATCTGGAGCAGGAGCGCCTCGCGGCAGCTCTCCATCGCGCGCGCAAGGGCGGCGCTCTCGGCGAGCGCGGCTTGCACGTGCGTGGCGTGAATGCGCGAGGCGCGCAATGCGCCCTGCGCGATCGCGATCAGCACGCCGTCGCGCGGCTCCGATGACAGGATCGGGCAAATCGCGCCGCCGCGGCCCGCGGATGCGACCTCGATCGTCTCCCCGTTGCTGGTCATCGCCAGCAACGAGATCACGCCCTGATGCGGAAAAAAGAGGTGATCGAGTCCGATCTTCTGGTGTTGCAGCACGGCACCCGGCGGCAACGACACGACGTGGATATGGCGCGTCAGCAGGGCGAGGTCGTTTGGCGGCAGGCCGGCAAGCACGCGGTTTTCGTGGCGCCGCGCCTCGGGGCGCGGTGCCGACATCATCAGGCTGCTGTTGCTCGTTGCGGTCGCAGCCGGGGCGGTGTGATGCCCCATCCTGAAATCCGCCATTGGCTGCTCCGTCTAACTCCTTCGCGCCCGTGGAATCCTCGGACGCCTCCCGCTTCGCCCCTGAAGCCTACCTGCATGACGCCTATCTGTCGAATTGGTTCCCCGAGGGCTGGGAAAGTCCACCGGTGCCCGGTCCGCACGCGGCGGTCGGTCCAAGGGGCGGCACCCCGCGTGCCGCCCCTTGGCGCCCCCCAGGTCCGCCCCTCCCGGGACGTGGCATTATGCTCGTTTGCTCGATAGCGGTCAGTCCGGTTTGCAACTCGAACGGAGGCTGCGCGGGGGAAGATCTGTGGAAAAGAATTTGTGCCGCGCACCGCGAAACGACTGGGCAAAAATGGGACGTTGTGAGTTGTGAAGCGAACCGACGACCGTGTCCGGTGCGCGGATAGTGGTTTTTTGTTGATAGGCGTCACTCAAAGGACAAAGTTCGATGTTGCGCAGCGCTTTGGATATAGCCGCGCCAGCATTCGACGCCGAGACCACGCGTGCCATGGGCGTTGCGTTCGAGATGGCCTGCAGCTCTCTGCGCCTGTCGGGCACGGCCGACCCGCTGACCAAGCTCGTCGCCTTGAAAATCATCGACACGGCGAGCGAGGGGGAGCACGACCCGGTTCGGCTGCACGATGCGGTCATGCGTTGGGCGGCTTCCGCCTGACCGGCGGGAACGCGCGAACGCGATCCGCAACGCATCTTCCGGCGTCGAGGGTTTCGTTCGCCATGGCGCCGTGGCGGGCGGCCGCATCGCGTGGCGCAGCGCGCGCGCGCCGCGCATGCAGGAACAGCTCGACGCGTTCGGCGAATGCCGAGCTCGCGGCCAAGTTCATCCACGACGCTTCCATTAGCTGATGGAATTCGCGGTCGGCGGCGGTCGTTGCCCGCCGCGCTCGCGCGTGCGCGCGCTCGGCCCTGTCGAGGTACATCGTTACGATGGGGTTCAGGCGGGTGAGCACGGAAGCGATCCTGCCAGATTGTGCCTGAATCGGAGAATAGCACGCATCCTGGCTGCCGCGTGTCTGAAGTGCAACTCATGCCGCGAATGGGCAACGGGGTCGGCGCGGACCGAGCCTCAATCCTCCCTTGGCGCGAAGCAGCTCTTCGCGTCCGCCGAGCGGCCGCGAGCCGACGCCGCGGACGTCGGGCTCGCGCGCAGCAGGTCGACGATCGGTCGGACTGCACCCTTACAGAAGGGTTACAGCAGGAAATTGCCGGCGACGGCGACATGTCACCGGGCAGGATGCTAGAACGCGCTGCGAATGCGCGGGTTCTCTGATGCGAATTCTTGTGGTCGAGGACAATGACGAGCTTGCGGGGCTGATCGGCGAGGGCCTCGCGGATGCCGACTACGAGACCGAGCGCGTCGCGACGGCCGCGGCCGCGCGCAAGGCCCTGGCGAGCACGCGCTATGCGGCACTCCTTCTCGATCTCGGATTGCCCGACGCCGACGGTATGGCGTTGCTGACCGACATCCGCGGCCGCCATGACGGAATTCCGGTGCTCGTGCTGACCGCGCGCGCCGGCGTGCATGACCGCGTCGCCGGCCTGCGCGCGGGCGCCGACGACTACCTCACGAAACCCTTCGCGTTCGAGGAGCTGGTGGCGCGGCTCGAGGCGCTGCTGCGGCGTCCGCGCGAGATGACGGGCGCGATGCTCGCGCTCGCCAACGTCACCTTCAACACCGAGGCGAAGCAGGCCTTCATCGACGACGAGCCGCAGCTCCTGTCGGCGCGCGAATGCGCGGTGCTCGAGATCCTGCTGCGGCGCAAGGATCGGGTGGTGTCGAAGAAGGCGGTCGAGGCCCAGCTGTTCGGCATCAACGGCGAGGTCACGTCGAACGCCGTCGAGGTCTATGTCCACCGGCTGCGCAGGCAGCTCGCCGATGGCGGCGCCAAGGTGCAGATCCACACGGTCCGCGGCGTCGGCTACATGATCGCCGGCACGCGCTGAGCGCCGCCGCCAGACGGCGTTGCGGCAAGTCGAATGTTCCTGGTAGCGCGGCTTTAACCACGGGCAAGAAAGCTTGAAATTGCCACGCCACGATCACGGACAAATCACAATATGGCCATGGGTACAAAGGATTGGTGACCCCGGGTGGCGTGCGATGGGGAGACTTTCGATGCGTTCGATCCTTGCGGCAGGAGCCGCGGTGGCAGTGGTGCTCGGCGCAGCGGCGGCGAATGCCGCCGACCTTCCGCGCCCGGTGCCCGCCCCGATGGTCACCAAGGCGCCGCCTTACATCGAGCAGACCTTCAACTGGACCGGCTTCTATGTCGGCGTGAACGGCGGCGGCGGCTGGGGCCATGCGCGCACCGACCTGAGCGGCGGCTTTGGCACCTCGGGCGGCGTCGCCGGCGGCACGATCGGCTACAACGCGCAGTATGGCAACTGGGTGTTCGGCTTCGAGGGCGACATCGACTGGTCCGACGTCAGCGGCACAACGTCGGCGGCGGGTTGCCCGGGCTGCTCGGTGCAGAACAACTGGCTGAGCACCGCGCGCGGCCGTGTCGGCTACGCGTTCGGCCGCTGGCTGCCCTACGTCACCGGCGGTCTCGCGGTCGGCGACGTGCAGGCGAACGCGCCGGGCTTCCCGGGAGCGACCAACACGCAGGTCGGCTGGGCCGCCGGCGCCGGCGTCGAATACGCGCTCAGCAACAACTGGAGCGCCAAGCTCGAATATCTCCACGTCGATCTCGGCCGCTTCGATTGCGCCGCCGCCTGCGGCGCCGCCGGCACCGACAATGTGAGCTTCCACGATAACCTGGTGCGTGGCGGCATCAACTTCCGTTTCTGACGCGGCGACCTCCAGCGACCGCGCAAGAGAGCCCCGGGCCCCGATGCCCGGGGTTCTTTTTTGCGGCGCGTGCTCGCCTACGCTCGCGCCGCCATCTCCGCCAACTTCGCCACCGTATTCATGTTGCGTGCCGTGCCGGCGCTCGCGGCCGCAATGCGCAGCTTGGAGCCGCCCATGCCGCTCGGGTAATGAATGAAGATCTCCCGCTTTCCGCGCGCGAGCTGCTCGTCCGATTGCCCTTTGACCGTATCCAAGGCATCGCGCGGCGGCGCGGCATCGAGAAAAAGCACGTACGTATGCTTCGCCTCGCCCTTGGTGAACGGATTGGCCTTGATCATCGCCGCGATCTCGGCCGCGGTCCGCACCATGACGCCGACCGGCTTGCCGAGTTCGTCGCGCAGGCGCGCCTCGAGCGCGGACTTCACCTGCGCGGGCTTCGCCTTGCTGTCGAAGACCACGTTGCCGCTCGCGATGTAGGTCTCGACCCGCATGAAGCCGGCATCGGCGCAGATCGCCTTGAGCCGGCTCATCGGTAGCATGCCGGTGCCGCCGACGTTCACGGCGCGCAGCAACGCCACATAGGTCGGCATGGCGCTGCCCGCGTCAGAACTTCGGCACGAACCCGGCCGCGTCCGTCTCGATATGTCCGGCGAACGGCGCACCGACGTGGCCCGGCAAGGTGAGGGCGCCGGTCGAGGCGCACAGATCGAGCACCTTGCGGCGGCTTACGCGCGCCTGCGCGGCGTCCGAGTTCTTCGGGAAATTCCAGTCCGGGTAATAGACCTGCAGCAGGTGGTGAAACACGTCGCCGAGAAACACCGCCTGCTCGCCGCCGCTTTCGAGCCGGAAAACCACATGGCCGGGCGAATGGCCGGGCGCCGGGATGATCTCGATATGCTCGTCGAGCCGGTGCGGGCCGGTGACCAGGGCGGCGCGGCCGGCTTCAACGATCGGCAGCACGCATTCGCGGAACGTGCCCATCTCGGCCGGCTCGTTCTTCGGATCGCAGTCGAGCGCATAGAAGGCCTCGAAGTCGGGCTTGGAGAAGACGTAGCGCGCCTTCGGGAAGGTCGGGACCCACTTGCCGTCACGCTGCATCGTGTTCCAGCCCACATGGTCGTGATGCAGATGCGTGCACATCACGAGGTCGATCTCGTCCGGCCGCACGCCGGCGGCGGCGATGCGATCGAGATAGTTGGTGTTGAGGTTGGTCCAGAACGGCCGGCCCGGCTTGGTCTTGGCATTGCCGCAGCACGCGTCGATCAGGATGTTGCGGACGCCGATGCGCAGGAGCCAGCTGTGCACGCTGAGCTTGATCAGGCCGCTCGCGGCGTCGAGATGGTTGGGCGCGAGCCAGTGCGCGTGCTCGGCGCGGATCTCGTCGGTCAGCTCGGGAAAGATCTGCGTCGCCGGATAGGTCGGCAGATAGGTCTCCTCGATGCGGGTGATTTTTGCTTGGCCGACGGTCAGGACTGTCACGGGACGTTGCTCCCCTCGGTGCCCGAAACGGGCAGCATCTTGTTGTGCGGTGCGGCTATTCGACTTCCTCTATTCTATATCGAACCTTGAACGAAGGCGCGCGGCTCGCCTAGTCTGGACGCCAGCGGAGCGGACGCAGCGTCACGCAGCCGTCATCGTGCGATGCAATCGACGGGCAACGTCGTGGGACATGGCAGCAAACCAAGGGGAGTGGACGATGCGAACAATGGCTTCGGCGAGGCGGGCAGTGCGAAGGGCCGGGATGCTGGCCGCCGCGCTGGTCGCCCTGGCGACCCCGATGGCTACGCCGGCTTGGGCGCAGGTCGAGATCCAGTGGTGGCACGCGATGACCGGGGCGAACGGCGAGCGGATCGTCAAGATCGCCAATGATTTCAACGCCTCGCAGCATGAATACAAGATCGTCCCGAGCTTCAAGGGCTCCTATGCGGACACCATGAATGCCGGCATCGCGGCCTTCCGGGCCGGCGGGGCGCCGCACATCCTGCAGGTGTTCGAGGTCGGCACCGCGACCATGATGGCCGCCAAGGGCGCGATCAAGCCGGTCTACCAGCTCATGAAGGAGGCGGGCGAGCCGTTCGACCCGAAGGCCTACCTCACGGCCGTCACCGGCTATTACTCGACCGCCAAGGGCGAAATGCTGTCCTTCCCGTTCAACTCGTCGACCTCGGTGATGTGGGTCAATCTCGACGCCCTCAAGAAGGCCGGCATCGACAAGGTCCCGGCCACCTGGCCGGACACGTTTGCGGCCGCGACCAAGCTGCACAATGCCGGCTACGACAAGTGCGGCATCGCCACCGGCTGGTTCACCTGGGTGAACATCGAGCAATTCTCCGCCTGGCACAACGTCCAGCTCGCCACCAAGGCGAACGGGCTCGACGGCTTCGACACCGTGCTCACCTTCAACAAGAACCCGGTGGTGGTGCGGCATTTCGAGAATCTGGCGCGCTACCAGAAGGACAAGACCTTCGACTATTCGGGCCGCACCAACGAGGGCGAGGGCCGCTTTACCTCGGGCGAGTGCCCGCTGTTCATCACCTCGTCCGCGTTCCTCGGCAACGTGGTGGCGGCTGCCAAGTTCAACTACACGTCGGCGCCGATGCCCTACTATCCGGACGCCGCCGGCGCGCCGCAGAACGCCATCATCGGCGGTGCCTCGCTGTGGGTCATGGGCGGCAAGACGCCGGCGGAATACAAGGGCGTCGCAAGATTCCTCACCTATCTGTCGAAGCCCGACGTGCAGGTCTGGTGGCACGAGCAGACCGGCTATCTGCCGATCACGAACGCGGCCTATGAGCTCGCCAAGAAGCAGGGCTACTACGACAAGAACCCGGCCGCCGAGGTCAGCATCAAGCAGATGACCCTTAAGCCGCCGACCGAGAACTCGCGCGGGCTGCGCCTCGGCAATCTCGCGCTCATCCGCGACGTGTGGATGGAGGAGATCGAGCAGGCGCTCGCCGGCAAGAAGACCGCCAAGGCCGCGCTCGATGCCGCCGCCGACCGCGGCAACGCGATGCTGCGCCAGTTCCAGCGCACCGTGCATTAGGAATGTGAGGTGAGCGCTGCGTTTGCGCTCCTTCTCCCCGCAAGCGGGGAGAGGGGGCGCAAGCTCACTGCTTATTGCCTAAATGGAAAAACGCACCGTCTTCTCCGGCAGGCTCCTGCCTTACGCGCTGCTCGCGCCGCAGCTTGCCGTGACGCTGGTGTTCTTCTACTGGCCCGCCGGCCAGGCGGTGTACCAGTCGTTCCTGCTGCAGGACGCCTTCGGCATCTCGACCGAGTTCGTCTGGTTCGAGAACTACCAGCAGCTCTTCACCGATCCGGCCTACTACCAGGCCATGATCGTGACCGCGTTCTTCGCGAGCATCGTCACCGTCTCGGCGCTGTCGCTCTCGCTCCTGCTCGCCGTGCAGGCCGATCGCGCCCTCACCGGCGCCGGCATCTACAAGACCCTGCTGATCTGGCCCTACGCGGTCGCGCCGGTGGTCGCGGGCGTGCTGTGGCTCTTCATGTTCCAGCCCTCGCTCGGCATGCTCGCCAAGCAGATCCGCATTCTCGGCTACGATTGGAATCCCTATCTGCATCCCGGCGACGCGCTCACCCTCGTCATCGTCAGCGCGACCTGGAAGCAGATCAGCTACAATTTCCTCCTCTTTCTCGCCGGCCTGCAGTCGATCCCGCGATCGCTGATCGAGGCGGCCGCGATCGATGGCGCGTCGCGCTCGCGCCGCTTCTGGACCATCGTGTTTCCGCTGCTCTCGCCCACCGCCTTCTACCTGCTCACCGTCAACCTGGTGTACGTCTTCTTCGACACCTTCGGCATCATCCACGCGGTCACGCGCGGCGGCCCCGCGGGTGCGACGACGACGCTCGTCTACAAGGTGTTCAGCGACGGCCAGGCGGGCGGCGATCTCGGCAGCTCGGCGGCGCAGTCGACGGTCCTCATGCTGATCGTCATCGGCCTCACCGCCATCCAGTTCCGTTTCATCGAGCGCAAGGTGAACTACTGATGGTCGAGAACCGTCCGTGGGGAGACCTCCTGTCCCACCTGATCCTGATCGTCGGCGTGATCATCGTCGCCTTCCCGGTCTATGTCGCGCTCGTCGCCTCGACGACCGACATGACGACGATCGCCAACGGCCAGCTCAGCCTCGTGCCCGACCGCCATCTGCTGGAGAACTACGCCCAGGTCCTGTTCCAGGGCACCGGCAGCTCGACCAAGCAGCCGATGATCGTGCCGCTGATGAACTCATTCATCATGGCGGTCGGCATCGCGGTCGGAAAGATCTTCATCTCGCTGCTCTCCGCCTTCGCGATTATCTATTTCCGCTTTCCCTTCCGCCGCACGGCGTTCTGGGTGATCTTTCTCACCCTGATGCTGCCCGTCGAGGTGCGCATCTATCCGACCTACAAGATCGTCTCCGACCTGCACATGCTCGACAGCTATCCGGGCCTGATCATCCCGCTGATCGCGTCCGCGACCGCGACCCTGCTGTTTCGCCAGTTCTTCATGACCGTGCCGGACGAGCTGCTCGAAGCGTCCAAGATCGACGGTGCCGGGCCGCTGAAGTTCTTCAAGGACACGCTGCTGCCACTGTCGATCACGCCGATCGCCGCCATGTTCGTGATCCAGTTCATCTACGGCTGGAACCAGTATCTGTGGCCGCTCCTCATCACCACGCGCGACAACATGCAGACCATCGTCATCGGCATCCAGAAGATCCTGCTGGTCGCCGACGCGCTCACCGAATGGCAGCTCGCCATGGCGACGACGATCCTGGCGATGCTGCCGCCCGTGATCATCGTGGTTGCAATGCAGCGGCTGTTCGTGCGCGGCCTCGTCGAGACGGAGAAGTGAAATGGCCGAGGTGCAGCTCGACCGGGTCGGCAAGATCTATGCGGGCGCCGTGCGCGCCGTGGGCGACATCTCGTTCGCGGTGCCCGACCGCGGCTTCTGCGTGCTGGTCGGCCCGTCCGGCTGCGGCAAGTCCACGCTGCTGCGCATGATCGCGGGCCTCGAGACCATCTCGGAGGGCGAGATCAAGATCAGCGGGCGCGTGGTCAACCGCGTCGAGCCGATGGATCGCGACATCGCCATGGTGTTTCAGAACTACGCACTCTATCCGCACATGAGCGTCTACGACAACATGGCGTACGGCCTGCGCAACCGGAAGACGGCCGAGGCCGAGATCGAAAAGCGCGTCGCCGAGGCGGCGCGGCTGCTCGAGCTCGAGCCGTTCCTCAAGCGCAGGCCGCGCCAGCTCTCCGGCGGCCAGCGCCAGCGCGTCGCCATGGGCCGCGCCATCGTGCGCCAGCCGCAGGTCTTTCTGTTCGACGAGCCGCTGTCGAACCTCGACGCCAAGCTGCGCGGGCAGATGCGGGTCGAGATCAAGCGCCTGCAGCGCCGGCTCGGCGTCACCTCGATCTACGTGACCCACGACCAGCTCGAGGCGATGACGCTCGCCGACATGCTCGTCGTCATGAACGCCGGCAAGGTCGAGCAGATGGGCGAACCGCTGCATCTCTACGAGGCGCCGGCGAGCCGCTTCGTCGCCCAGTTCATCGGCGCGCCGCCGATGAACATGATCGAGCTCGCTCCCGGCGCCGCGCCCGCCGGCATCGGCGGCCTCGCGGCGTTGCCGATCCCGCAAGGCGGCGCCCATCTCGGCATCCGCCCCGAGCATCTCGTCGTCGCCAATGGCGGCGCGCCCGCGGACGGCATCCGCCTCGACCTCGCGGTCGACGCCGTCGAGGCGGTCGGCGCCGAGACCTATGTCTACGGCCGCCTCGGCGGCTTCGGGCCGGCCATCACGTGCCGCGAGGCCGGCAGGGTGGTCATCGCGCCCGGCACGACCCGCGCCTTCACGGCGGCGCGCAAGGATCTGCACCTGTTCGACCGCGCGACCGGGCAGCGGTTGACAGGCGCTTGACCGTCCGGCTTGACGCCGGGCGGTCACAATCTGGCAACGCGCGAGACACGTTTCGGTTGACGTAGATCGACGAATTCGAATATAAGATGCATCAACTTCCGCAATCAGAGGCATGTGCCGTGCGAAAGAAGACCCGTAGGTTCCTCGCCGCGTTCGGCATCTTAGGGCTCGCCCTCGTTGGGGCTGTGCTCGCTCCGGTCATTGCGGCGAGCTCCGCTTATGCCGAGCCGAGAGACCGTTAGTCCCGCTGGAGCGCGGTACTGAATATTCGTTCGGCAACTGATTCGCCGTCGCGAGACGGCAATGGCATTCATTCGTGAGGTGATTTCACGGCATGGAGCGGCGGCGGGCATTTAGCCCGTCGGAGGGGAAATTCCATGTGGTACAGCTTTATGGTGGCGGGCGGCCTGTACGTATTGTGGGTGTTCGTGCCGCTCATACCGTCGGTCCTCGTTTATCGCCTCTTTCCAAAGGACCGAGTCTCGCAACGGGGCGTACTGGCGCATTTCACGGTAAGCACGATCGGCGCCATCGCGGCATATGTGATTGTGTTTGCCGTCGTGGGCTATCCACTGGTGCAAACGGCAAATCAGGCCGCACGAGCCGTGCAGTCTGCCGCGCAGGCGGACGACACGCATCGGCCGCCGCAAGAGTCATTCGAAGCAATCATGCGGCGCGCCGCTAGTTACGCCAAGGTGGGAGAATACGCCCGGGCGGTCAAAGAGTACGATCAGATGATCACGATCAATGGCAATGATCCGGCCCTCTTCAATGATCGTGGCGCTCTCTACGAACAACTCGGCGGATACGACAAGGCTATTGATGACTATGACCGGGCGATCGCGCTGAATCCGAACTATGCACTGGCATTCAGCAATCGTTGCTCGGCCCGTTACAAGAAGCTGGACTACGAGCTTGCGGTCAAAGACTGCAGTCGCGCGATTACGCTCGACCAAGTTCGCGTCAGCTCCTACATCATCCGCGGTGATGCCTTGCGTCACCTGAGGAAAAGCGTGGATGCGTTGAAGGACTATGATCAGGCGCTCAAACTGGCGCCCCGTTCCGCGGCCGCGTTGTTTGGTCGGGCGCGGGCTTATGATGCACAACGTGACTATGTCCATTCGATCGCCGATTACACGACGCTTCTCGACATCGGCCAGGACAAAGAAACGGTTTACAACAACCGCTGTTGGGTGCGTGCCGTCATCGGTGAACTCGAACCGGCGCTTGCCGATTGCGACGCGGCCTTGAAGTATGACGAGCATGACCCGGGCGTGCTCGATAGCCGCGGCTTTGTAAATTTGAAGCTCGGGCTTCGCGATGGTTCGGCGCAGCGACTGCAAAGCGCCGTCGATGACTACACGAGCGCGCTGAAGATCCGGCCCGAATCCGCAAGCTCGCTCTACGGGCGCGGGTTTGCGCGGCTCAAGATGGGCGATGCGCAGAACGGAAGCGCCGATATTGCGAATGCGAAGCGCGTCGAGGCGGACATTGCGGAGGCTTTCGCCTCATACGGGGTGAAGTGAGACGTTTACCCGAGCGTGGAGACACCCATGGCGGAAATTCTGGTGGGAAGCATCCAGTATGTCCTATGGGTTTTGTTGCCCCTTATACCAGCGATCCTGATCTTTTGGATTTTTCCTGACACCAAGATCGAGGTTGGTGGGCCGCTCAACGGGCTCTCGGTGAAGGCGAGCGGCGCGATCGGGGCATATATTCTGGTGTTTGCGGCCATTGGCGCCCCGATCCTGCGCACCGGCAGCGATCTCATGACGAACCTCCACCACCATTTCTGGACCGTCCAGGGCCACATCAAGTTGTTCGACGGCAAGGTGCATGACGAAGGACATGAAATCAAAGGTGAAAGAAGAGAGATCATCGTGACAACAACGCCGCAGCCATATCGCCTCGACGGTAATCTGTTCATTGGAAGCCTCGCCGAGGATGCGGCGAAAAGGCTGCCGGACATCAATATTTCGATTAAGGGATTTGAGCCGAAAACCGTCGATTTGAACGATCCAAAGCTGGAGCGGGACGACACGCACAAGCTGATTGTGATCGATTTGATCCCGGTGGACCGGGAGGGGGCGCTTCTTCCGAACGCGGACGTCTCGACCAAATTGGATGCTGCTCCCATCAACCAGAGAAACGGGGTACACCAATAAACCGCAATCCTCGAGGTCGCCGCCGGCTTGGGGACAGGCGACCCTCTCATGTTGACGCGCCGGCGAGGGATGCGCGCATGCCCTGGCCCGAACCCGTCGAGCTGCACGGCGCGCACGCGAGCCTCGTGCCGCTGAGCCGCAGCCACCTCGCCGATCTCGACGAAGCCTTGCGCGACGGCGAGCTGTGGCGGCTGTGGTACACGTTTGTGCCGACGCCCGACAAACTCGCGGAGTTCGTCGACAAGCGGCTGGCCGACCAGGCCAAGGGCATCCTGACGGCCTTCGCGGTCATCGACAAGGCGTCGGGCCGGGCGGTCGGGACCACGAACTATCTCAACGTCGAGCCCGAGCATCGCCGCGTCGAGATCGGCGGCACCTGGTATCGGCGCAGCGTGCAGCGCTCGCCCATCAACACCGAGTGCAAGCTCATGCTGCTCGGCCACGCGTTCGAGGCGTTGAACTGCATCGCGGTCGAGTTCCGCACCCACTTCTTCAACCACCAGAGCCGCCGCGGCATCGAGCGGCTGGGCGCCAAGCTCGACGGCATCCTGCGCAGCCATCAGCTCGCCCCCAACGGATCGCTGCGCGACACCTGCGTCTACAGCATCATCGCCAGCGAATGGCCGGCCGTGAAGGCGCATTTGACCTTCCAGATGGAGAAGCCGCGGCCGTCGGGCGCGGGTTGAGCCACTCTCTGACCGTCACCCTGAGGTGCTCGGTCGCGCAGCGACCGAGCCTCGAAGGGCCTGTGCGATGCGGCTTGTGTGCTTGCTGAAGCGCCTCGGCCGCATCCTTCGAGGCTCGCTTCGCTCGCGCCTCAGGATGACGGGTTTGGCTTATTGATTCTCGGCCAGGCTCTATCGGTGAGAGGCTCCGTCGGTCACCGCCAGCCGCCGCCGCCGTTGGCGAACACGGTGTCGGCGGTCATGAAGTTGCAGGCGTCCGAGCACATGAACAGCACCAGCTCGCCGATCTCGTCGGCCTCGCCGAAGCGCTTCATCGGGATATCCTCGAGGAAGCGCTTGACCAGCTCGGGCGAGGTCTGCGCCGCGTCCTGGAACGGCGTGCGGATCGGGCCGGGCGAGATCGAGAGACAGCGGATGCCCTGGCTCGCGAACTCGCGCGCGACGCCGAGCGTCATCGAGTTCACGGCGCCCTTGGCGGCCGCATAGTGCACCGAGCTGCCGGGCCCGCCGCGCTTCGCCGCCATGCTGGCGACGTTGACGATCACGCCGTATTTGTTGGCGAGCATGTGCGGCAGCACCGCCTGCATGGCGTGGAAAGTGCCCTTGAGGTTGAGCGCCAAGGTCTTTTCCAAAAGCTCGTCGTCGATATCGAGGAATTTCGACCGCCGCATCGCGGCGCCCGCCGAGTTGAACAGGAACTGCACGCTGCCGAAGGTCTCGATCGCGCGGGCGACCATGTCGTTGATCTGCTCGCGCGACGTGACGTCGGTCTTGAGCACCAGCGTCTTGCCCGGCCCGTTGACCTGAGCCGCCGTCTCGCGCGCGCCCGCCTCGTTGATGTCGGCGCAGACGACGTTCGCGCCCTCACGCGCGAAGATCAGCGCGGTCGCGCGCCCGATCCCGCTCGCCGCGCCCGTGATGATGATGGTCTTGTTGTGGAAGTAGTCGGGGGTTTTTGGCATCGTGCCCTCCGTATGCTCAACCAGCGTCATTGCGAGCCCTCGGGTCTCGCCTCCGGCGAGCCCAAGGATAAACTCAGCGAAGCAATCCCGCTTCACTTGCGCATGCGTCTGCGGATCCAGATTGCTTCGGCGCGCTGCGCGCCTCGCAATGACATCAACTCACCCGGCGCTCCACATTGGCGCTCCGCTCCGGCACGCCGAACTCCTTGCGGCACACCTCGGCGAGGGCCGCGACGCCGGCGCGAATCGCCTCGTGCGACGGGTTGGCGAAGCAGAGCCGCAGGCGCGGCTTGGCGTAGCCTTTGTCGACCGACCATTCGGGTCCGGGATTGAGCGCGACGCCGGCCGCGAGCGCGGCCTGGTAGAGCTTCAGCGTGTCGACCGAGTCGGGAAGCTTCACCCACAGGAAGATGCCGCCCTTCGGGTCCGCGAACTCGGCCGCGGTGCCGAACTGCTCGGCGAGCGCGTCCATCAGGGTTTCGAGTTTTTTCCGCAGCCCGCGCGTCAATTCCGGCACGTGCGTCGCGAAGTGCTTGCTGCAGAACTCGGCGACGACCATCTGCTCGAGCGCGCCCGAGCCTGCGTCGGTTTTTATCGCCAGCATGCGCGCGATCAGGTCCCACTCGGCCACGATGTAGCCGATGCGCAGCGCCGGCGCGATCGATTTGGAGAACGAGCCCACATGGATCACGTCGCGCCGGCTCGACATCGCGTGCAGCGCGGGCGGCCGCTTGCCGTCCCAGATCAGATCGGCGTAGCAGTCGTCCTCGAACACCGGCACGGCGTATTCCTGCGCGAGCCGCAGCAGCTCGTGCCGGCGCGCGTCCGGCAGGATCGTGCCGGTCGGGTTCTGCACGGTCGGGATGGTGTAGATATATTTCGGCCGGATGTTTTTCTGCTTGAGGTCCGCGAGCGCGGCCGCGAGCGCATCCATGCGCATGCCGTCCTGGTCGAGTGGAACGCCGATCGCGTTGACGCCGAGCCTTGTCAGCCGGTTGATCGCGCCCTGATAGCTCTCCTTCTCGATCAGCACCGTGTCGCCGCGATTGAGGAGAATGCCGTTGACGAGGTCGAGCGCCTGCAGCGAGCCCGACGTTACCAGGATGTTGTCCGCCGTGCACGTGATGCCGGCATCGCGCTTGAGCTTGGCGACCAAGAACTCGCGCAGCGGCCGGTAGCCCTGCGGGCCGCTTTCGAGGCCATAAGTCGCGAGCGTGCGGCCCTCGCGGGTCAGCACCGCGGTCGCGGCGGCCGTGAGCGCCTCGACCGGCACGTGCGCGCCGTCATTGTGGCCGCCGACGAAATTGTACTTGGGAAAGCCGTTCCACTTCACGGCCGGCGGCGGCAGGCCGGTGGCGAGGAGGGGCGCGAAATCGAGCGACGCGGTGGTCATGCGGACGGCCTCGGGTTGCGGCGCAGCATCCTCACCGGCGCTGCGGCCGCACCTTGCCAGATCGCACCGCCGCCGCAAGGGCCGCCGCAGGCGGCCCTTAGGTCAACAAAGGGCCGCCGAAGGTGGTGCAAAGGTCAACAAAGGGCTCACGAATCGTTTACGTCTTGCCGCCAGCATGCGGCGTCCACGGGGATTTCCGGCATGAAGATGTCCGAAACGATCGCGCTGCAGAATGCGCGCTCGCTTGCGCGCCTGCACAAGGCGCTGCCGGACATCTTTCCGGCGCCCGTGCTCACCCATGCGCTGGCGCGCCGCTTCACGCCGCCGATGCCGCGCCTCGCGATCGACTCCTACTGGCGCATCCATCCGTTGCGCGCCGATCGCCTCGCCCGCGCGCTCGCGGCGAAGACCGGTGCGCCGAAGGGCTGGACCTGGCGGCTCGGCACCGGCCGCAAGCGCGACAAGGATCTGCCGACGAGCTTCCGCATGCCGGCCGCGCCCTATCGCGAGAAGAAATTCCATCTCGGCCCGGGTTTCTGCTGCGTGTGCGGCCAGCCGGTCTACCGCTTCGGCTGGCACCTCGACCTGTGGGACGATGGGCCGAACCGCAAGGCGCAGTGGCACACCGCCTGCGTCACGGCCTGGCGCCTGTGGGTCGCGCCGAGCGATTTCATAAAACTGTTGCGCCGCGTACAGCAGCGCCGCTGCGCGCAGACCCGCGCCCGCCTGTGGAAGACCGCCGAGGTCGACCATCACGTGCCGCTGTTCCGGGTCTGGCGCGAGCATCGCGACACGCCGTGGCCGCGGCTCCTCGATTACTGGGGCTTGCCCAACCTGCAGGTGATCAACCGGGACGTCCACGTCGACAAATGTGCCGACGAGGCAATCTGGCGGCGGCAGCGCGCCAAACGCGCGTCTGCTGAGTCGGTCGATGCGTGAGCACGGTCGCCGCTGATGCGGATCAGTGCGCTCGGATCGAGCTCCGACGACGACCGCGGCCTGAAAGGCGGTTTCCTGAACAGACGGGCTAACGCAGGTGGTTGCGTTTCGCGTCGATCTCCCGCAGCCGCAGCGCGGTGAGCAGGAATGATGTCCCGGAATAGGTTCGCGGATCGAACGTCGGTCAGTTTCTTGATACGATTGAGCCGGAAGTAGACCGTGTTGGTGTGGACCCCGATGCGCCGCGCGGTCCGCTTGACGTTGAGATTGCAGTCCGCGAATGCCCGGATCGTGCGGCCGAGTTCGTGCGATTGGGTATCGGCGCCGTCGAGGAGGCGCGCCCAGTCGGGAACGAGGCGGAACGCCGCCTCGTCGGCCCTACGCACCAGGTACTCGGCGAGATCAATGTCGGAAAAATGCATGAGCGGCCGCGCCGGCGTGGTAAACTCGGCCGCCAGCCGCGCTTCCTCGACCGCCGCCGGCAGCCGGCCGATGTCGATGATGTCGCGACTGACGCCGACATCGGCCGCCGAGCCGTTCGTCGCGCGGCGCGCGAATCCGTTGCGCCGCAACGCTTCGATCAGGCCACGGCCCGCGCCCTTGTCGCTGCATACGATCGCCGTGACCTCGCCGTCCGCGACGCCGATCAGCTTGCCGAACGAGGCGTGTGGCAGGGTCTGGTCGATGAGGCGCGCAAGCGAGCGCAGCCCCGCGTCGCGATCGGTCGCGGTGTGCGTGCCGGACTCTCCGGCCGCAGCACCGCGACCGCGAGCGGCGCGCCGTCGCGGATTTCCGAAAGGCCGCACAGGCGCCGGCTCTCCGCATCGGCGGGCGCGACGCCGCGCAGCAGGCTTCCCATCAGCGCCGCATAGGCGATGTCGTTCTGTGCGGCGGTGTGTCGCTCGACGGCCGCATGCGATTCGGCAAGCAGCGCGCCGACGTGATCGAACAACTCCATCCAGAAATCCGACAGCATCGTGATCGACAGCAGGGCCGCCTTCTTCGTCGGATGGCGCAGCAGCGGCTCGCGGGTGATGCTCGAATAGGTGCGGTGGCGAGCCGGTAGGCGTGCAGCGATGCAACGAGCGGAACGCCGTGGCGAGCGCGCCATTCCGCATGCGTGCGCACGAACCCGAAGATGCGGTCGCCCGATTTCGTCGCGCTGCCGGTCGCGATCGCGACGATGGTGCGCAGCAATTCGTTGCAGTGGCTCTTCGATTCGCGGGCAAACTCGTCGTCGACGGCGTTGCGGTACTCGGGGCTTTCCCGCTGCAGCAAGTCGAATGCGTGGTGCCAGATCTCGTCGCCGCGCCCCGATAGATCGGCGATGACGCCCGACGCGAGCGGGTCCTCGCGGAAGCGCTTGCTCCACTCGACGACGCGGTGGTTGGCCTGCGGGGTCGGCATGGATTGTGAAACTCCACAATGCGACGACGCAATCTATATGGGCCGTGGCCAATTGATCAACTGGAGGCCGCCGCTATTGATGTGACGAACGACACGTAATTTTCAACGGCCGCGCTGGGCGGCGACTGGGGCCGAGATGCTGGCATGTCAGTTGGGCGAGGGGTGCTGACTGGTCGAGGCGCATGACAACGTAAACGCGGACGTTTCAGCCTCGGCGAGGCGGCTCGAATTCGCATACTTCTGAGGTGAGCAAGAATGGCGATCTATCAAACGGGCGGTTATCAGGTGAAGGCGTCTGCGGTCGACAAGGTCCGAAAGGCCATTGGCGATTTTGTGCCGCATGTTCGGGAAACCGAGCCGGGCACGCAGATGTACCTTGCCTGGCAGCAAAAGGATGATCCCACCCGCTTTTTGCACTTTTTCATTTTTGCGGATGCGGCGGCGCAAGTCCTGCACGGCAAGTCGGAGGCGGTAAACCGCTTCGAGTCCGTCTACTCGCCGGAGTTGGTCGGCGGGGATGTCGTGTTCACCGACTACGAGATGGTTGCCGGGAAACGCGACGCGTTCGGCACGTCGGCGTGCGGAGAAATCCTCCAGAAATTCTACGACGCAGTGGTGCGAAGGGACCTCGCCGCGGCACGCGCCTTTCTGGCTGATGATCTCGAATTTGTCGGGCTCTTCGCGACTTATCGCAGCGCCGACGAGTACCTGCAAGCATTGACGGGGCTGTTGCAGGTCACGGTCCGTCTGGAGGTAAAGGGGATCATCGGTCAAGGAAACGATGCCGCCGTCTTTTTCGACTTGGAGACCAAGGCACCCGCCGAGGGCAACGTTCTGGTCGCCGAATGGCATCGGTTCAAGAACGGAAAGATATCTCACGTCCGCTCTGCCTTCGATGGGCGCCCCTATGCGGCGATGTTCGCCGGCGCCGGACGAAAGTAGCCGGGCACAGGCTACTCGCGAACTCGTGGAACGAAACCGACGCGCAAACGGAGGACGACCATGGTCGACATCTTTCATCAAATCCCAATCAACGCCTCGCCCGATAAGGTCTATGCGGCGCTCGCGACCCAGAAGGGCCTCGCGGGCTGGTGGACCGCGGACACCACGGCGGACGAGAGGGTCGGCGGCAAGGCGGAGTTCGGCTTCGACAACCGCGGGATGGTCTTCCGCATGAAGATCGACGAGCTCGTACCCGCCAAGCGCGTGGTGTGGAGCTGCTACGGCGATCAGCCGGAATGGGACGGCACCACGCTCACCTGGACCATCGCGCCCGAGATCGGCGCGAGCGTGCTGCGCTTCAACCAGCGCTGGAAGGCCCAGACCGACATGGTGGCAATGTGCAATTCCACCTGGGGCGAGCTGATGCACCGCCTCAAAGACTACGTCGAGGGCCGCAACCCCGGGCCGCATTGGACGAAGTAGGCGCGGCACCCGCGAGCATCGGCACGGAGGCTCAGATGAAACTTGCGAACAGGGTTGCCGTCATCACCGGCGGCAACAGCGGGATCGGCTTGGCCACGGCGCGCGAGTTCGTTGCGAATGGCGCCCGGGTTGCGATCCTCGGCCGCGATCGCAGGACGCTCGATCAGGCCGCGGCTGAGCTCGGCGCCGAAACGCTCGCGATCGCGGGCGACGTGCGCAACCTCGCGGACATCGATCGACTGTTCGCGGAGGCCGGCAAGCGCTTCGGCAAGATCGACGTGCTCGTCGCCAATGCGGGCATCGCCAAGTTTGCGCCGGTCGAGAGCCTGCCGGAGGCGCTGTTCGACGAGATGTGCGACATCCACTTCAAGGGCACGTTCTTCACGGTGCAGAAGGCACTGCCGTTTTTGCGCGACGGCGCCTCCGTCGTGGTCATGAGCGCGTGCAGTGCCGGCCGGCAAGCGCGGCCCGGCACCTCGATGTATGCGGCCGTCAAGGCGGCGGTCCGGGATCTGGCGCTCGGCTTCTCGGTCGAACTCCTGCCGCGCCGCATCCGCGTCAATGCGGTGAGCCCGGGCATGATCGATACGCCCATCATCATGCGCGAGGGCGCGCCCGCGGGCGTCACGCCCGAGCAGATGGCAGCTGTGATCACCCGGACGATTCCGATGCAGCGCCGCGGCACCGCCGAGGAGATGGCCAAGGCGATCCTTTTTCTCGCCTCGGACGATTCGACCTACTGCGTCGGCACTGAGCTTCTCGCCGACGGCGGTCTCAGCCAGCTTGTCCCGGCCTAGAGGCTCGATCGGAGAAAAGGCGCCATGGCGGATATCCTGCACCTGGTGAACGTCCAATCAACGCCCGGCAAAGTCTTTGCCGCGCTCACCGAGCAGCGCGGCATGGCGGGCTGGTGGACCGAGGACGTGCAGGCAGAACCGCGGGTGGGTGCAATCGCCAAGTTTCGCTTCGGCGAGCATGGCGGCAGCGACATGGAGGTCACCGTGCTCGATCCGGGCCGGCTGGTGCGGTGGCGCTGCGTCGCCCACCCGTCGGGCACCGAGTGGATCGGCACCGTGCTCTCGTTCGATCTGCGGCTCGAGAACGAGGGGACGGTCGTTCGCTTCAGCCATCAGAATTGGCCCGGGGCCGGCGATTTCTTCCGCTTCTGCAGCGTGCGATGGGCGCTCTATCTCATCAGCCTGAAGAAGTTCGTCGAAACTGGCGCGGGCAATCCCTGGCCGCACGACGTTGAATTCCTGACCGGGAGGCGGTATGCCGAACATTTTGCATCGGGTTGGTGTCAATGCGCCCCGGCAGCAGGTCTATGAGGCGCTCACGACGCAGCGGGGGATCTCGTCCTGGTGGACGCGGAAGGTCGCGGCCGTGCCTGCGGTCGGGTCCGTCATGGAGATGCGGTTCAAGAACGACTTGCTGGTGATGAGGATAGCCGTCGACGAGCTGCGTTCGCCCTCGTTCGTGAAGTGGCGAGTTCTCGAGGGGCCGCCCGAATGGATCGGCACGTCCGTCGAGTTTGCGTTGCGCGCCGAAGGTGCCGAGACGGTTGTCCTGTTCGCCCACCGCGGATGGATGGAGCCGGTCGAGTTCATGCATCACTGCAGCACGAAGTGGGGCTACTACATGTTCAGCCTAAAATCGCTCGTCGAGGATGGCAAGGGAACGCCACACCCGGACGAGCGCCCTGCGGGCAGCTGGGGCTGACGCGACGCTGGGGCAGACCCGCGAGGTGGACGTGGCAGCATATCTGATCGGTCAGGTGATCGTGCATGACGCGGCTCGGTTTGCCCCATACGTGCAGGAGACTAGCGCCTTGATCGCGCGCCATGGCGGCGAGGTTCTCGACCTGGTCCGCGCGGTCGACGTTGTCGAGGGCACCTGGCCGGTCGGGGCGCTGACCGCGCTCGTGCGCTTTCCCGACGAAACCTCGATTCGCGTATCTGCGCGACGGGGCGTCCGTCGTTCTCATGGGTGCGTGCACCTCGTATCGTCAGGCGCGCCCCG
The DNA here is from genome assembly GCA_963703755.1 of uncultured Pseudomonadota bacterium. Classification (GTDB taxonomy): domain Bacteria; phylum Pseudomonadota; class Alphaproteobacteria; order Rhizobiales; family Xanthobacteraceae; genus JAVDCA01. The sequence continues at coordinate 64,319 of CAVPGG010000162.1, forward strand.
GCACCTCCATGTACAACGCCGTCAAGGCGGCGGTACGCGACCTCGCCATCGGCTTCTCGGTCGAGCTGTTGCCGCGCCGTATCCGCGTGAACGCGGTCAGTCCCGGCATGATCGACACGCCCATCATCATGCGCGCGGGCGCGCCGGCCGGCGTCACGCCCGAGCAAATGGCGGCGGCCATCACCAAGCTGATCCCGATGGGCCGGCGCGGCACCGCCGAGGAGATGGCGAAAGCCGTCCTGTTTCTCGCGTCCGACGACTCGAGCTACTGCGTCGGGACGGAGCTGCTCGCCGATGGCGGGCTCACGCAGCTCATTCCGGCGTGAAATCGCGACGGGGCGCGTCGACATGGAGACGACGATGACTGCGAAATTCAATGGCGGGTGTGCCTGCGGCGCAGTCCGCTACGAGAGCGCAGCCGATCCGCAGTTTCAGGCCCAGTGTCAATGCCGGGATTGCCAACGTGCCACCGGCACTGGGCACGCCGATATATTGTCATTTGCCGAGAGGGATTTGAATCTCTCCGGCCAGCTGAGCTTCCATGAAGTCACCGGCGGCAGGGATAAGGCTGTGAGCCGTGGGTTTTGCGCGAAATGCGGCTCGCCGGTGCTGTGGCGCTTCGCTGTCAATCCCGGCATCGCCGTCGTCATGGCCGGCAGCCTGGATGATCCGAGTGCATTCTTGCCGCAAGCGGTGATGTTCGCATCGCAGGGCCACGCATGGGATTATTTGAATCCCGGTCTCCCGAAGTTTGAGAAGTTGCCGCCTGCGTTGGCATGACGCCGCCGGGAGAATGAGCGGCAGGCACGATCCCTCATCTTTTGTCTTGCGCGCCGGGCAGCGACGGCAACCGCCGTCGCAATTACCGTCGCGCCGTCACGGCCGGATTGATCAGCCGCATCTCGCGGCCGTGCTCGAACGCGACGATCTGCTCGAAGCATTCGCGGAAATAGAGCTCGAAATTGTCCCACTCGGCCCAGCCGAGATGCGGCGTGCACAGCACGTTGGGCATCTTCAGCAGGGGATGATCGCCGTTCACCACCGGCTCGTGCTCGTAGACATCGACGGCCGCGTAGCCGGGCCGGCCTTTCTTGAGCGCCGCCAGCAGCGCGCCCGGCGCGATCAGCTCGGCGCGCGACGTGTTGACGATGAGCGCGGTCGGCTTCATGCGCGCGAGATCGTTGGGCCCGACGATGCCGCGCGTCTCCGGCGTGAGCCGCACGTGCAGCGAGAGCACGTCGGACGCCTCGAACAGCTCGGCCTTGCTCGCCGCCATGTCGTAGCCGGCGGCGCGCGCCGCCGCCGCCGTCTTGTCGCGGCCGAGCGTCAGCACGCGCATGCCCATGCCGTGCCCCGCCTGCGCGACCAGCGTGCCGATCGCGCCGAGGCCGAAAATGCCGAGCGTCGAGCCGCGCAGGCGATGCGACAGCGTGCATGGCCAGTCGCCGCGCCGCATCCGCTCGGCCTCGAGCGCGATGTTGCGGCGCGCCGCGACGATCAGCGCCAGCGTGAGCTCGGCCGGCGCCGCGGCCGAGTTGCTCTTGCCGTGCGAGACCGGGATGCCGAGCTCGGTCGCGGCGGCGAAATCGATGGTCGAGGCGTTGCGGCCGACCAGCGCGAGCAGCCGCAGCTTGGGCAGCTTTTCCAGGAGCGCGCGCGAGAACTCGACCCGCTCGCGCACCGCCACCACCACATCGGCGTCGCGCAGGCGTTCCACGAGTTGCTCGAACGAGGCCGCCGGCTCGCGATAGCGCACCACCTCGTGGTGGCGGATCAGGTCGAAGCACGGCAGCTGGTCGACCATGTCCTGGTAGTCGTTGGGGATGACGATTTTCATGCAGCTTCTCTCGGTGCCGGGCGGGCGCTGCCGGATCGGCGGGCGATCCTGATATCATGCGCTGCGCCGTCAAGGACAGTGCGTTGCTCAGCGTCTAAGCGCGAGCTCAAATCGATGCAGCAGGAGGAAAGCGCAGCCATGATCGACCGATATTCCGATCACGCCGCCAACGAGCGCACGTTTCTCGCCTGGGTGCGCACCGCGATCGCCATCATGGCGTTCGGCTTCCTGGTGGAGAAGTTCGACCTGTTCGTGTCGCTCGCCGCGCGCGATACGGTGGACAAGCAGGCTGCCGCGCACTTGCCCTCGGTCGGCACGCAGACCCTCGGCAACATCACGGGCCTGCTGCTCATCGTGCTCGGCTGCGCCACCATGCTGCTGGCGATCGTGCGCTTCCGCAAGACCGCGCTCGACATCGACAGCCAGGAGAAGTGCGTGGGCCCGGGCGAGCGCCTCGACATCACGCTCGGCGGGCTGATCGTGCTGCTCGGCGCCGCGATGTTCGTCTATCTCGCCTACACGACGATCAGCCGGATCTGACTCTTACGCGTTCATCAGCCGGCCGAGCCGCGGCATCGGCGGCAGGGCGCCGAGCTTGCCGCCGAGCCGCTTGAGCGCGCCCCACAGCACCGCCTGGTTGCTGTTCACCACCGGCTTGCCGAGCGCGAGCTCGATGTCCTCGATCGCCTCGATCTGCGTCGTGTTGGTGCAGCTCAGGAAGATACCGTCGGCGTCGGCGCGGTCGTGCTCGCGCGCGAGCTCGAGCCAGCGCTGCGGCGTCACGTCCGCGAAGGCGTGCCCGTCGAGCTTCAGCGCCACGTCGTGGCGCACCGCGACGCCGTTCTCCTCGAGATAGCGGACGATCACGTCGTTCGACTGGTAGGGGCTGAGCAGCACCACCGACTTGATGCCGAGCGCGCGCATCGCCTCGATCACCAGCGCGCTGGTCGAGACCGTGTCGATGCCGGTCGCCTCGCGCACGATGCCGGTGAGCGTGCGTTCGCCGGCGCGGCCCTCGCGCATCGAGGAGTCGGTGCAGTGGTACACGATGAGGTCGGGCCCGCTGTCGGCGAGCGCCGCCGCCGAGCGCGCGATCTCGTCCTTCATCTCGACCGCCGGCTTGCGCCACGGTCCGGTGATGCGGGCGCGCGCCACATGAATGCCGAGCCCCGCCGGCGCGAAGTGGTTGAACTGCGGCTCGCTCATGCGGTTGACCGAAGGGACGATCAGGCCGACCCGGGCGCGCGGCTCGGGCAGGGTCTGATGTTGAGCTTGGGTTTCGACGACGGCATCCATGCGTCACCTCGATCTATTGTGTTGCGCGGAATTCTGTCATTGCGAGCGCAGCGAAGCAATCTCTCTTCACTTGCGCATGCATATGTGGGCCGAGATTGCTTCGGCGCGCACGCAAGTCGGGCCTGCCCTACTTGCTCATCAAAATTGTCGATCTCGGGTAAACCCGAGATCGATGCGCCTCGCAATGACTGTACCCTACGGAACCCGCAACCCCGACGCCTTCGCGAGCGGCGCCCAGTACGCCAGCTCCTCGTGCAAGAACGTGTTCACCCCCGCCACATCGAGGTCCATCGTCATCAGCGCCTGCTGGCGGAAATATCCCGCCACGCGCGGCGCATGCACGAGCCGGCGCACCGCCGCATTGAGCTTCGCGGTGATCTCGGGCCGCAGGCCCTTCGGCGCCGCGAGCCAGAACCAGGTGCTGCCGCGCATCTGCGGGTAGCCGAGCTCGATGAAAGTCGGGATGTCGCGGAACACCGGGTTGCGCTCGGTCGAGGTGAGCGCGATGCCGATGAGCGTGCCGGCGCGCAGATACTCGCCGACCGTCAGCACGGTGGTGAGCGCGAGCGGCACATGGTTGCCGAGCACGTCCGTCACGGTGCCGCCGGGCGAGGGGATATGCTCGATGCGGATCTTGGCGACGCGGTCGAGCTCGAGCAGCAGCAGATGGCCGAGCGAGCCTGGCCCGGGCGACGCGGAGGCGAGCGGCTTTTCGCGCGCGAGGCGGATCACGTCGGCGAGCGTTCGCGCGCCGAGCGCCGGGTTGGCGGCGAGCGCATAGGTGTCGCCGGCGATCATCGCGATATGGGTGAAGTCGCGCATCGGGTCATAGCCGATATGCGGGTTGATCGCCGGCCCGGTGAGATGCGGGCCGGAGCCGCCGATCAGCAGCGTGTAGCCGTCGGGCTCGGCGCGCGCCACCAGGGCCGAGCCGATGCTGCCGCTGCTGCCCGGCCGGTTCTCGACGTAGAAGCGCTGGTGAAACGCATCGGTGAGCTCGGCCGCGACGAGGCGCCCGAGAATATCCGCGCTGCCGCCGGCGCCGAACGCCACCACGATGCGCACCGGCTTGGCGGGCCAGTCGTCGGCGCGCGCGGGCGCCGGCACAAGCGTCATCAGCATCAGCGCCGCGAGCGCGGCCGCAACTGCTTTCACGGGATGCACTCGATCCTCCGTTTGACCCGGACGAGGATGCGCGTGACCAGACGATAGCGGCGGCGCGTTGCGGCTGGCAATGGCCGCCATTCGCATTGAAGGGAAGCGCCGAGTTCAATATGGTGCGGCCGGCGTCATGGGGACGCATGGATGCGGACGGGCCGATGAGCGCAGCGCGCAAGAGCAAGAAGAAGAGCGGCGGCACCTACGAGCTGGTGGTCTCGCTCGTCGAGGCGCTGATCATCGCGGTGGTCATCCGCACCCTGCTGTTTCAGCCGTTCAGCATCCCGTCCGGCTCGATGGAGTCGACGCTGCTGATCGGCGACTACCTGTTCGTCACCAAGTACAGCTACGGCTACAGCAAGTATTCGATTCCGTTCGCGCCGCCGGTGTTCTCCGGGCGCATCTTCGGCTCGACGCCGGAGCGCGGCGACGTGATCGTCTTCCGCCACGGCGACCTCGATTTCATCAAGCGGCTGATCGGCCTGCCGGGCGACCGCATCCAGGTGAAGCAGGGCGCGCTCTACATCAACGGCACGGAGATCAAGCGCGAGGCGACCGACGATTTCGTCGGCGAGGACCCGTGCCATTCCTACGTGCCGGCGTGGAGCCCGCCGGTGCGCGTCAAGCGCTGGCGCGAGACGCTGCCGAACGGCCGCAGCTACACCACGCTGGAGTGCCCCCCGCGTGCCGACGCGTTCGACCCCAACAACACGGACGTCTACACGGTGCCGGCCGGTCACTACTTCATGATGGGCGACAATCGGAATAATTCCGAGGACAGCCGCTTTCCCGACGTGAGCTACGTCGCATCCGACCTGTTGATCGGCCACGCCCGCATCATCTTCTTCTCGCTCGAGGGGGGCGAGCCGGCCTGGCACATCTGGAGCTGGCCCTGGTCCATCCGCTGGTCGCGGCTGTTCTCGATCATCCGCTGACGTCATTGCGAGGCGGCCGCAGGCCGCCGAAGCGAACTCGATCGGCATCCGCATGCGGATCGGATTTGCTTCGGCGTGCTACGCACGCCTCGCAATGACGTGAACCTTACTGCGCGCAGGCCTTCGCGCCCGTGGTGGCGGCGCTGACGCCGCCCGGGCAGGCGTTCGCCTCTTCGAGCCGCGCGATCGCCGCCTTGAGCTGCCCGTCCGCGTCGGTGCCGATCAGGTCCACCTTGATCGGCGGCGAGTGCGCCGCGGCCGGCGAGGTTTTGGCCGGATCGGGCACGTTGCTCGCGTCGTTCTTGGTCTTGGCGCCGCCGAGCCGTCCCGGATTCTTGAACGCGCCGCTGAGCTCGTTCTCGCTCAGCAACAGGGCGCCCGCGACCTGCTGGTCCTTGGGCGCCTCGGCCGTCACGTCGGGCGTGATGCCTTCGCCCTGGATCGAGCGTCCGGCCGGCGTGTAGTAGAGCGCGGTGGTGAGCCGGAGCGCGCCGTGGCCGGTGAGCGGGATCACCGACTGCACCGAGCCCTTGCCGAAGCTCGGCGTGCCCATGATGGTCGCGCGATGGCGATCCTGCAGCGCGCCCGCGACGATCTCGGAGGCCGACGCCGAGGCGCCGTTGATCAGCACCACGATCGGCGTGCCGGGCAGGAGGTCGCCGTGCGCGGGCGCCGTGTAGGCGCGGTCCTCGGTGCGCTGGCGGCCGTGCGTGCTCACGACCGTGCCGCCGTCGAGGAAGTCGCCGGCGATCGACACCGCGGCCGAGAGCAGGCCGCCCGGATCGTTGCGCAGGTCGAGCACGAGGCCGCGCAGCTTGCCGCCCGCGTCCTGCTTGAGCTTGAGGACCGCCTTCTTGAAGTCGTCGGCGGTCTCGCCGCCGAACTCGGTGACGCGCACATAGCCGATCGCGTTGGGTTGCAGCTTCGATTTGATCGAGGGCACCTCGATGATGGCGCGCGTGATAGTCACCTCGAACGGCGCCTTGGTGCCGCGCAGGATGGTGAGCTTCACGCTGGTGCCGGGCGTCCCGCGCAGGATGCGCACGATCTTCTGCAGGTCGATCCCGTGCGTGCTCTGCCCGTCGATCGACACGATCAGGTCGCCGCCGGCGAGCCCGGCGTGCGAGGCCGGCGTGTCGTCGATCGGCGAGATGATCTTCGGCACGCCGTCCTGGGTGGAGATCTGGATGCCGAGGCCGCCGAACCGCCCGTTGAGGTCGCTCTGCAATTCCTTGAACTCCGCCTCG